>JANJVX010000008.1 GCA_024709845.1 Burkholderiaceae bacterium | reverse complement strand
CCTGGCGGGTGCGCGCCATGGCGCGCACGGCGGTGGTGAAGTCGGGGTGCAGCCCCAGGCCCACGCTGGCGATGATGGCTGCGCCCAGGCCGCTGGTTTCGTACAGGTGCGGGCGCTCGCAGGGCAGGTTGAAGATGTTGGCGGTGATCTGCATGGCCGCGTCGCTCTGCGAGCCGCCGCCCGAGACGCGCACGCGCTCGATGCGCGCGCCACCGCGCTTCTCGATGCGCTCCTTGGCCTCGCGCAGCGCGTAGGCCAGGCCTTCGAGGATGGCTCGGTACAGGTGGGCGCGGGTGTGCACGTCGCCAAAACCAATCACGGCACCCTTGGCTTCGGGGCCGGGCACCTTGATGCCGGGGTTCCAGAAGGGCTGCAGCATCAGGCCCTGCGCGCCGGGCGGCACGGCATTCACCAACTCGTCGAACAGGCTTTCGGGCGGCACGCCGCGCTCTCGTGCCAGCAGCTCCTCGTGCTGGCCGAACTGCTCCTTGAACCAGCTCACCATCCAGAAGCCGCGCGTGATCTGCACCTCGGTGTTGTAGTGGCCCGGCACGGCGGCCTGGTAGGGTGGGATGAAGGGCGTGGCCTCCAGGTAGCGCGGCGTGGTGGTGTTGATGGTGGCGGCCGTGCCGTAGGACAGGCAGGCGATCTCGGGCGTCAGGCAGCCCGCGCCGATCACCTCACAGGCCTTGTCGGCCGCGCCCGCCACGATGGGCAGTCCGGCGGGGATGCCGGTGTCCTGCGCGGCCTGCGGCGTGACGGCGCCAATCACCGTGCCCGCCGGCACCAGTTCGGGCAGCATGGACGGGCGCACGGGCAGGGCGTGCCACTTCCAGTCGTGCGGCGGCGCCCAGTGGCCCTTTTTGTAATCAAAGGGCACGTAGCCGACCTGCGAGGCCACCGAATCGACCATGCGCCCCGCCAGGCGCCAGTGCAGGTAGCCCGAGAGCAGCAAAAACTTGTTGGTGCGCGCCCACAGATCGGGCTGGTGCTGGGCGATCCAGTTGGCCTCGGCCTCGCGCTGGAAGTGGCGCACCGTGTCGCGCATGCCGATGGCGGCAAACGCTGCCTCCCACCACCAGGGCAGGCGCGGGGCCAGCTCGGCGCGGCGCTGATCCAGCCAGATCATGGAGGGGCGCAGCGGCTGCCCGTCCGCCCCCAGCGACACCGTGGTGCCGCGCTGCGTGGTGACGACCATGCCAGCGATGGATTCCTTGGGCACGGAGGTGCTGGCCCACAGGCGCTGGCAGGCCTGGCACAGCGTTTGCCAGAAGGCCTCGGGGTCGTTCTCCATCCAGCCGGGTTGGGGCGACTGGTAGGTGGTGATGGGCACCTGCGCCTTGTCCACCAGGTTGCCGTGCAGGTCGAACAGCAGGGCCCGCACGCTCTGGGTGCCGTTGTCGATGGCCAGCAGGTAGGGCTTGGTCATGGGGTCTCCTGGAGTCGATGGCTATTGTTTTGATAGCTGCTTGCGCAGTATGGATAAGCGCTAGAGCCCAATTTTGTTTAAATCTGGCAACTGGTAGTGGGTAGCGACCAGTGCGCGGTAGCGGTCGATTTCCGTGTCCCAGCGCGCATCGCTCCAGCCCAGGTGGGGCGCGCAGAGCTGGCGAATGCGGTCCATCAGCGCCAGCGCGCCTTGCGGCAGCAGAATGCCCAGCCGCGTGCGGCGCAGCAGCAGGTCGTCCAGGTGCTCCACGGCCTCGTGGCGGGCGGCCAGGGGCAGCTCGATCCACAGCGTCTGCGTGCCGGGGATGCACTCCAGGTCTTGCGCGCGGGCATCCGCGCACAGATCGGCGGCCAGGCTGCCGTAGCGTGCCTGCAGGCGCTGGCGCACGGCGGGGCTCCAACGGGGGTTCAGGGGCGTGGCGGGGGTGAACAGCGGCGCGTCGCCGCGCGCAAAGGGCTTGCCCACATGCGGCGCGGCCAGGGCCAGCGCGTCCTGCGCCATGGGGCGGAAGGTGGTGAGCTTGCCGCCGGTCAGGGTGATGAGGCCGGCTTCATCGCGCACCACATGGTCGCGCGTGGCCTTGGAGGCATCCTTCTGGCCATCGTCGAGCACCGGGCGCACGCCCGCATAGCAGGCGCTGATGTCCGCCGGGGCGAGATGCGCGCCAGGGAACTGGTCGTTCACCGCGTCCAGCAGATAGCCCACCTCGGCCGGGGTGATGCGTGCCTCGGCGTCCAGCGGGTCGCGGTGGTCCAGGTCGGTGGTGCCGATGAGCGTGGCGCCTTCCCAGGGGTAGAGGAATACCGGCCGTCCGCCCTGCGGGTGCATGAAGCTGATGCTTTGTGCCACCGGCAGGCGCCAGAAGGGCACGACCAGGTGGCTGCCGCGCAGCGGGCGCAGCAGGGGTGGGGCGCCCGTGCCGCTGCGCAGCCGGTCGGCCCAGGCGCCGGTGGCATTGACCACGCAGCGTGCGCGCACGGTGTAGCGCTGCCCATCCAGGGCGTCTTGCAGCTCCAGGCCTGCCACGCGGCCTTGTTCGATCGTCAGCCCCTGCGCCGCCAGGTAATTGAGCGTGGTGGCGCCCAACCGCCGCGCCTCCTGCAGCACGCGCAGCACCAGGCGGGCGTCGTCGGTCTTGGCGTCCTGGAAGACGAGCGCGCCGCGCAGGCCAGGGGGCGCCAGGCCGGGCGCCAGCATCTGCGTGGCGGCCAGGTCGGCGTGGAAGTGGCCGCCCCGCGAGCGGCGGTTTCCGGCCATCAGGTCGTACACCACCAGGCCGGTCTGCATGAGCCAGCGGCTGGGTTTGCGGCCCGCGCAGTCGGCAAACAGAAAGCTCTGCGGCTCCACCAGACCGGGTGCCTCGCACAGCAGGCGATTGCGCTCGCGCACCGAATGCAGGGTGGTTTTGAGGTCGCCTTCCTTCAGGTAGCGCAGCCCGCCGTGCACCAGCTTGGACGAGCGGCTCGATGTACCCCAGGCAAAGTCGCGCTGTTCCACCAGCAGCACGCGCCAGCCTTGGGCGGCGGCCTGCTGAGCCACGCCTGCGCCGGTGATGCCGCCGCCGATGACGACCAGATCCCACGCCTGCCCGGAAAGCGCTGCCAGCGCTTGGGCGCGCGGGGGAAATGCGCCGTTCAGTCCGCCCATGGGCCACCGTCCTGCAGCAGTTTGCCGGGGTTCATGATGCCGTGCGGGTCGAACTGGCGGCACAGCCCGGCCAGGGTCTGCATGCCCAGCGGGCCCTTCTCCTGCGCCAGGTGCGTGGCGTGGTCGCGCCCCACGCCGTGTTGGTGGCTCACGGTACCGCCGTGCGCGGCAATCTGCGCGGCCACGGCTGTTTTGAGTGCGCGCCAGCGCGCAAAGTTGGGTTCAAAGCCGCCGGGTGCAGTGGGCCACACGTACTGCGAATAGATGCTGCTGCCCTGCGGGTACACATGCGAGAGGTGGGTGAAGGCGTGCACCGGCGTACTGAAGGGCGCGAAGGCGTCGCGCGCGGCCTGCTCCATGGCCAGCATCAGCGGCTTGACCTGGGGCCAATCGACGGCGGTCTCGATGGTGTCCACGCTGTAGCCCAGGTCCCACAGGGTGTTGCGCAGGTAGGGGCCCTTGAAGCGGTTGGCCGCCCATTTGCTGCCCATGGCCGGGCCGATGTACACCGCGCCATGCTGGGCCAGCAGCCTGCGTGCGGTGCGCAGCGCGTGGCGCGCGGTGGTGGGGTCGGCGGTCACGCCCAGGGTCAGCAGGCATTTGCCCTGGCCGCAGCCGCGCCAGCCCAGGTAGCGCTCCAGCAGGGCGATCTGGCGTTCGTGGCCCGCCAGGCGCAGGTTGGTTTCGGTTTCGGTGCCGTTGGACAGGCGCAGCATGGACAGCGGCAGGCGCTGCTGCACCAGCGCGCGCACGGCGGCCTCGGCGGCGTCCCAGTCGGGCAGGAAGAGGGCGTGAAAGCTCTCGTGCCCCGGCAGCGGTGACACGCGCACGGTGGCTTCGGTCAGCACGCCAAAGCGCCCTTCGGAGCCGAGCACGATCTCGCGCAGGTCGGGCCCGGCGCTGGCGGCGGGCAAGGTGGGAAGGGCGAGCGTGCCCACTGGCGTCTCCATGCGGCCACCGGCAAAGAGCTGCTCGATGCGCCCGTAGCGCAGCGACTGTTGGCCGCTGGAGCGCGTGACCACCCAGCCGCCCACGGTGGAGTATTCGAACGACTGCGGAAAATGCCCCAACGTGTAGCCCTGCGCGCGCAGTTGCGACTCCACCAGCGGCCCCGGCGTGCCCGCGCCGAAGGTGGCGAGCTGGCTTGTTTTGTCCAGGTGCAGCAGGCGGTTCATGCGGCCCAGGTGCATGGAGAGCACGGGCCGATCGCCCGCCGGGCAGTCCAGGTGGCCCGACACGCTGGTGCCGCCCGCGAAGGGAATCACCACCCAGCGCTGCGCGTGCGCCAAGTCCAGCAGGGTGCGCACCTGCTCGCCCGACTCCGGGAAAGCCACGCCATCGGGCATCGGCGGCAGGTGGCCCAGGCGCTTGCGGATCCAGTCGGCATAGCTCTCGCCCCAGGCCACGGGGAGGCGGGCCTCGGGGCTGCGGTCAATCAGCGGGTGCTCGGGCAGGCGCGAGGGTGGGATGCGCGCCAGCAGGTCTTCGCGGCGCGCGTCCTGCCCGGGGTGGCCCGGGCCGAGCCGCTCGGCCAGCATGGCGCGGGCACCTTCGCCCAGGTTCATCGAAGTGGCGTCGTCGCCCCAGCCGTTCCAGCGTCGCATGACATACTCCCAACAATGGGCGCTACTGTAGGAATCGGGCGCCCGTTTGCCATTCCGCAATGCCGCCAACCGATTGTTCCATCACGCCAAACACGCCCGCGCCCCGGGTCGTGGCCCCCTATGCGCGCACGCTGTGGGATGCCGCCCGCGCCGAGGGCGTGCCCGCTGCCGCCTTGGCGCAGGCCCTGGGCCAGGACGTGCCGGGCGAGGACGACATGCCCGTTGCCACCTACCTCGCCCTGCTACAGCAGGCGCTGGCGCACGCGGGGCCGGGCTTTGGCTGGCGCCTGGGCAGCAGTGTCAAGCCCACCACCTATGGCGTCAATGGCATCCTGCTGCTGGCTTGCCCCACGCTGGGTGAGGCGCTGGCGCAGGTGCTGCGGTTCGAGTCACTGGTGCACGACCTGGGGCGCTCGTCCTTCGCGCGCCAGGGCGACACCGTGGAGTACGCCTGGGCCAACCACTGGCCCGACCACCCGGCGGCGGCTGCACTGGCCGAGTCGGTGTTTGCGGGCATCCAGACCTGCGCGCAATGGCTGGTGGGCCAGCCCATCAGCGGCTTTGTGCTGGAGTTTGCCCACACGCGCGACGACGCCACGGCCCAGGCCATCGCCCAGGCCAGCGGCGCGCAGCTGCGCTGGGGCGGCGCGGCGCACCGCGCCATCTTTCCGGCCGCGCTGCTGGACCTGCCCATTCCCCAGGCCAACAAGGCCCTGCTGCCGCTGCTGCAGAACCATGCCGACGAACTGCTGCAGGCGCGCCACCCGCGCGACACCGGCATCGTCGCCCAGGTGCGCCAGCGCATCTCGGCCCGGCTGGGGCAGGGTGCCGTCAAGCTGGCTGATGTGGCCGATGACCTGCACCTGTCCACCCGCACCCTGCAGCGCCGTCTGATGGACGCGGGCGTGGCCTACCAGACCCTGCTGGACGCCACGCGCCACGAGCTGGCCTGCCACTACCTGGCCCATTCGGACATGCCCATCACCGAGGTGGGCTACCTGCTGGGCTACCAGGAGCCCTCCGCCTTTCACCATGCGTTCAAGCAGTGGCAGGGCGTGGGGCCGGGGCAGTACCGGGGGCGGCGGTAAAGGGCCTTGTGGATAACGAAGGAGCCGTTCCATGAACATTTGCATCAGACCTGAAACCCCTGCCGACCACCCCATCGTCGAGGCGCTGACGCGCGAAGCGTTCTGGAACCTGTACCGGCCTGGTTGCGACGAGCATTACCTCGTCCACGTGATGCGAAGCCACGAGGACTTTCTGCCCGAACTGGCCTTTGTGGCCGAGGTGGAAGGGCAGATCGTCGGCAGCATCCTGTACACCCGTTCCTGGGTTGTCAACGAGCTGGGCGAGAAGGTGGAGACCGCCACCTTCGGGCCGTTGTGCGTGCACCCGGCCTGGCAACGGCGGGGTGTGGGCACGGCGCTGATCGAGCACACCAAGGCACTGGTGGTGCAGCAAGGGTATCCCGCCATCCTCATCCTGGGTGATCCGCACAACTACTGCAGGCACGGTTTCAGGACGGGCAAGGACCTGGGGGTCTGCAGCCTGGACGGAAAGTTTCCCCTGGGGTTGCTGGTGCTGGAGTTACGCCCGGGCTTTTTTGCGGGCCACCAGTGGAAGCTGCACACCAGCGCCGTATACGGGTTCGATCCGGCCCTGGTGGAAGCCTACGACGCACGTTTCCCGGCCAGGGAAAAGAAGCACCAGCCCTCGCAGGAGCTTTTTTCCATGCTGGTGCGGTCGGTGGTGGAGTAGCGGGGACGGGCTATTCGGCCTTGCCCTTGCCCGATGCCATGAACGCGATCAAGGCCATGCGCATGGCTTCTTCCACGGACATGTCCAGGGGCGTCGTCCAGCTGCGGGGCACAAACACCGTGTAGCCACCGATCATGTAGCCCATGGGCAGGTACACCGCGACGCGGTCGTCCAGCGCGCTGAGGCCTTTGGGCAGGCCTTGCATGCTCTGGCGGGTGATCAGGCCGACGATGCCCAGCTCCGAACCTGGCATGGTGAGCAGCACCACCTGCTGGGCGTCTTGCTCATGTGGTGCGAAGTAGTCGGCAAAGTTCTTCAATGACGAGTAAATGCTCTTGATCACCGGCAGGTTGGTGAACGGCAGTTCCACCCAGGAAAGCAGGCGCGGGGCGCTGGGCAGCGAGATCAGCACGCCCAGTCCCACGATCAGCAGCGCGCCCAGGGCAATGCCCAGCCCGGGGAGGTAGAAGTCTCCCGTCACCGGCCGCAGCAGCGCCATGGCCGAGCGCTCGGCCCAGGTGACAAAGAGGATCAGCACATAGACGGTCAGCGCCACCGGCAGGAAGGCGATGAGCCCACGGAAAAAGTACTGGGAGAGGCGTTTCATGGGGAGCGGCGTTGCAGCAGGGACTGCGCCAGCATAGCAGTGCGGTTGCCGGTTCTGGCAGGCGCCCTGTAGCCCCTTGATCTACAGGTGATTGGGCTCGCCACTTAAAATCTTGCACCCCCCCGATTGGCCCGTCAGATGGCCGCACCCCCCATGAATGCCTACGTTGACGTCTCTTTCTTCCCGCGCGCGGCCAAGCCGATCACCAGCTACAAGCCCTACTGGGCCAAGCGCTTTGGCACGGCGCCGTTCCTGCCCATGAGCCGGGCGGAGATGGAGCAACTGGGCTGGGACAGTTGCGACGTGGTGCTGGTGACGGGCGACGCGTATGTGGACCATCCCAGCTTCGGCATGGCCGTGATTGGCCGCGTGCTGGAATCGCAGGGGTTTCGCGTGGGCATCATCTCGCAGCCGGACTGGCAGAGTGCCGAGGCCTTCAAGGCCCTGGGCAAGCCCAACCTGTTCTGGGGGGTGACGGCGGGGAACATGGATTCCATGATCAACCGCTACACGGCCGACCGCAAGATCCGCAGCGACGATGCCTACACCCCCGGCGCAGAGGCCGGGCGCCGCCCGGACCGCGCGGCCATTGTCTATAGCCAGCGCTGCCGCGAGGCCTTCAAGGACGTGCCTATCGTGCTGGGCGGCATGGAGGGGTCGTTACGCCGCATCGCGCACTACGACTACTGGAGCGACAAGGTGCGCCGCTCCATGGTGGTGGACGCCAAGTGCGACCTGCTGCTGTACGGAAATGCCGAGCGCGCGCTCATCGAGATTGCCCACCGCCTGGCGCGCCGCGAGCCGGTGGAACGCATCACTGACGTGCGCGGCACGGCCTTCATCCGCCGCCCGGGTGACCCCAGCACCGAGGGCTGGTTCGAGCTGGACTCGACCGAGGTGGACCAGCCCGGCCCGGTGGAGGCGCACATCAACCCCTACCAGACCACCAGCGAGCAGGCCGCCAGCCAGGGGGCCAGCTGTGGTGCGCAGAGCACTACTGTTTCGATAGCTGATGGCGCTTTGCCAGCGGTCGTTGCAGGCCAAAATGGCTCAGAAAAACCGGAGCTGGACAGCAACACCAAACCGCTGACCTTTGTGCCCAACCCGGCCCTGGAGGCCAAGCGCAAGCGCCCGCCGCAGGAGCGCACCGTCATCCGCCTGCCCAGCTACGAGCAGGTGCGCAGCGACGCCGTGCTCTACGCCCACGCCAGCCGTGTGCTGCACCTGGAAACCAACCCCGGCAACGCCCGTGCGCTGGTGCAGGCGCACGGCGAGGGCAGCACCGCGCGTGACGTGTGGATCAACCCGCCGCCCGTGCCGTTGACCACGCCGGAGATGGACTTCATCTTCGACCTGCCCTACGCGCGCAGCCCACACCCGCGCTATGCCGACGAGAACGGCCGCCACGACGGCGCGACCAAGATCCCGGCGTGGGAGATGATCCGCTTCTCCATCAACATCATGCGCGGCTGCTTTGGCGGCTGCACCTTCTGCTCCATCACCGAGCACGAGGGGCGCATCATCCAGAGCCGTTCGGAAGAATCCATCATCCGCGAGATCGAGGACGTGCGCGACAAGGTGCAAGGCTTTACCGGCACCATCTCCGACCTGGGCGGCCCCACGGCCAACATGTACCGCCTGGGCTGCCGCACGCCCGAGATCGAGGCTGCCTGCCGCAAGCCCAGTTGCGTCTATCCCGGCATCTGCCAGAACCTCACCACCAACCACGACCCGCTCATCAAGATCTACCGGCGCGGCCGCGCCCTCAAGGGCGTCAAGAAGATCCTCATCGGCTCGGGCCTGCGCTACGACCTGGCGCTGGAGTCGCCCGAGTACATCAAGGAACTGGTGCAGCACCATGTGGGTGGCTACCTCAAGATCGCGCCCGAGCACACCGAGGCCGGCCCGCTGACCAAGATGATGAAGCCCGGCATCGGCAACTACGACCGGTTCAAGACGCTGTTCGAGAAGTTCACCGCCGAGGCGGGCAAGAAGCAGTTCCTCATCCCGTACTTCATCGCGGCCCACCCCGGCACCAGCGACGAGGACATGATGAACCTCGCCATCTGGCTCAAGAAGAATGGCTTTCGCGCCGACCAGGTGCAGACCTTCTATCCCAGCCCCATGGCCTCGGCCACGGCCATGTACCACACCAACCTCAACACGCTCAAGGGCATCCACCGCGACGAGCGGGCCGAGCGCGTGGACGTGGTGCGCGGCGAAAAGCGCCGCCGCCTGCACAAGGCCTTTTTGCGCTACCACGACCCGGCCAACTGGCCGTTGCTGCGCGAGGCCCTCAAGGCCATGGGCCGCGCCGACCTGATCGGCAATGGCAAGCACCACCTGATCCCCACCTACCAGCCGACGGTGAGCAAGTGTGGCGGCAAGCAGGAAAAGGGCAAGTACATCGTGATTCCGACCATGCGGCCGGATCCGCTGAACCGGCAGCCGACGCAGCCCGAGCCGGGCCAGATCCTGACCCAGCACACCGGTTTGCCGCCCCGGGTCACCGGCAGCGCACGCCCCGGGCCGAAGAAGAAGCCCCGCTGAGCGGGCTCTGACCGGCCTCGGCGCAGCTGGTGCGGCAAAGACCTTGCCGTCCGTCTGGTACGCTGGGCGTTCTTGATGAAGGGCACCCATCCCCACAGAATGGTTTGGCTGAGGCTGGGCTGATCCATCGGTGTCTGGTGTGTGCGTGAATCTTGGGTCTGCCCGGTCTTGCCATTGGACGCCATGGAACACAACTATCCCCTGATCACAACGCTCGCGGCTGGCTTTGGCATCGCCCTGGTGCTGGGCTTCATCGCGGAGCGCATCAAAATCCCGGCGCTGGTGGGTTACCTGGTTGCGGGCATCATCATCGGCCCCGCCACGCCTGGTTTCGTGGCCGACGTGCAGATGGCGGCGCAGCTGTCCGAAATCGGCGTGATGCTGCTGATGTTCGGCGTGGGCCTGCATTTCTCGCTCAGCGATCTCATGGCGGTCAAGCGCATCGCCATCCCGGGGGCCGTGGTGCAGATGGGGCTGGCCACCGTGCTGGGCATGGGGCTGGCGTCGTGGTGGGGCTGGTCTCTGGGGGCTGGTCTGGTTTTCGGGCTGTCGCTGTCGTGTGCCAGTACGGTGGTGTTGCTTAAGGGGCTGGAGTCGCGTGGCGTGCTCGACAGCATGAATGGCCGCATTGCCGTGGGGTGGCTGGTGGTCGAGGACCTGGCCACGGTGCTGGTGCTGGTGCTGCTGCCGCCCTTGGCCGGGGTGCTGGGCGGGCCGGTGGCGGCCAGTGCGGGCGATGCACGGCCCCTGTGGATGACCATTGGCCAGACGCTGCTGCAGGTGTCGGCCTTTATCGCGCTGATGCTTGTTTTTGGCCGCCGTGCCTTGCCCTGGCTGTTGTGGCAGGTGGCGAAGACGGGTTCGCGTGAACTGTTCACACTCTCGGTGGTGGCTTGCGCCATCGGTATCGCCTTTGGCGCGGCCGAGCTGTTCAGCGTGTCGTTTGCCCTGGGGGCCTTTTTTGCCGGCATGGTGATGCGGGAGTCTCAGTTCAGTCACCGGGCCGCGCAGGAGTCGCTGCCGTTGCGCGATGCCTTTTCCGTGCTGTTTTTTGTCTCGGTGGGCATGCTTTTCGATCCGCAGATCATTTTCGACGAGCCTGCCCGTGTGCTCGGCGTGGTGGCCATCATCATCGCCGGCAAGTCCATCGCGGCGCTGGGCCTGGTGCTGGCCTTCCGCTACCCGCTGAATACGGCGCTGACGGTGGCCGCGAGCCTCGCGCAGATTGGCGAGTTCTCGTTCATCCTCGCGGGGCTGGGTCTTGCGCTGGGCCTGCTGCCCAAGGAGGGCATGAGCCTGGTGCTGGCGGGGGCGTTGATCTCCATTGCCCTGAACCCTTTTCTGTTCGCGGCGGTCGAGCCGGTGCGGCGCTGGATTCTGCAGCGCTCGGACCTGGCCCGGCGCCTGGAGCAGCGCGACGACCCCTACGCCGAATTGCCGATGAGCACCGAGCGCAAGTACCTGGAGGGTCAGGTGGTGCTTGTCGGCTACGGGCGGGTGGGGCTGCGCATTGCCAGGGCGCTGGATGCGCGCGGCATTCCGTATGTGGTGGCGGAGCAGAACCGCGAACTTGTCGAAGACCTGCGCAAGAAGGGGGTGGCGGCCGTATCCGGCAATGCGGCCGAGCCCGCCGTTCTCATACAGGCCCATATCGCCGATGCCGCCATGCTGGTGGTGGCCACGCCCGATCCATTGAACGTGCGCCAGATGGTCGAAACGGCGCGCACGCTGAACCCGGACATCGAGATCGTTCTTCGTACCCACAGCGAAGACGAGTCGCAGATGCTGCGCATGGATGGCGTGGGAACGGTGTTCTATGGCGAGGAAGAACTGGCCAAGGGCATGACGCTGCATGTGCTGGAGCGTTTCACGCCCGGTGTCGACAATTCTGCCGGGCAGCATGCCTGAGCATTGTGCTAGTTTGCTATATAAATAATAGCTATTTGCGCCCTTGGTGCAGGTGTTTCAAGCACTTTTCCTTGAGAAATTAGTCGGCTGCCGGGGCGCGGCTTGCTGCGGAAGGCGCGGTGGCGGATGCGCTTTTCCGGTGCGCCATTTCTGATGGCATGCACGCATGAACTTTGCGCAGTGTGCCACGCTCTACCCATGGGCGTGCGTGTCAGAAAAAAAACCGGAATGTGCCCGCAAATACCCTGTTCAAGGCCTGACCAGGGTGCTACAAAGGGCCATACCGGTAGCGATTCCCACTGCATCACCGCGGTACCTTCTGAGCACGCCAGGGGTGCCGTTACAGGAGGCCGTATGGATGCCATCAGCAATTTCGCCGCGCGCTACGCCCGTTCGCGCGAAGAGGAAATGTCGATCGACGAGTACCTCGCCGAGTGCAAGCGTGACCCCATGGTTTACGCCACGGCCGCCCAGCGCATGCTGGCCGCCATTGGCGAGCCCGAGATGGTGGACACGCGCAACGATCCGCGCCTCTCGCGCATCTTTGCCAACAAAGTCATCAAGCGCTACCCGGCCTTTGCCGAGTTCTATGGCATGGAAGACTCCATTGAGCAGGTGGTGAGTTTCTTCCGCCACGCCGCGCAGGGGCTGGAAGAGCGCAAGCAGATCCTCTACCTGCTGGGGCCGGTGGGCGGCGGCAAGAGCTCGATTGCCGAGCGGCTCAAATACCTGATGCAGAAGGTGCCGTTCTATGCCCTCAAGGGCTCGCCGGTGAACGAATCTCCGCTCGGTCTGTTCGATGCGGTGGAGGATGGCCCGGTGCTCGAAGAACAGTTCGGCATTCCGAGCCGCTACCTGCAGCGCGTGCTCTCGCCCTGGGCGGTCAAGCGGCTCGAAGAGTATGGCGGCGACATCCGCCAGTTCCGCGTGGTCAAGCGCTACCCCAGCATCCTCAAGCAGGTGGGCATCGCCAAGACCGAACCGGGTGACGAGAACAACCAGGACATCTCCAGCCTGGTGGGCAAGGTGGACATCCGCAAGCTGGA
>JANJVX010000261.1 GCA_024709845.1 Burkholderiaceae bacterium | reverse complement strand
GGAAGCAGTTGAACTGGTTGGCCTTGAAGGTCACGGGGCCGGTCTTGCCCAGCAGCGTGAGCTGGCCGCTCACTTCGCTGACCTTGTCGCCGTTGAACACGAACTTGTCGGAGACAAAGCTGATCTTGGGGTGCTGGGCGGCGTTGAACAGGTCGGCGCTCTGCAGGTGTTTGTCAAAGGCGGGGGTGCCGCTGTTGATCGAGGTGGCGTCGAAGCTGATCTCCACCTTGCCCGCTTTGGCGGCCTTGTCCAGTTGCACGCTGCCTTCCTTCTTGTCGAAACGGCCGCGGTTGACCGAGGCGCCGAAGTGGTTGATTTCGAAGGTGACGAAGGTGTGCGTCGGGTCGATGGCGTAGTTGGCCATTTCAGCGTGTGCCACGCCGGTGGCGAGGGTGGCGGCGGCGGCCAGGGCGATCAGGGAAGTGCGCATGGAAGAGCTCCTGTGGAAAAAGAACGATGAAAAAGAAACGCAGGGGGAAAACAGCAGGGCGGCCGGATCAGAGCTTGCCCACGCCCGTGAGCGCGAGCTTGAACTTCACCTGCACTTCGTCGGCCACCATGGAGGTGTCGGCCCATTCGCCGTCGCCGATCTTGAAGGCCAGGCGCTTGATGGGCAGCACGCCGGTGGCAGTGGTGGTGGCGCCCGATTGGGTCAGCGCCACCGGCACCGACACATTGACCGACGTGCCCTTGATGGTGAGCTTGCCCGCCACATCGAACTTGCCACCGCCCAGGGCCTTGATGGTGCTGGACTCGAACGTGGCTTGCGGGAACTGCGCCACGTTGAACCACACCGGCTTGGGCAGTTCGGCGTCGGTTTCGCGGGCGCCCATGGTGGCACTGCCGGTGTCCACGCTGAAGCGGATGCGGCTGCTTTCGGGCTTGGCGGGGTCAAAGTTCAGTTGCGCATCGAACTTGCGGAAATGGCCTTGCATGGGCACGCCCATTTGCTTGGCGGCGAATTCGATGCTGCTCTGGGCGGGCACCAGTTGCTGCTGGGCCTGGGCGGAAACAGCCACCAGCAAGCCGGCGGCCAGGGTCAGGGAGGGGAGGGTGCGCAAAGTCAGCATAGGACCTCGGAAGTTGTCTGCAAAAAAACGGGTGGAAGGGTCAGCCGCGGCCGGGCAACATGCGGGACATCAGGCCGTCGCCGTCCACGAAGTGGTGTTTGAGTGCGGCGGCCACATGCACCAGCACCAGCAGCGCCAGCCCCATGGCCAGTACGTTGTGGCCCAGCTTGAAGTTGTCGGCCAGGGCCTGGCTGATGGGTACGAAGTCGGGCAGGGCAATGCGGCCGAACCACAGCACCCGGAACCCTGAAGCCGAGCTGTAGGCCCAGCCGGTCAGGGGCACGGCAAAGAACAGCAGGTACATCAGGCCGTGCGTGCCATGGTGTGCCAGGCGCTGCCAGCCCGGCATGGCCAGCAGCATGGTTTGCGGCAGCGGGGGCGGACGCTTCCACAGGCGCCACAGCAGGCGCACCAGGGCCAGGGCCAGCACGGTGACGCCAGCCCATTTGTGCCAGTTGTAGAGCTTGAGCCGCGCGGGGGAGACCGGCAGATCCACCATGTAGACGCCTACACCGAACAGCCCGATCAACACCAGTGCCATCAGCCAGTGCAGGCCCATGGCGACAAGGCTGTAGCGGACCGGAGCGGCGGCAAGGGAAGAGCTTGTCATGGCGTTGTGAGCGTGCTGTGGAGAAGGAGGTTCCACGGCCGGTGGGCCGTGGCATGCGAAAGTGTAGGAAGCGCGGCCTTCTTGCGGTTTCAACGCAATTGACGCCTTCGTTCGAATGATTTGAATGGACGGAGTTCCGCGCCAGCGCGCGCGGGGGGCTCTGAGCGGCGCAGCCGCTCAGGCGGGGTCAGGCCAGAGCCGCGTTTTTCCAGGCCTGCGCGGCGGCTGGTGCATCACCGCGCTGTTCGGCCAGTTCGGCCAGGTGCTGCCAGGCCCTGCGGCGCAGGCTGGCGTCGCGCAGCTGGGGTGCAGCCTGCGTGAGCAGTTGCTGGGCCTTGCCCCAGAGCTGGCGCTGCAGGCAGGCCCGTCCGGCAAGGTACTGCAGGCGCGTGTCACGCGGGTTGGCCTGTTGTGCGGCTTCGATGCGCGCCAGCCAGGCGGCGTCGATGTCGTCCAGTCCGGCCTCCAGGGCGTCGATCAGCTTGAGGGCATGCAGGTCGGACAGCGCGCCGGGCTGGTCTGCCATCTGTTGCCACACCGGCAGCAGCCACTGGCGCACCTGCTGCGCGCTGCCGCCCAGCCGTGCCAGCTGTTGCGCGGCGTGGATGGCCAGCTCGGGCATGGCGCGGTCGGCGGCCTCAAACGATTGCCAGGTGGCCTGCAGCTGTGAGGGGTCGTGGGCCTGGTTGATCAGCTCGATGGCCAGGCCGCGCACGATGCTGCGGGCCGCATCGGCCGAGAAGGCGCGGTGCTTGCCCAGCAGCCGCGCGGTGTCGAGGGCCTCGCGTGTGCGGCCCGCCAGGCGTGTGGCCTTGAGCCGGATGCGCAGCGCCAGCGTGCGCCGCGCGGCGCCCTGGGGCAGGCTGGCGAGGCGCTCTAGGGCGGCATCGGCCTCGCGGTCGTCGAGGGACCAGCGGGCTGCGCGCATGTGGGCCCCTTCGCGCAATTCCAGGGCCTGCGCGGCGCGGCGCGGCATGGCGCCCTCAAGCGCCTGCTGCAGGTGGGCTTCGCGCTGCGCACGGTCTTGCAGTGCGTGCGAGGTCTCGGCGGCCACCATGTGCGCCAGGGCACGCAGCTGGTTGCCGTGGGGTGCGGGGGCGCCTGCCTTGTCCAGGGCATTTTCCTGCTCCAGTGCTGCCAGCGCTGCCTTGCGCGAGCGCAGG
This sequence comes from Burkholderiaceae bacterium, assembly GCA_024709845.1. Lineage (GTDB taxonomy): Bacteria > Pseudomonadota > Gammaproteobacteria > Burkholderiales > Burkholderiaceae_C > Simplicispira. The sequence continues at coordinate 1,396 of JANJVX010000261.1, read as the reverse complement.
AACCGGCCCGCCAGCAGCTGCGTGAGGGCATCGAGCAGGGCGGCATGCATCGCACGTTCCTTTTGCTGCAGACGCCAGTGGCGGGCCTGGTGGGGCAGCTCCAGCAGGGCGGCCAGCGCACGCAGCGCGGCATAGAGCGTGACAAAGCCCAGCACCAGGGCCAGCACCACCATGTTGAGCGAGAGGTCCACCCGGTACGGGGGCCAGAACAGTGTGACGGTGCCCTGGTTGTTGCCCGCGAACAGGGCGGCGGCCACCGCCACGCCAAACAACGCCAGAAGCCAGAGTGCTGCGCGCATCGCGGGGTGTCCTCGGGCGTTTCAGCGGCCCGCGGCCGCGGTGGCCAGGGCGGAGAGGGTTTCGTCCAGGCGGGGCAGCTCGGACGCCCTCATGTGTGCCTGCGCCTGCTGCAGCACCGTGGCGGCACTCTGGGTGCGCCGCGAGGCGGGGTCGAAATACTTGTTGAGCGCTGCGCTGGTGGCGGCCAGGTCGGCGCGGGCCGAATCGAACTGGCGTGCCAGCACGCCCAGGCGGGCGTTGAGCAGCTTGAGTTTGAGGTTTTCGCGCAGGAAGAACGCCTGGTCGGGTGCCAGCAGCACGGCGTCGGGCTGGTCGATGCGGCTCACGCGCACCAGGCCGCGCGCTTCGTCGCGCACCACTTCCCAGCCGCGCTGCAGCGCGGCCTGCCACCAGGGCATGTCGGCCGGCGGCGGCGCCGATGCGTCGCCGGCCGCGGCGCGGGCGTTCATGCGGCGCGTGGCGGCGGCCTGGGCCACGGCGTTTTGCAGGGGAAGCTCATCCACCTGGCGCACCAGGTCGTCCAGGCGTGCCAGCAGGCCGGCGGTGTCGGCCACGCTGGCGCTGGTGACACGCTCCAGATCGCGGGCAATGGCCCGTTGCACCGGTGCCAGGCGCGGCTGGGCCGCGCGTTCGATGCGCTGCTGGGCGGTCTTGAGGGTGGCCACCAGGGGTTCGAGGCTGCCGGTGAGCTGGGCCTGCTGCTGGGCCAGGCGCAAGGCGGATTCGATGTCCACCACGAGGTTTTCGTCGCGGGTGCGCGAGAGGCTTTGCATCAGCTCTTCGAGCTGGCTGCGCTGCAGCGCGACCTCGTTGACGCGGGTTTCCTGCACAGTCAGCCGGGCGCTGGTCTCCACGGTCAGCTCCTGGGCCTGGCGTGCAATGGTGCGCGCTTCGATGGCCTGGGCGCTGGCGTCCTGGCTCTGGCGGGCCAGGGCCTCCTGGATGGTGCTGAGTTTCTGCCACAGCAGGCCGTTGCCGACCAGTGCCAGCACCGCGATGGCGCCCAGCACATACACCGGGGCCTTGCTGCTGTGCGCCAGCGGCGCGCCGCCCGGCCCAGGCACTGCGGGGCTGGCGGACGGGTCGGTGGGGGGGG
>JANJVX010000257.1 GCA_024709845.1 Burkholderiaceae bacterium | reverse complement strand
TCATGCCGCCGATTCTATCGAGGCGGCCACATCATCGAGGGCGGGCCGGCATTCGCGCACGGCGCCAAAGCCCGCAGCGTGGGCTGCCTGGGCGATGCGCGGGTGCGTGGCCAGGGCGCGGGCCTGGCTCCAGTCCTGGCCGGGCAGGGCGGCGCAAAGGTTGTCCACGGCCTGCGAGCTGCTCAGCAGCCACAGCGAGCCGTCCGCGGCGGCCGCGCGGGCGCGGGCCTGTTGCTCCGCGTTCCAGCCGGGAGCGCCGCGCGTGTAGGCGACGACGAAGTCCACCTGACCACCGGCGGCCTCGATCTGCCGGGCCAGCCAGTCGCGCCCGGTGCCCTGTTCGGTGGCGCCGGCCTCGGTGCCGCGCACGATGAGCACGCGGTCGCCGGGGCCGATCTGCCCATGCACCACGGCCCAGAGCGATTCGGAGTCGAACTGCGTGGCGTCCAGCGCCGGAATGTCGATGCTGGCAGCATGAACGCCCAGCGCCTGCAGCGCGCGGGCCGTGCCCGGGCCGGGCGACCATACTCTTGTTTTGATAGCTGCTGGCGCTTGATCAGCAAGCGGTTGAGCCGTTTTTTGATCAAAAAAATGCTGCGCGGCGTTGCTGCTCACCACCATGATGGCGCGGTAGCTGGTGGCGCGCGCGCGTGCTGCTTCCAGCGCTTCGGCGTCGGCCGGCGGGGTGATGGCGATCAGGGGCAGGGCCTGCGCGTCAATGCCACGCGCCTGCAGCGAGGCGACCCACTGCAGGGCCTCGCGCTCGGGCCGGGTGACGATGACGCGGGGCATGGGAACCTGTCGCAAACAGGTGCTCAACCCGTGGCGCCGCCCGCGCGCAGCTGCGCGGCCACAGCCACGCCCAGTGCGTCGGCTTGTTCCAGCATGCTGGCAGCGCCGCTGGCGCTGGCGCGCACCAGGGGGATGCGGCTTTCCGGGTCGCCCCAGGCGGCGTCGATGTGCAGTTGGCCGCCTTCGAGGCGGGCGTGCGCGGCCAGCGGCATGGAGCAGCTGCCACCCATGCTGCGGCTCACGGCGCGCTCGGCGGTGACGATGAGCCAGGTGGGCATGTGGGCCAGGGGCGCCAGCGCGTCCACCAGGTCCTGGCGGTCGGCGCGCACCTCGATGCCCAGGGCGCCCTGGCCAGCGGCGGGCAGCATCTCGGTGGTCGAGAATTCGGTGCGGATGCGCTCGCCCAGGCCCAGGCGCTTGAGGCCGGCGGCCGCGAGCACGATGGCGTCGTACTGGCCTTCGTCGAGCTTGCGCAGGCGCGTGTCGAGGTTGCCGCGCAGCGGCTCGATCTTCAGGTCTGGCCGCAGGGCGTGCAGCAGCACCTGGCGGCGCAGGCTGGAGGTGCCGACCACGGCGCCCTGGGGCAGGTCCTGCAGGCGCGCGTAGCGCGGCGAGACGAAGGCGTCGCGCGGGTCTTCGCGCTCCATCACGCAGGCCAGGGCGAAGCCCTCTGGCAGCACCATGGGCACGTCCTTGAGCGAGTGCACGGCGATGTGGGCGCGGCCGTCTTCCAGCGCGGTTTCCAGTTCCTTCACGAACAGGCCCTTGCCGCCGACCTTGCTCAAGGACCGGTCGAGGATCTGGTCGCCCAGCGTGGTCATGCCCAGCAGGTTGACCGTGTGGCCGCGCGCGCGCAGCAGCGCCTGCACATGTTCGGCCTGCCACAGGGCCAGGCGGCTCTCGCGCGTGGCGATGGTGATGGGGGGAAGGGCGGTGCGCTCGGTCGTCATGCTTTTGCAGGGAAAGATCTAACACGGGATGCTAGCATGCGGCGCCGCAGCAGCCTGCCTTGCGAGGAGACAACCCGTGACCGCGAAGAAGACCGACAAAGACCTTCCCTTGATCCAGGACATCCGCCTGCTCGGGCGCATCCTGGGCGACGTGATCCGCGAGCAGGAGGGCGTGGCCGCGTTCGAGCTGATCGAGCAGGTGCGCAAGCTTTCGGTGGCCTTCCGGCGTGACGCCGACCACGAGGCCGACAAGGCGCTGAAGAAGCTGCTCAAGGGCCTGAGCGCCGACCAGACGGTGAGCGTGATCCGCGCGTTCACCTATTTTTCACACTTGGCCAACCTGGCCGAGGACCGGCACCACATCCGACGCCGCACCATCCGCGAGCGCGCGGGCGACACGCAGGAGGGCAGCATCGAGGTGGCGCTCTCGCGCCTGCGCTGGGCCGGCATCGCGCCGGGCACCGTGGCGCAGGCGCTGGCCGGCAGCTATGTGGCGCCGGTGCTCACGGCCCACCCCACCGAGGTGCAGCGCAAGAGCATCCTGGATGCCGAGCGCGACATTGCCCAGCTGCTGACCGCGCGCGACGACATCGCCGAGCGCGCCCAGCTCTACAACGCCGCGCGTGACGCGCTCACGCCGCGCGAGCTGGCCGCCAACGAGGCGCAGCTGCGCGCCCGCGTGGCCCAGCTCTGGCAGACGCGCCTGCTGCGCTACAGCAAGCTCACCGTGGCCGACGAGATCGAGAACGCGCTGAGCTATTACGAGGCGACCTTCCTGCGCGAGATTCCCAAGATCTACGCCGACCTGGAGCGCGAGCTGGGCCAGCAGAAGGTGCACAGCTTCCTGCGCATGGGGCAGTGGATCGGCGGCGACCGCGACGGCAACCCCAACGTGAGCGCCGGCACGCTGGCCCAGGCCCTGCGCCGCCAGAGCGAGGTGGCGCTGCGCCACTACCTGACCGAGGTGCACCTGCTGGGCGGCGAGCTGTCGCTGTCGGCGCGGCTGGTCGATGTCACGCCCGAGATGCAGGCGCTGGCGAACAGCTCGCCCGACACCAACGAGCACCGCCAGGACGAGCCCTACCGCCGCGCGCTCACCGGTATCTACGCGCGCCTGGCCGCCACGCTGCAGGAACTGAGCGGCGGCGTGGCCGCGCGCCACGCGGTGGCGCCACAGAACCCCTACGCCAGCGCCGCCGATTTCCTGGCCGAGCTGCGCACCATCGAGGCTTCGCTCCAGGCGCACCACGGCGCGCCGCTGGCCGCCCAGCGCCTGCACCCGTTGCTGCGCGCCGTGGAGGTGTTCGGTTTCCACCTCGCCACGGTGGACCTGCGCCAGAGCTCCGACCAGCATGAGCGCGTGGTGGCCGAGCTGCTGGCCGTGGCGCGCGTCGAGCCCGACTACGCCGCGCTGTCCGAGGAGGCGCGCCGGGAAACGCTGCTGCGCCTGCTGCAGGACGCCCGGCCGCTGCGCGTCATGGGCGCCGCGTATTCCGAGCACACGCGCGGCGAACTGGCCATCTTCGAGGCCGCGCTGCGCATGCGCCAGCGCTACGGCCAGGATGCCATCCGCCACTACATCATCAGCCACACGGAAACGGTGAGCGACCTGCTCGAAGTGCTGCTGCTGCAGAAGGAGGCCGGACTGGTGCGCGGCACCCTGGACGCCGAGGCCACGGCCGACCTGATCGTGGTGCCGCTGTTCGAGACCATCGAGGACCTGCGCAACGCCGCGCCCATCATGCGCGCCTTCTACCAGCTGCCGGGCGTGGCCGCGCTGGTGCGTCGCTCGGGCGCCGAGCAGGACATCATGCTGGGCTACTCCGACAGCAACAAGGACGGAGGCATCTTCACCAGCAACTGGGAGCTGTACCGCGCCGAGATCGCGCTGGTGGATTTGTTCGACGAGTTGTCCACCGGCGTGGGCGCCACGCCCATCCGCCTGCGCATGTTCCATGGCCGGGGCGGCACGGTGGGTCGCGGCGGCGGCCCGAGCTACCAGGCCATCCTGGCGCAGCCGCCGGGCACGGTGCGCGG
>JANJVX010000218.1 GCA_024709845.1 Burkholderiaceae bacterium | reverse complement strand
GTTGGGCGTGATCACGCTGATTCCGGGCTTGATGAGATCGTCCCAATCCTTGATGTTCTTCGGGTTGCCCTGGCGCACCACCAGCACGATGGTCGAGGTGTAGGGCGAGCTGTTGAGTGGCAGGCGCTTTTGCCAGTCCTTGGGGATCCAGCCGCCATTGTTGTGCAGCGCGTCCACATCACCAGCCAGGGCCAGCGTCACGACATCGGCCTCCAGCCCGTCGATCACCGAGCGCGCCTGCTTGCCCGATCCGCCATGGCTTTGCTTGATGTTCACGTCCTGGCCGGTCTTGGCTTTCCAGTGCTTGGCAAAAGCCTGGTTGTATTCCACATACAGCTCGCGCGTCGGGTCATATGACACATTGAGCAGGGTCACGCTCTGGGCCCAAGCCGATGCTGCGCCCAGGGTCAAAGCGGCTGCGGCGAGGGGAAACTTGATAAAGTGGCGGCGAAAGTTCATTGGGTGGTTCCAGTGGTTTTGAAAAGCGATGAATGGATTCTGGAAGCCGCTCTTCAAAACTGGAACTACTGTGTTTTCAGTTTTTAATTACCCAAACATCTAAAAGGCACTCCCATGGCACGCATGGTTCAATGCATCAAGCTCGGCAAGGAAGCCGAAGGCCTTGATTTCCCCCCCTACCCCGGCGAGCTGGGCAAGCGCATCTGGCAGAGCGTCAGCAAGGAGGCCTGGGCCGGCTGGATCAAGCACCAGACCATGCTGGTGAACGAGAACCGCCTGAACCTGGCCGACGCGCGCGCCCGCCAATACCTCGCACGCCAGATGGAGCAGCATTTCTTCGGCGGCGGCGCCGATACGGTGCAGGGCTACGTGCCGCCGAGCGCCTGATTTTTCTTCACCGACACAGACCGGCGCCCTCCGTGGCGCCGTTTTTTATCGTTTTTCCCGCACCGCACACCATGGCCGAACGCATTGACTGGCTCGACGACGGCACCCCCTACAGCCCGCGCTTCGGCGACCGCTACCACAGCGAGCAAGGCGGCATTGCGCAGGCGCGCGAGGTCTTTCTGCACGGCTGCGGCCTGCCGCAGGCCTGGGCCGGGGCGCCGCAGTGGCGCATCCTGGAGACGGGCTTTGGCTTCGGGCTGAACTTTCTCGTCACTTGGGCCGCCTGGCGCGCCGACCCGCAGCGCCCCACCGTGCTGCACTTTATCTCGCTCGAAGCCTGGCCCGTGTCCGCCGCCGACCTGCTGCGCGCCGCCGAGCGCCACCCCGAGCTGCTGCCGCTGGCGCAGGCGTTGTGCGCGCAGTACTGGGGCCTGCTGCCCGGCGTGCACCGCCTGTGGTTCGACGGCGGGCGCGTGCTGCTGACGCTGTGCATTGGCGACGCCCAGGCCCTGCTGCGCCAGCAGCACTGGGACGTGGACACGGTGTACCTCGACGGCTTCAGCCCGCAGACCAACCCCGAGATCTGGAGCCCGCACACGCTCAAGGCCGTGGCGCGATGCTGCCACCGGGGCACGCGCCTGGCCACCTGGACCATTGCCCGCGCGGTGCGCGACGCGCTCACGCAGTGCGGCTTCGTGGTCGAAAAGGTGCCCGGCGTGCCACCCAAGCGCGACAACCTGCAGGCCACCTTCAACCCCGCTTGGGAGCCGCGCACCAGCCGCACCGCCGAACCCGGGCCCGAGCACCCCACACCCGCGCGCTGCATCGTCATCGGCGCGGGCCTGGCGGGCGCCGCAACGGCGGCCAGCCTGGCGCGGCGCGGCTGGCGCGTGCAGGTGCTGGACGCTGGCGCCACTCCGGCCAGCGGCGCTTCGGGCCTGCCCGTGGGGCTGTTCGCCCCGCACCTCTCGCCCGACGACAACGTGTTTGCGCGCGTCTCGCGCAGCGGCGTGCGTGCCATGCTGCAGCAGTCACAGGCCCTGCTGCAGGACGGCGTGGACTGGAACCCCGTGGGCGTGCTGGAGCGCCGCCCCGACCCGCACCTGGGCCTGCCGGAAGGCTGGCAGGATGGCCCGGGCGCCGACTGGAGCCTGCCCGCCACCCCCGAAACCCTGCGCACCGCAGGCCTGCCCGAAGACGCCCCCGCCTGCTGGCATGCGCGTGCGGGCTGGGTGCGCCCGGCCCGCCTGGTGCAGCAGCTTCTGGCCCAGCCCGGCATTGCCTGGCACCCGGACAGCACCGTGGCCGGACTGCGCCGCACCGACGGCGGCACCTGGCAGGTGCTGGACGCTGCGGGCCAGAGCCTGGCCGAGGCCGAGGTGGTGGTGCTGGCCGCCGGCCCGGCCTGCAATGCCCTGCTTGAACAGGTGCAGGGCCCGCGCCTGCCGCTGCAACCGGTGCGCGGCCAGCTCTCCTGGGGGCCGCAGCCCGCCGGGGCGCAAGGCCTGCCGCCCTTCCCGGTGAACGGCAACGGCGCCCTGGTGGCGCACGTGCCGCACGCGGACGGCCTGGCCTGGCACATGGGTTCGACCTTCGACCGCGATGTGGAACAACTGCCCATCCCGCCCGAAGAAGAAGCCGCCGCCCACGCCACCAACGGGCGCCGCCTCCAGGCCCTGGTGCCTGCGGCGGCCCCGGCGCTGCGCCCGGCGTTCGAGGGCGCCGCCCCGCTGAACGCCTGGGCCAGCGTGCGCTGCACCTCGGCCGACCGGCTGCCCATCGTCGGTCCGGCAGACGCTCAGGCCCTGCCCGGCCTGTGGCTGAACACCGCCATGGGCGCGCGCGGGCTCACCCGCGCCGTGCTCTGCGGCGAGCTGCTGGCCGCGCGCCTGCAGGGCGAACCGCTGCCGCTGGACGCCAAACTCGCCCGTGCCATGGGCACAGAACGGCTGCTGAAGGCATGAGCGTGCACTCTGGGCACCAGGGTGGTCCAACCCCGCCCAACCCGCGCCAATGCACGCGCATAAGCTTATTCGCATAAGAGAAGCACGAAACAATCGTTTGTTTTCATATGCAGCCCGCCTACATTGGCGCCCATGCATGATTTCGCGTTCATCTTTGCGGGCTTCGCGGTAGGACTCATCGTCGGTCTGACGGGGGTGGGCGGCGGCTCGCTCATGACGCCGCTGCTCATCTTCTTCTTCGGCGTGAAGCCCCACATGGCCATTGGCACCGACCTGCTGTTTGCCGCCTTCACCAAGCTCGGCGGCACCGTGAGCATGGCGCGCCAGCGCCTGGTGCCCTGGCGCGTGGTGGGCCTGCTGTGCGCGGGCAGCATTCCGGCGGCGCTCGGTTCTCTGTGGCTGTTGCACCGCATGGGCCCGGCCAGCGACCGCGTGCAGCACCTCATGACGAGCACCTTGGGCGCCGCCCTGCTGCTGACGGCTGCGGCCATGCTCTACAAGGTGCTGGCCTTCTCGCCCCAACGCCAGGCCGCCGAGCTGGCCGCGCGCCGCGCCAACGCCGCCAACGCCACCGACCCACGCCACTGGAGCCTGCCGGTGCTGATGGGCGCCGTCATCGGCACGCTGGTCACCTTCACCTCGGTGGGCGCGGGCGCCATTGGCGTCACGGTGTTGCTGCTGGTGTTTCCGCACCTGCCGCTGCCCCGTATCATCGCCGCCGACATCGCCTACGCCGTGCCGCTGACGCTGGTGGCGGGCCTTGGCCACGCCTCGCTGGGCTCGGTGGACTGGCCACTGCTGGCCCAGTTGCTGGTGGGCTCGCTGCCCGGTATCTGGCTGGGCTCGCGCCTGATCTCCCGCACGCCGGAGCGCCTGATCCGCTCGGCCCTCTCCGTGCTGCTCGCCTGGGCGGGCGCCAAACTGGTTTTGATTTAAGTCTCGGCAAAGAGACCTTCCCCACCATGTACCAATACACCGCATTCGACCACCAGTTCATCCAGCTGCGTGCCCAGCAGTTCCGCGACCAGCTCGAACGCTGGCAGGCCGGCAAGCTCGGCGAAGACGAGTTCAAGCCGCTGCGCCTGCAGAACGGCTGGTATGTGCAGCGCTACGCGCCCATGCTGCGCGTGGCCGTGCCCTATGGCGAGCTCTCCAGCCAGCAGCTGCGCGTGCTGGCCCGCGTGGCCCGCGAATACGACCAGCCCGACGCCGCCCTGCTGGCCGAGGCCCAGGCCACGCAAGAGAAGCTGGGCGACATCCCGCTGCACGACGGCCGCCGCATCGGCACGAAGCTGAAGTACGGCTACGGCCACTTCACCACGCGCACCAATGTGCAGTTCAACTGGATTCCGCTTGCCAAGGCCGCCGACGTGATGGACCTGCTGGCCACCGTCAACCTGCACGGCATCCAGACCAGCGGCAACTGCATCCGCAACATCAACAGCGACGCGCTGGCCGGTATCGCCGAGGACGAGATCGCCGACCCGCGCCCGTTCTGCGAAATCCTGCGCCAGTGGAGCACGCTGCACCCCGAGTTCGCCTTCCTGCCACGCAAGTTCAAGATCTCGATCAACGGCGCGCGCGAGGACCGGGCGGCGCTGGGCTGGTACGACGTGGGCCTGCAGCTCGTGAAGAACGACGCGGGCGAACTCGGCTTCAAGGTGCGCGTGGGCGGCGGGATGGGCCGCACGCCCACCATCAGCCCGGTGCTGCGCGAGTTCCTGCCATGGAACCAGCTCATGAACTACCTGGAGGCCGTGATCCGCGTCTACAACCGCTACGGCCGCCGCGACAACTCCTGGAAGGCGCGCATCAAGATTCTGGTGAAGGCCGAAGGCCAGGCCTATATCGATCAGGTGGACGAAGAGTTCCGCCAGATCGTCGAAGTGGAAGGCGGCCCGCACACCATCACCCAGGCCGAACTCGACCGCGTGACGGCCTGCTTCCAGGAACCTGCCCTTGATCTGCGCCCCTCGGACGCCGAGGCCGAAACCCTGGCCCTGCTGCGCACCGCCTCGGATGAAGACTCCGAATTTGGCCGCTGGATGCACCGCAACGTGCTGCCGCACCGCCAGCCGCAACTGCGCGCCGTAGTGCTGTCGTTCAAACGCCTGGGCTACGCCCCCGGCGACGCCACCGCCGACCAGATGGACGCCGCCGCCGAGCTGGCCGACCGCTTCTCGGCCGGCGAGCTGCGCGTGACGCACGAACAGAACCTGGTGCTGCCCTGGGTGCGCCGCGACCAGTTGCCCGCGCTGTACAAGGCCGCGCGCGCGCTGGGCCTGGCCAAGCCCAACATCGGTCTGCTGACCGACATGATCGCCTGCCCCGGCGGCGATTTCTGCTCCCTGGCCAATGCCCGCTCGCTGCCGATTGCCGAGGCCATCACCGAGCGCTACCAGGACCTGGACGAGCTGTTCGACCTGGGAGAGATCGACCTGCACATCAGCGGCTGCATCAACAGCTGCGGCCACCACCACAGCGGCCACATCGGCATCCTGGGCGTGGACAAGGACGGCAAGGAGTGGTACCAGATCACCCTGGGCGGTGCCGACGGCTCGCACCTGTCGGGCCCGGCCTCGCCCGGCAAGATCATCGGCCCCTCGTTCAGCGCGGCCGAAGTGCCGGGCGTGATCGAAGCCCTGCTCACCACCTACCGCGCCCTGCGCCAGCAGCTGCCCGACCAGTCGCAAGGCCCGAAGTACGAGCACTTCATCGACACGGTGCGCCGCGTGGGCATCGACCCCTTCAAGGCCGCCGCCAACGCCGTGCGCCTGCCCTCCACCGCCCTTTCCGCCTGAGACCGCCCCGAGAGATACTATGAAAATAATAGCTGCCAGCGCCCACCAGAAGGGCGCAGAAGGCCAAAAAATCATTGAACTGCCGAACGACGCCGACCCGATGGCGCTGGACTTGGCGGGCGTCACGCGCATCGACCTGCACTTCCCCAAGTTCAGCGACGGCCGCGCCTTCAGCCAGGCCCGCCTGCTGCGCGGGCGCCTGAAGTTCACGGGCGAGATCCGCGCCACGGGCGATGTGCTGATCGACCAGCTCGTGCAGATGGCCCGCTGCGGCTTCGATGTGGCCGTGCTGCGCGAGGGCGTGGACCGGGACGACGCACAGCGCCAATTCGACCGCTTCAGTGCCTTCTACCAGGGTGACGTGCTGCAGCCGCAACCCCACTTCGCGAGGGCCGCATGACCGGCGCCACCTCCTCTTTTTTGGGCGGACGCAGCGCGCCTGCCAAAGCTACCGAACTCAACGCCCGCGCCAGCAGCGACTTCGCCGCCAAGCTGGCCGAGACGCAGGCCCTGCTGCGCCAGGCCGCAGCGCTGGGCGAGGTGACACAGGCCTCCAGCCTGGGCGCCGAGGACGTGGTCATCACCCACCTCATCAACGCGCTGGCGCTCGACATTCCCGTGTTCGTGCTGGAGACCGGCGCGCTGCACACCGAGACCCTGGCGCTGCTGGAGCGCACCCAGGCGCACTCGCGCGCGCCGGTGCAGGTGTTCCGCCCGCAGCACGAGGCCGTGATCCACTTCATCCGCGACCATGGCCAGGACGCGATGTACCGCAGCATCGAACTGCGCAAGGCCTGCTGCCAGATCCGCAAGATGGAGCCGCTGGCGCGTGCGCTGACCGGCAAGAAGGGCTGGATCACCGGCCTGCGCCGCGAGCAGTCCAACGCCCGCGCCGACGTGCCGCTGCAGGACACCAGCGAAGTGGCCACCAAGGGGCTGACCAAGTTCAACCCGCTGGCCAACTGGACCTGGGGCGACGTGTGGCACTACATCGCCGAAAACGGCGTGGACTACAACCCGCTGCACGACCAGTTCTTCCCCAGCATCGGCTGCGCGCCCTGCACCCGCGCCGTCACCCTGGGCGAGGATTTCCGCTCTGGCAGATGGTGGTGGGAGGACGAAGCTGCAAAAGAATGTGGTCTGCATGTCAAGAAAACGATAGCTGCCAGCGCATGACCCGTAAGCCTTAGAGCCGAATTTGACCTAAAAAAACCATGAACGCCCGCATCGACACCTCCACGCTGAGCCACCTCAGCAACCGCCACCTCGACGCGCTGGAAGAAGAGACCATCTTCATCCTGCGCGAAGTGGCCGCCGCCTTCGAGCGCCCCGCCCTGCTGTTCTCGGGCGGCAAGGATTCGCTGGTCATGCTCAAGTGCGCCGAGAAGGCCTTTGGCGTGGGCCGCATTCCCTACCCGCTGCTCATGATCGACACGGGCCACAACTTCCACGAAGTGACGGATTTCCGCGATTTCCGCGCCAAGGAGCTGGGTGCCGAGCTGATCGTGCGCAGCGTCGAGGATTCGATGGCGCGCGGCACCGTGCGGCTGGCCCACCCCGGCGAATCGCGCAACGTGCACCAGTCCGTCACGCTGCTCGAAGCCATCGAAGAGTTCCGCTTCGACGCCCTCCTCGGCGGCGCCCGCCGCGACGAGGAAAAGGCCCGCGCCAAGGAACGCATCTTCAGCCACCGCGACAGCTTCGGCCAATGGCAGCCCAAGGCCCAGCGCCCCGAACTGTGGACGCTGTTCAACACCCGCCTGCAGCCCGGCGAGCACTTCCGCGTGTTCCCCATCAGCAATTGGACCGAGCTGGACGTGTGGCAGTACATCGACCGCGAGAACATCGCCCTGCCCTCGCTCTACTACACGCACAAGCGCCAGGTGGTCGAGCGCAAGGGCCTGCTCGTGCCCGTGACCGAACTCACCCCGCCCCGCGAGGGCGAAGTGGTGGAGACGCGCCAGGTGCGCTTCCGCACCGTGGGCGACATCACCTGCACCTGCCCCGTGGAGAGCCCGGCCGCCACGGCCGCCGACATCGTGATCGAGACCCTGGCCGCCGACGTGAGCGAGCGCGGCGCCACGCGCATGGACGACAAGACCTCCGACGCCTCGATGGAAAAGCGCAAGAAAGACGGGTATTTTTGATGCAACCCCCTGCGTCGCTGCGCGCCTTCCCCCTTCTCTCGCGCTGCGCGCGGGAAGGGGGACACCGCCAGCGCGGCGGGGCGGCCCTTGCGCGGCGGTCGCTGGCCTGGGCCGCGCCCTATCCAACAATGCGAGCGGTGCATAGCACTCTGGATTACTGAGATCAATCCAATGACAAACACTATGAATTCAATAGCTGCCAGCGCAATACCAGCAAGCGCAAACGGCACAAATGACCATATTTCCGCGCTGAAGTTCATCACCTGCGGCAGCGTGGACGATGGCAAGAGCACGCTGATCGGCCGCCTGCTGGTGGACAGCAAGGCCGTGCTGCAAGACCACCTGGCAGGGGTGCAGCGCCAGGGCGAGACCGACCTGGCCCTGCTGACCGACGGCCTCTCTGCCGAGCGCGAACAGGGCATCACCATCGACGTGGCCTACCGCTACTTCGCCACCGAGGAACGCAAGTTCATCATCGGCGACGCGCCGGGCCACGAGCAGTACACACGCAACATGGTGACGGCTGCCAGCAGCGCCGATGCCGCCGTGGTGCTGGTGGACGCCACCAAGCTCGACTGGCAGAACCCCGGCCTGCAACTGCTGCCGCAAACGCGCCGCCACAGCCTGCTGGTGCACCTGCTGCGCGTGCACTCGCTGGTGTTCGCCGTGAACAAGCTCGACGCCGTGCCAGACCCGCAACTCGCCTGGCGCCACATCGCCGCCGCGCTGACGCAGTTCGCCCAGGACGCCGGCATCTCCGTGCGCGCCACCGTGCCCGTCTCCGCCCTCAAGGGCTGGAACGTGGTCGATGCCCAACCCGGCTGGTGCGGCTACGAAGGCCCGAGCCTGCTGCAGATTTTGGAACTGCTGCCCAACACCCCCGCCGACACCGGCCTGCCCCTGGCCTTCCCGGTGCAGTGGGTGGAAAAGTTCTCGTCCTCATCCGACACCTCGCAGGGCCGCCGCGTGTTCTGGGGCCGCGTGGCCGCGGGCAGCGTGCAGCCGGGCACGCCCGTGCAGATCTTCCCCAGCGGCCAGCGTGCCAGCGTAGCCCAGGTGCTCGACCATGCGCGCCGCCCCATGGGCGTGGACGCGGGTCAGAGTGCCGGCATCGTGCTCGACCGCGAAGTGGACGTATCGCGCGGCGACTGGATCGTGGCCGCCCCCACCGAGGCGGCCCCGGCCGAGGACGACTTCGACACCCCCGCCGCCGTGCCCGCCTGGCCCGGCCAGCGCGAGATCAACGCCACCGTGGCCTGGATGGACAACGAGCCGCTGGTGGCGGGCCGCGTCTACTGGGCGCTGCACGGCCACCGCTGGGTCAAGGCCAAGGTCAAGCGCGTGGTGCACAAGCTCGACATCAACACCCTGGCCGAGGAAGACGCCAGCCAGCTCGACCCCAACGCCATCGGCCATGTGGATCTGCTGCTGCAGGAACCCCTGCCCGCCGCGCCGTTTGGCCAGGCGCGCGTACTCGGTTCGCTGATTCTGGTGGACACTGCCAGCCACGCCACTGCGGGCGCCGTGCTGGTGAATTGACCCCGGCGCATTGACCTTGGTCACGCTTTTCCACTGCACCGGCAGGGCCGCCGCCCTGCCGGGCTCTACCCGTCCTAAAATCACGGGTTTTCCCGATCCCCAAAAAACACTGCCATGACCCACGTCGTTTCTGAAAACTGCATCAAGTGCAAATACACCGATTGTGTGGACGTGTGTCCCGTCGACTGCTTCGTCGAAGGCCCGAACATGCTGGTCATCAACCCGGACGAGTGCATCGACTGCGCCGTCTGCGTGCCTGAGTGCCCGGCCAACGCCATCTTCGCCGAGGAAGACCTGCCCCCCACCGAGCTGGCTTTCATCAAGATCAACGCCGATCTGACCAACGCCCCCGGCTGGAAGCCGATCACCAAGCGCAAGGCCGCCCTGCCCGACGCCGACGAATGGAACGGCCAGCCTGGCAAGGTCCGGGACCTGCAAAGGTAATGCACAACCCCCTGTGGCGCTGCGCGCCTTCCCCCTTCTCTCGCAAAGCCGTGCTTTGCGGGAAGGGGGACGCCGCCGCTGCTGCGGGGCGGCCCTTGCACGGCGGCCCTCGCCTGGGCCGCGTCCGTTGCACCGGCCGCTGGGCGCGTTGAGTTCTGGAATGCTCAGCACCGACGCCATCGTCATCGGCGCGGGGCCTGTCGGCCTGTTCCAGGTGTTCCAGCTCGGCCTGCACGGCCTGCGCGCCCACGTCATCGACGCCCTGCCCCACCCCGGCGGCCAGTGCGCCGAGCTGTACGGCGACAAACCCATCTACGACATTCCCGCCGTCCAGGCCTGCACCGGGAACGAACTGGTGCAGCGCATGCTGGCGCAAATCCAGCCCTTCGCCCCCCAGTTCCACCTCGGCCAGCAGGTGGACACGGTACAGGCACTGCCCGAGGGCGGCTTCCTCGTCGGCACCGCGCAGGGCACGCGGCTGCAGGCCCGCGCCGTGTTCATCGCCACCGGCGTGGGCGCTTTTGTGCCGCGCGCCCTGAAGCTCCCCGGCCTGGAAGCCCATGAAGGCGGCCAGCTGCGCTACCGGCTGGACGAAGGCACCCGTCTTGCCGGTCAGCGCGTGGTGGTGCACGGCGGCGACGAACCCGCCGTGCAGCAGGCCATTGCCTGCGCCACCGCCCCCGAAGCCCTGCGCCCCACCCGTACCACCCTTCAGCACCGCCGCGACGTGTTCGACGCCCCGCCCGCCCTGCTGGAGCAATTGCAGGCCCTGCGCGCGGCCGGCCGCATCGAGGTGGCCATCGGCGTGGCAAGTGGCATCGTCGAAGAACAGGGCCGCCTCACCGCGCTGGAGCTGACCACGCCCGAGGGCACGCAGCTCCGCCTGCCGCTGGACCTGCTGCTGGTGCGTCTGGGTCTGGTGCCGCGCCTGGGCCCCGTCACCGAATGGGGCCTGGCGCTGGAGCGCAAACAGCTCGTGGTGGACACCGCCACCTTCGCCACCAGCGCTCCCGGCATCCACGCCGTGGGGGACGCCATCACCTACCCCGGCAAGCGCAAACTCATCCTCAGCGGCTTCCACGAAGCCACGCTGGCCGCCTTTGGCGCCGCCGAGTGGCTGGCGGGGCACAAGCTGCCGCTGGAATACACGACCAGCAGCGCCCTGCTGCAGCAGCGCCTGGGCGTGCAGCAGACCTGCTGAAGGCTCCGGGGCTGACCTGGGCCCCCACAAACCTCAAAATCCATAGCGCATGGCGTAGGTTTGGCGTGCATTGATGCAGATTTTTTGCACCTTTTACGCCGGGTAAAATTGTAGATGGATAACAATTTGATACATTCGTGATGCACCTTTCCGCGAATGAAACCACCCTGCCGCGCTTGCATCTGATCGGCACGCTGGCTCTGGTGCTGATCGTCACGCTGGCCATGGCAGGCTTCACCTCCTGGCAAAACGAACGGGAGCAGCGCAACTCGTTCGAGCGCATCGAGCAGGTCCTCACCCGGCAACAGAAAGAACGCCTCACCGCCGAGATGAATTCGGCGGTGGACTACCTCGATTTCACGCGCTCGCGCACCGAGGATGTGCTGCGCCGCAGCCTCGTCGAGCAGGTCGATGCGGCCCTGCAGATCGCCCAGGCCATCCATGCGCGCGAGGCGCCCCACCGCACTCCGGCGCAGGTGCAGAAGCTGATCGTCGAAGCACTGCGCCCGGTGCGCTTCTTTGACGGCCGGGGCTACATCTTCATCGACAGCATGCAGGGCCGCTTCGTGCTGCTGCCCACCGCGCCACAGTACGAGGGCCGCGCGGGCATCGACAACCAGGACGACACGGGCGCCTACATCATGCGCGGGCTCATCAATGCGGCCCATGTGCCCCAGGGCCAGGGGTTCTTCCGCTACCGCTGGTACCGCCCGGACGCCCCGAAGACCATGGCCGACAAGCTCGCCTATGTGCGCCACTTCGCGCCATACGACTGGCTCATCGGCACGGGCGACTACCTGTATGAATGGGAAAACCGGCAGCAGCAGGAGGCCATGCAGCGCCTGCGCACGCTGCGCTTTGGCGCGACCGGGTCGGTCGGCGTGATCGACCGCGAAGGGCGCTCCGTGCTCAGCCCGAACAACGCCGCCCTGGAAGGGCTGCTGCCCGCGCAAATGCCGCCGCTGGAGCGGCGCGCCCTGGAAAAGCTCCGCGCCGTCGCGCAGGCGGGCGGCGGATATGTCGAGTACGAGTGGCCCCGTCCGGGCGCGCGCGCCGGCGATCCGCCGGGCCGCAAGACGGCCCTGATCTCCACCTACGCTCCCTGGGGCTGGGTGCTGGTGACCACCATGTTCAACGACGAGCTCCATTCCACGCTGCGCGCCGAAACCCAGGCGCACGAGCAGGGCAGCACCCAGAAGCGCATGGAACTGGCGCTGATGCTGGCGGGCGCGCTGGCCCTGGGCCTGGCCGGTTCGTTCGGTTTCTCGCGCTGGTCGCGGCGCCTGTTCAGCGGCTACCACCGCGAGCTTCGGGCCGCGCAGGAGAAGCTGCGCATCGCGGCCATCGCCTTCGAGTCGCAGGAGGGCATCTTCGTCACCGACACGGCGGGGAAAATCCTCAACGTGAACCGCTCATTCACGACCATCACCGGCTTCAGCGCCGAGGAGGCCATCGGGCAGACCCCGTCGCTGATGCGCTCCGGGCGCCATGGCCCCGAGTTCTACGCCGCTATGCGCGCGGCCATCGCCAGCGCGGGCGCCTGGTCGGGCGAAATCTGGAACCGGCGCAAGGACGGCTCCATCTTCCCGGAGTGGCTGACGATCACCGCCGTCAAGACCGAGGCCGGCGAGGTCACGCACTATGTGAGCACGCTCACCGACATCACCCAGCGCAAGGCCGCCGAGGAAGAAATCCGCCACCTGGCTTTCTACGACCCGCTCACGCGCCTGCCCAACCGCCGCCTGCTGCTCGACCGCCTGCAGCAAGCCCAGCTCACCAGCCAGCGCACGCACCACCAGGGGGCGTTGATGTTCATCGACCTGGACAACTTCAAGCTGGTCAACGACAGTCTGGGCCACGACCAGGGCGATCTGCTGCTGCAGGAGATGGGGCGGCGCCTGGTCACCACGGTGCGCGAGGGCGATACCGTGGCGCGGCTGGGCGGCGACGAGTTCGTGGTGGTGCTCGAAGACCTGAGTACGCAGGCCCCCAAGGCGGCCCGGCAGGCCGAGGAAGTGGCCGAGAAAATGCTGCATGCCCTGGCCGCCCCGGTGGCGCTGGCCGACCAGGAGGTGAAGACGTCCTGCAGCGTTGGCGTGGTGCTGTTCGCCAACGACACCGTGCGGCCCGAAGACCTGATGAAGCACGCCGACCTGGCCATGTACCAGGCCAAGGAGTCGGGACGCAACACGGTGCGCTTCTTCGACCCCGAGATGCACGACGCCGTGGTCAACCGCCTGGCCCTGGAGCAGGACCTGCGCACCGGCTTGCAGGAGGGCCAGTTGCTGCTGTACTACCAGGCGCAGGTCGATGGCCATGGCGAGATCGTGGGAGCCGAGAGCCTGGTGCGCTGGCTGCACCCCCGGCGCGGCATGATTTCACCCGCCGAGTTCATTCCGCTGGCCGAAGACAGCGGGCTGATCCTGCCCTTGGGCCAGTGGGTGCTGCGCACGGCCTGCGAGCAGCTCGCGCGCTGGGCCAAGGAGCCTGGGCGCGATCAGCTCACGCTGGCGGTCAACGTCAGCGGCCGGCAGTTGCACCAGAAGAACTTCGTGGAGCAGGTGCTGCAGGCGCTGCAGCAGACCGGCGCGCCCGCGCACCGCCTCAAGCTGGAGCTGACCGAAAGCCTGCTGCTGGACGATCCGGAGGACGCCATCACCAAGATGAGCGCCTTGAAAGCGCATGGCGTGGGCTTCTCGCTCGACGACTTCGGCACCGGCTACTCGTCGCTGGCCTATCTGCGCCAGCTGCCCCTGAGCCAGCTCAAGATCGACCAGAGCTTCGTGCACAACCTCGTCACCGACCCCCGTGCCACAGCCATCGTGCGCACCATCGTCACGCTGGCCGACAGCCTGGGGCTGAACGTGATCGCCGAGGGCGTGGAAACGCAGGAGCAGCGCGAGCACCTGGCCCGCAACGGCTGCCACACCTGCCAGGGCTATCTGTTTGGCCGCCCCGTGCCGGTGGAGGAGCTGATGCACTGAGGCCTCCTTTGAGCCAGCGCCAGCGGGTCTGCCACACGGGGGCTTCAATGGAGATGACCGCCGTCGGCCGGTACTTGGCCGCCGTGCAACACGGATATCGCCCGCGGCTCGCCCGGCAAGGCCGATTGGCAAGCAGAGCACGAGCTGCCGCCAGAAAACATGACGCGCTGAGCAGACGGTTACAAGGGATGTTGAAGGTATGGATGCCTGCGAACCGACTATCCCCCGCTCAGCACGGCACTGGCCATGAAGGGGGATAGCCTTTTGCATCCCTGCAATCGTCCGGGATGCACTCCCTATGCAACGATTTCCACCCGGCCTGTGTCAAGATGATAGAGACCACCAATGACCTTCACCTTTTCTGCCTGAACCGCCTTGCTCAGCAGGGGCGTAGCTTCTCGCAGTCGCTGAACGTTTTGCTTGATATTTGTGATGGTTGCCGCTTGGGCCAAAGAGCCTTCGTGGGGCTCGGCTGCAGCGGCGCGCACGGCGGGCATCAGCGCCGTGACGATGCTTTGAATGTGACCGGGAAACTCCGCCTGCTTTTCGAGCGCACTGACAGTTGCGCTCACAGCGCCACAGCTGGTGTGGCCCAGCACCAAAATGACCGGGGAATTAAGGACGGCAACACCGTATTCAAGACTTGCCAGAATATCCGGCGTGACATAGTTGCCTGCCACGCGCGTCACGAAAAGATCGCCTCTCTCTTCGTCAAAACACAGCTCGGGACTGACGCGTGAATCCGCACAGCTCAAAACGCACGCGTAAGGATTTTGTCCGCCCACCAGTGCCGCACGCGTGGCGCCGAATTTGCGGCTTTGGGTCTTGCCGGAGGTGTATCGCTTGTTACCTTCCATCAAACGCTTGATTGCCTGGTCGGGAGACAGTACGTTGTCTGGTTTAGGTGGTGATTTGGCGTGAGATATTCCAGACATCGCTGAAATACCAAGGAGAGAAAAAACACCCATCGCGCCAAGGGCTGCGCGTCTTGAGGGAGATACAGCCGCTTTGGTCAAGGCATTGTTAGCGATGCACACATTACACATCTCTTCACTCCTTAGTAAAAAATGGCGTTGCAGACTACACCCCGACACCGATTTCAGCAACACCAAGCATTTTTCAATCGCTGCCGCGTCTCTCAGTGACCCCGTCTTCCTGTTGTGTTGGCTTTGCACACGACAGGGATACAAGGCCGGCATGCTCGCGTTCTGGCTTCAAATCTCTCAGAACGTGTTTCGCCCCCCGCTCACAGGCAGCAGCGTCCCGCGACGAAGGGGCCACGCATCATGGACTCGCCTTCACTGCTCGCAGTTGGTAGCCCGCTGCGCGTCCCATTGACCCAGCCAGCACGGACGGGTTTTCAAACACCAGTGCGCTCAATAGCCGAGCACGGTTCGTGCCTGACGCGCCGTCTCGTAAAGCATCATGGCCTCGGTCATGAGGTTGTCGGCATCAAGCAAAGTCGCGAACACGACCACTGTCACGTCGGTCACCGTGTCGTGACGCGCAGCAGTCATGTAGCCGGTGATTCCGCCGTTGTGCCCTACGCCGAGATCCGCAGGGTCGCACCCGAGGCCAAGACCGTAAGAAACGTGGATCTCGTGGGTCGCTTCGCAGGTTCGCATGCTGGCGATGGTCTGCGCATTCAATCCAGCCTCGCCCTTGATCAGTCTACGGAGCCAACGGGCCAGATTGGACGGCGTTGTGACTACGTTGCCCTCGCCAACGCCCCAGGACACGTTGAGCTGAGTCGCCGGGTACACAACGCCACCGACCCGTGTCGTTCCCTCAAAGAAGGGGGCCGGGATATTTGTCGCATGCCCCGCGTCGGGAAAAGTCGTTTTGTCGAGACCATTGGGCACCAGAAGTTCATCGTGTACGAACTGCGCAAACGGCTTTCCGGAAACCTGCTCGACAATCTTGGCGAGAAGTGAATAGCCAGTGTTCGAATACCGGAATGCGTCGCCTGGCAAGCCGCCGATGAGGCTGTTCCTCGCGACCACACCGACCAGTTCGTCCAGCGTGAAAGTGTGCATTCCACCCTGCGTGTCCTCGACCCAGTCGACGTATCTCTTGCCCGCATAGGGCGCGGTAGCCGTTGCCGGAACGTCCGTATTGCCCACATCAAAGACGCCGGCACGGTGCTGCAGGAGTTGCTTGATCGTGATCTGGTCTTTGTACGGAATCGCATAGTCCGGTGTGGCAGGCACATAGGGCCGCGTTGTTCCGGGAATATTCGCACTCAACACATGGTTGATGTCGAGCGCTCCGCGCTGCTGGAGCAGCATGACAGCGGCAGCCGTGAATGTCTTCGTGGTGCTCGCGCCACGAAAATGTGTGTCGGCGGTCGCTCCATCAAGAGTGCTTGCGAAATACTCACCGTGCGGCGTGATGACCACGATCGAGAGCCCACCGGGAAGCGAGGACGAGAACTGGTTCCATTGGCTGGACACCACACGGGTGAGCTTTGTCTCGGGAGAATCCACCGGTGTGTGGCCACCTCCGCAACCCGCGAGCAAGCCCGCACACGCGATTGCAGTGACGAGAACGAGGGGCGAGAGCGATCTGATGTGGTGTTTCATGCGGTATCGCATGCCATGGTATCGGCATCCACGCGATTGACCAAACCCGACTGCGGATTTCATCTCGATGCCAGTGCTCGTCATCGCGGTGACTGCATGTGCAGTGAGCATGGGTCCGCGCAGCCACTCGCCCCTCATCAGCACACTTCCCCCGCCCCCGCTAGAATCCGCCCCGCACCGCCGCAAGGCGCTGCACTCGCTAGGGGTGCCCCCACGCAGATACCGTGGTGGGGGCTGAGAGAGTCCCTTTGAACCTGATTGAGATCATCCTCGCGCAGGGAAGCCCGTCCGCCATGCCACGCCAGCGCCGCGCGTGGCCGGAACCTTCCTTGTGCCGCACTGCCAAGGAGTCCGCATGAGCACCCCCACCCCGTCCGCCAACGAGGCGTTGACCCCCGTCGCCAGCGACCAGCGCGTCTTCCGCTGGCACGACCATGCCTCGCTGTGGTTCAGCCTGGGCGTGGGCCTGCTGGTGATGCAGGTGGGCGCCTACCTGATGCCCGCGCT
>JANJVX010000189.1 GCA_024709845.1 Burkholderiaceae bacterium | reverse complement strand
GCCTCCGACCTGCACCTGTCCGCGGGCCTGCCGCCCATGATCCGGGTGCACGGCGACGTGCGGCGCATCAATGTGGACGCGCTGGACCACAAGACGGTGCATGCCATGGTGTACGACATCATGAGCGACTCGCAGCGCAAGACCTACGAGGAGTTCCTGGAGGTCGACTTCTCGTTCGAGATCGAGGGCCTGGCGCGCTTCCGGGTCAACGCCTTCAACCAGAACCGCGGCGCCGCCGCCGTGTTCCGGACGATTCCAAGCAAGATCCTCACACTGGAGCAGCTCAACTGCCCCAAGATCTTCGGCGACCTGGCGCTCAAGCCGCGCGGCCTGGTGCTGGTGACCGGGCCCACGGGCTCGGGCAAGTCCACCACGCTGGCGGCCATGGTCAACTACCTCAACGAAACCGAGTACGGCCACATCCTCACGGTGGAAGACCCGATCGAATTCGTGCACGAGTCCAAGAAGTGCCTGGTGAACCAGCGCGAAGTGGGGCCGATGACGCTGTCGTTCGCAGCTGCTCTGAAGTCCGCGCTGCGCGAAGACCCGGACGCCATCCTCGTGGGCGAAATGCGCGACCTGGAGACCATCCGCCTGGCCATGACGGCCGCTGAAACCGGCCACCTGGTGTTCGGCACGCTGCACACGTCCAGCGCCGCCAAGACCATCGACCGGATCATCGACGTGTTCCCCGCCGAAGAGAAGGAAATGGTGCGCGCGATGCTGTCCGAATCGCTGCAGGCCGTCATCTCGCAGACGCTGTGCAAGCTCAAGGACGGCTCGGGCCGCGTGGCGGCGCACGAGATCATGCTGGGCACCAGCGCCATCCGCAACCTGATCCGCGAGGCCAAGGTGGCACAGATGTACTCCACCATCCAGACCAGCAACAGCGTGGGCATGCAGACGCTGGACCAGAACCTCACCGACCTGGTGCGCCGCAACATCATCAGCCCCGCCGAGGCCCGCAGCAAGGCCAAGATTCCTGAAAATTTCCCTGGCTAATCCCCCAGCCAACCGACACCGGCTGCCCATGGCGGCCCACTGGAGCACCCCATGAAAGGCATCCTCGGTCTTTTGCGCATGTCGTCGAAGGACAACAAGCCGCAGCAGCAGGAGCACACCGACTCTGTTTTCTTCTCCACCGCCTTCGCCAACCAGGGGGTGGACCCGACCATGCTGGTGCCCTGGGAGGCCCGTGCGGTCGAGGTGGGCGCCAAGCGCCTGCCCGCCAGCCGAGGCGGCAAGCTGCTGCAGGCGCTGTGGTCCAAGGACAAATACATGGCGCACCTGGACCAGGACGCGGTCAAGCGCATGGAGCGTTTCTTTGAATTTGCCCACGTGCCCCCCAGCCGCGACCTGATCCGCCAGGACGAATACGGCAATTTCATGATCGTGCTGCTGACCGGCACCATTGCCGTGGACCGCATCCAGCCCTGGGGCGAACAGCTGCGCCTGGCAGAAACACGCCCGGGCGACATCCTGGGCGAGATGTCGCTGCTCGACAGCGGCATCCGCTTCTCGGCCTGCACCACGCTGACCGACTGCGAGATCGCCGTGCTCAGCGCCGACGCCATGGATGACATGATGGCCAAGGACCCCCAGCTGGCAGCCAGCCTGGTGGCCCTGCTGGCACGCAAACTGTCGCTGCGCCTGCGCGTGGTGAGCGCGCGGCTGAGCGAAAACCAGAAATGACACCTCGGCGCCCAGGCGCCGACCGAGGGAGGATTTGAGATGGAACGCGATCAGGCCAGTAAATTCATCAACGACCTGCTGAAGCTCCTGGTCAGCCGCAACGGTAGTGACCTGTTCATCACGGCAGACTTTCCACCGGCCATCAAGGTCGATGGCGCGGTTGCCAAGGTGTCCCCGCAGCCGCTGTCGCCCAACCACACGCTGACGCTGGCCCGCTCGATCATGAGTGACAAGCAGGCGGCCGAGTTCGAGCGCACCAAGGAGTGCAACTTCGCCATTTCGCCGGCCGGCATCGGGCGCTTCCGTGTGAATGCCTTCGTGCAGCAGGGCCGCGTGGGCATGGTGCTGCGGGTGATTCCGCTCACGCTGCCCACCATCGACGGGCTGGGCGTGCCGCAGGTGCTCAAGGAAGTGACCATGACCAAGCGCGGCCTGTGCATCCTGGTGGGTGCCACGGGCTCGGGCAAGTCGACCACGCTCGCGGCCATGGTGGACTGGCGCAACGAAAAATCGTTCGGCCACATCATCACCATCGAAGACCCGGTCGAATTCGTGCACCCGCACAAGAACTGCGTGGTGACGCAGCGCGAGGTGGGGCTGGACACCGACAGCTGGGAGGCAGCGCTCAAGAACACCCTGCGCCAGGCCCCTGACGTGATCCTGATGGGCGAAATCCGCGACCGCGAGACCATGGAGCACGCCATCGCCTTCTCCGAAACCGGCCACCTGTGCATGGCCACGCTGCACGCCAACAGCGCCAACCAGGCCCTGGACCGCGTGATCAACTTCTTCCCCGAGGAGCGCCGCGCGCAGTTGCTCATGGACCTGTCGCTGAACCTGCGCGCCATGATCTCGCAGCGCCTGATACCGAAGCAGGACGGCAAGGGCCGCGCCGCCGCCGTCGAGGTGATGCTGAACACGCCACTGATCGCCGACATGATCTTCAAGGGCGAGGTCTCCGAGATCAAGGAGATCATGAAGAAGAGCCGCAACCTGGGCATGCAGACTTTCGACCAGGCGCTGTTCGACCTGTTCGAGTCCAATGTCATCTCCTACGAAGACGCGCTGCGCAACGCCGACTCGCTCAACGATCTGCGCCTGCAGATCAAGCTGTCGAGCCAGCGTGCCAAGACCACCGATCTGGCCTCGGGCACCGAGCATTTCGTGATCGTCTGACCGCCCTCGCCCCATCCCTGGCCCGCCCGATGGCGCGGGCCTTTTTCATTCACAGGACAGAACACCATGCCCAGCACCAACGCCCGCAATTACGACTCCATCGCGCCCCGCAAGCTCGCCTTCATCGGGCTGGGCGTGATGGGCTACCCCATGGCCGCGCACCTGGCGCTGGCAGGCCACGAAGTCACGGTGTACAACCGCACCGCCGCCAAGGCCCAGGCCTGGTGCGCGGAATATGCGGCCACCCGTGCGCCGCGCCATGCCGATACGCCGCGCATGGCGGCCCAGGGAGCCGAGATCGTCTTTTGCTGCGTCGGGAACGACGATGACCTGCGCTCGGTGACGCTGGGCGCCGACGGTGCGTTCGCGGGCATGGAGCCGGGCGCCATCTTCGTGGACCACACCACGGCCTCGGCCGAGGTGGCACGCGAGCTGTACGGCGCGGCACGCACGCTGGGCCTGCAGTTCATCGACGCACCGGTGTCGGGCGGACAGGCGGGCGCGCAGAATGGTCTGCTCACCGTGATGTGCGGCGGCGACACCGCCCCGTTCGATGCCGTGCAGCCCGTGGCCATGGCGTTCTCGCGCGCCTTCACGCGCATGGGGGAATCGGGAGCAGGCCAGCTCACCAAGATGGTCAACCAGATCTGCATCGCCGGGCTGGTACAGGGCCTGTCCGAGGCGGTGGCTTTCGGCCAGCGCGCCGGGCTGGATGTGAACCTGGTGCTCGATGTGATCGGCAAGGGCGCCGCCCAAAGCTGGCAGCTCGATAACCGCGGCAAGACGATGGTGGCGGACAAGTTCGATTTCGGCTTCGCCGTGGACTGGATGCGCAAGGACCTGGGGCTGGTGCTTGACGAGGCCAAGCGCAATGGCGCACGCCTGCCGGTTACGGCGCTGGTGGACCAGTTTTATGGCGACGTGCAGCAGATGGGCGGCAGCCGCTGGGACACCTCCAGCCTGATCAAACGTTTGAGGTAGGACCCCCCTGAGCCGCTGCGCGCCTTCCCCCCAGGGGGACGCCCCCGACGCTGCGGGGCGGCCCTTGCGCGGGGGCCGCTGGCTTGGGCCGTGCCTTGTTGGCCGGTCCTGGGCCGCGCTCAGCGCACCGGGGTGCTGGTCTCGGCGTTGTCCTGCGTCACAGGGGCCGACTTGCGGGGCGCGGCGTTCATCCGCGCCAGGTCTTCCTCGGTCAGGTACTCGAACACCCGCACCACCTTGCTGACACCGGTCACGCCCCGGGCGATGGCCGTGGCACGCGCTGCCTCGCGCTGGGTCACCAGCCCCATCAGGTAGACCACGTTGCGCTCGGTGACCACCTTGAAGCTGCTGGCCGAGATGTCTTTGGCATCGACCAGGCTGGCGCGCACCTTGCCGGTGATGAAGGTGTCGTTGGAGCGCTGGCCGATGCTGGTGTTGGGCATCACGGCGAGGTCATTGACCACGGAGCGCACATTCTCAACGCCCATCACGATCTTTTCGATCGCCTCCCGGGCCTCGGCGCTGGGCACCTCGCCGGTCAGCAGCACCTGCCGGTTGTAGCTGGTCACGTTGATGTGCACCTTGTCACCGTGGGCGCCATGGATGCGATTGACCGAACGCAGCTCGATGGATTCATCCTCTATCTGGGTGCCCGCCGTGCGGCGGTCAAGAACCATCATTCCGCCAATGGCGGCACCGCCCAGCACGACGGGGGTCGCGCAACCCGCCACACCGGCGGCCAGGGTCACGGCGGCCAGAAGGGTGCACACCGTGCGGTTCAAGCGAAACGTCATCACACAATCTCCTGTTCACCAAACAATTGGGCGTCCATGCCGTCGCACAGGCAGTTGAGCACCAGCGAATGCACCTCGCGCACGCGGGCCGCGCGGTCGTGGGGCACGCAAATCAGCACGTCGGTCTCCCGCAGGATGTCGGCCAGCAAGCCACCGGTACGGCCGGTGGCGGCCACCACCGACATGTCGCGCTCATGCGCGGCATGCACCGCCGCCACCACACCCGCATCATTGCCGCTCACGCTCAGCACCAGCAGCAGATCGCCCGCCTGCCCCAGGGCGCGCACCTGGCGCGCAAACTGCTGGCTGCCATCGCCGCTGACGGGGTGTGCCGTCAGCAGGGCGCCATCGGCGCACAGCGCAATGGCCGCCAGTTCAGGGCGCTCGCGCTCAAACCCTGCGACACAGCAGGTCGCGAACTGCTGGGCATCGGAGGCCGACGCGCCGTTGCCGCAGGTCAGAACCTTGCCGCCGCTGGTGATGCAGGCCAGCAGGGCCTGCACGGCGTCGGCGATCGGGCGCCCCAGGGCCTGCGCCGCTTGGTATTTCAGGTCAGCGCTGTCGATGAAATGCTGCTGGATACGTTGCTCAAGCATGGGCAGATGGAATGGTTCGGGGGGCAAAGGTTCAATGATACCCGTGCGGTGTTATAGATTTTGTAGCAATCGGTAGTTACGCGGCATCGAATGCCGCCCGGATCCACTCGACCCGGCCTTCCACCAGCACCACGTCGAAACGGCAGGGCGGGGGCGCGCCCAGCCGCATCAGGTAGTGGCGCGCAGCAAACACGATGCGCCGCTGCTTGGTGGCGCCAATGCTCGCGCCTGCACCACCGAAGGCCCGACCCGACCGGCTGCGCACCTCGACAAACACCACGGTGCCGTCGGGCTCGCGCATGACCAGATCGATTTCGCCGCCCCCGCGTCCGGGCGTCCGATAATTGCGCTCCAGCAGGCGCAGGCCGGCGGCCTGCAGATGGGCCAGCGCGTGGTCTTCCGCCGCCATGCCCTGCGCGCGCGTGGTCCGCGCCGGTGTCCTGCCTGCGATCATCTTGTCAAGGAAATCCATTGAGCGCTTCTTTCGCATCAGCCCTGGGCGCCGCGCACGACGCGGCGGCTGCGCAGCATTATCCGCAAGGCGCCCTGTATGTGGTGGCCACGCCCATTGGCAACCTGGCCGACATCACGCTGCGCGCCCTGCATGTGCTGCAGCTGGCCGACACCCTGGCCTGCGAGGACACGCGCCACACCCAGAGCCTGCTGCGCGCCTATGGCATCGACAAGGGCGGCGCCCAGCTGCTGGCCGTGCACCAGCACAACGAGGCTGAGGCAGCCCAGGCCGTGCTCGCACGCCTGCAGCAGGGCCAGCGCGTGGCCTATGTGAGCGACGCCGGAACGCCGGGCGTGAGCGACCCGGGCGCGCGCCTGGCCGCCGCCGTGCGCGCGGGCGGCCTGCGCGTGCTGCCGCTGCCCGGCGCCAGCAGCATCACCGCCGCGCTCAGCGTGGCCGGTGCCGTGACCAGTGGCGGTGCGGAGGCGGGGTTTGTGTTCGCCGGGTTCCTGCCGGTCAAACCGGCGGAGCGCCAGGCCGCCGTACAACGCCTGCAGACCGAGCCACGCTGCACCGTGCTGCTCGAAGCCCCGCACCGCATCGGCGAACTGGCGCAGGCCCTGGCCGCGCTGGGCGAACGCCCCGTGACCCTGGCGCGCGAGCTGACCAAGCAGTTCGAGGAAATCACCACCCTGCCCGCCTCCGCCCTGCCTGCATGGCTGAGCGGTGCGCCACAGCGTGCCAAGGGCGAATTCGTGGTGCTTCTGCACCCGGTGGCGGCCGCACAGGACGATGGCGACAGCCTGCGCGTGCTGCGCCTGCTGCTGCAGGAGTTGCCGCTCAAATCCGCCGTGCGCCTGGCCGCCGAGATCACGGGCGCCTCGCGCAATGCGCTGTACGGCACGGCGCTGGCCTGGAAGCGGGAACAGCCCGAGGGCGAGGACTGATGGACTTGATACCAAATAAGCCGCAAACGCTTACTGAATAAGCGCAAGCAGCTATCTACTTAGTAGCAAATATCGTCAGGGGCTCACCGCCAGTCCTGAGGCCACGCCGCCAAACAGGTCGCCTACGACCTGCGGCGTCTGCGGAAATGCCCGTTGCAGCGCATGGCCCAGGGGCCGCAGCGCCGATGACCCCCCCGTGAGATAGATGGCCTGCAGCTGCGGCGCGGCCACGTCCGCCTCACGCAGGCACGCCTGGGCACAGGCGACCACCTGGTCCAGCAGCCCTGCCAGATGGCGTTCCAGCCCCTCGGACGTGACCTCCGACCCCAGCCCGGCTTCAATCCAGCCCAGGTCCATGGTGGCCGGGGCGTTCTGCAACGATGCGGCGATCTTGGCCTGCTCCACCGTGTTGGCCATTCGGTGCCCCAGGCGCTCGCGCAGCACGGTCATCAGCCGGTCGTGCAGGCGCGTATCGGCATAGCCGGTGCGCAGGCCCTGCACATCGCGCAGGGCCTTGGGGGCATAGAGCCACTGGATCAGATGCCAGGTCGCGAGGTCGAAAAACACGCGGCTGGGCACCTCGCGGCCCGTGGGCCCCTGGTGGCGCAGTCCCAGCAGGGGCATGAGCAGCTCCAGGCTCAGGCGGCGGTCGAAGTCCGTGCCGCCCACATGCACACCGGTGGTGGCCAGGATGTCGGCGCTGCGGTCCGCCCTCCCGGCACGGTCTGGCCCCAGGCGCACCACCGTGAAGTCCGAGGTGCCGCCGCCGATGTCCACCACCAGCACCAGGGCCTCGGCGGGGATGCGCTGCTCGTAGTCCAGCGCGGCGGCGATCGGCTCAGGCTGGAACGATACGTTCACGAACCCCGCGTCCAGCGCAGCCTGACGCAGGGCCTCTTCGGCCTGGCGGTCGCGCTGCGCATCGCCATCGACGAAATGCACGGGGCGCCCCATGACCACGCGCCCCGGCATGCCGCCAAGAGCCTCCTGCGCCGTGCGTGCCAGCATCTGCAGGAACAGGCTGATGATGTCCTGGTAGCTCACCATGCGGTGGTGCACCGCCGTCTGGTCCTGCAGCAGGGCGCTGCCCAGCAGGCTTTTGAGCGAACGCATGAGACGGCCCTCGGTACCGGCCAGGTAGTGGGCGATGGCATCGCGGCCAAAGTGCGTGCGCTGGTCTTCGGCGTTGAAGAACAGCGCGGTGGGCAGGGTGACGGCCTCCCCTTCCAGCCGCAGCAGGCGCGCAGGCCCATTGCCCTGGCGCACGGCCATGGCCGAATTGGAGGTGCCGAAGTCAATGCCCAGGGTGGTGTCGCTCAAGGTGCTGTCCATCGAACAGGGAGCCACGCGGGCGCCAGAAACAGGAAAGCCCATCGTCTGCACGATGGGCCTGGAGGTGGTGCCCATGGCGGGAATCGGACCCGCGACCTCTCCCTTACCAAGGGAGTGCTCTACCACTGAGCCACATGGGCAATCTGGAGCGGGAAAAGAGTCTCGAACTCTCGACCTCAACCTTGGCAAGGTTGCGCTCTACCAACTGAGCTATTCCCGCGCATTGACCGGCTGATGCAGTCAAAGAAAAAGCCCATCGTGGAGACGGGCTTTTCAATTTGGTGGCCTGGGACGGAATCGAACCGCCGACACAAGGATTTTCAATCCTCTGCTCTACCGACTGAGCTACCGGGCCTGAGCCTCAAATTATAACCAGAATTTTGCGCACTTCGCCGCTTCCGGGAATTAATTGCGTTTTCCCCGGACCAGGTCCACCCCCAGCTGGCGCAGCTTGCGGTACAGATGGGTGCGCTCCAGGCCGGTTTTCTCGGCGACACGGGTCATGGACCCGCCTTCGCGGGCCAGGTGAAACTCGAAATAGGCTTTCTCGAAACCGTCGCGCGCCTCCCGCAGGGGGCGATCGAGATCAAACCCCTGGTGTGCATGCGGGCCGGGGTCGGGCTCCATGGTGACAGGCAGACTCTGGACGCTGAAATGGGACCCATCGGCCACGGCCGGGTGCGCCGCCGTGGCAGGCGCCATTGCGGGCGGGCGCAGGGCCTGACGGGCCAGCCCCTGCTCCACCGCCTTGAGCAGTTTTTGCAAGGTGATGGGTTTTTCGAGAAACGCGAAGGCGCCAATGCGCGTGGCATCCACGGCGGTATCAATGGTCGCATGGCCGCTCATCATGATCACCGGCATGGTCAGCAAGCCACCGGCAGCCCACTCCTTGAGCAGCGAAACGCCGTCGGTATCGGGCATCCAGATGTCGAGCAGCACCAGGTCGTAATAGCTGTTGAAGCGCGCGGCCCGGGCCTGTGTTGCATTCTCGGCCAGATCGACGCTGTGACCTTCGTCGTTCAGGATCTCCGACAGCAGATCTCGGATGCCGAGCTCATCGTCAACCACCAATATGTTAGCCATGTATGAAGTGCCTTGAAACTGCGGTGCACGGTGTTGTCAGGACGCGACCTTGTGCTCAGGGGCGAATGATAGCGATACTTGAGCGCCGCGCACGACGCCCTCTTCCTGCC
The DNA here is from genome assembly GCA_024709845.1 of Burkholderiaceae bacterium. Lineage (GTDB taxonomy): Bacteria > Pseudomonadota > Gammaproteobacteria > Burkholderiales > Burkholderiaceae_C > Simplicispira. The sequence goes on along the minus strand of JANJVX010000189.1, from coordinate 5,767 downwards.
GGTTGAGCAGGTCGATGCGGGCGCCGTGCTCGTCGGCGATTTTTTTCACCACCGCCAGCCCCAGTCCGGTGCCCCGCGCCTTGGTGGTGACATAGGGCTCGAACGCACGCTGCAGGATGTGCGCCGGAAATCCGCTGCCATGGTCGGTGACGCTCAGGCGCACGCGGCGCGATGTTTCGTTCCAGTGGGTGCTGATGCACACGGGGGGCAGGCTGCCTGCCACCGCGCCCGTGCCCGCGCCGGCCTGCTCGGTGGCATCCTGCGCGTTCTGCAGCAGGTTGTGCACCACCTGACGCAACTGCTGCGCGTCGCCCATGATGGCGGGGCAGCGGGGGTCGAGCTGTGCCTGCACCGCCACGGTGGCACGCTCGGACTCGTAGAGGTTCAGCACATCCGACACCAGGGCATTGAGATCGACCGGCTTGAGCTCGGCCGACGGCAGGCGGGCGTAGTCACGGAACTCGTTGACCAGCCGCTTCATGGCATCCACCTGATCGACGATGGTCTTGACCGATTTGGCGAGCACGGCCTGTTCGGAGGCAGGCAGTTTTCCGGTCAGCTTCATTTCGAGCCGCTCGGCAGAGAGCTGGATGGGCGTGAGCGGGTTCTTGATTTCGTGCGCCAGCCGCCGCGCCACCTCGCCCCAGGCCTGCGCCCGCTGCGCCGAGACGATTTCCGTGATGTCATCGAACACCAGCAGCCGGGCCGCATCCGGCAGTTCGGCCCCCCGGGCCACGAGGCTGGTGGCATGGTGGCCCGCACCGCTGGGCGAGGCATGCAGCTCGAACGACTGTTGCCAGTGGTCGAGCCCGTGGGCCGCCCGATGGCTGAGGTAGGCGTCGAACTGGATTTGCACGGCCGCGCCAAACGCCTCCAGCCCGGGCACCTCCGCCAGCGAGCGCCCTTCGTAGGCCGCCATGGGCGCCCGCAGGATGCGTGTTGCTCCCGGGTTGGAGGAGCGGATGTTTCCTCGCGCGTCCAGCACGATCACGCCGGCGGTGAGGTTGTCCAGAATGGTCTGAAGCCGCGCCCGCGCCGCATCGACCGCGCCCATGCTTTTTTCCACGGTGGCCCGGGCATCGGCCAGTTGCTGGGTCATCAGGGCAAAAGCACGGGTCAGGCCGCCGAGTTCGTCCTTGCCCTGCAGCACGGCCTTGGGGCTCAGGTCGCCTTCGGCCACTTCGCGCACGCCCTCGGCCAGCACCAGCAAGGGGCGCGCAAGCTGGTTGCCCAGCAGCACGGCCAGCAGCACGGCGCCGAACACCGCCAGGAACAGGCTGAGCGTGAGGGTGCCGATGTACATGCGCCGCAAGCCTCCCCGGGCGAGCGCGCGTTCCTGGTACTCCCGGTTGGCCTCTTGCACGGCCACGGCGTTGTCCACCAGCACCGGCGGCAGCGGCACCGTGGTTTGCAGGTAGCGCGGCTCGGTCAGCAGCCCCACGCCCGGGTTGGGCACCAGTGCCATGGCCTTGACGCGGACGTTCTTGAACGCCTGCGGATCGGTCTGGTCGGAGAGTTCGTCCAGCCCCTCGATCTGCCCCACGGCCCTTTGCTGGCGCACCACGCGCAGCTGCTGGGCGGTCGGGCGCTCCGGGTTCAGGCGGAAACGCGATTGCCCCACGCTGGCCACCATCTGCCCCGAGGCGCTCCACAGCACCACATCGGAGGCGCCCAGCTGGTCGCGAATGCGTTCGAGCACCAGCCCGGCCGTGGCGTCGGGCGTCTGCGCCAGTTGCGCGCTGGCGCTGCGGGTGCGGCTGGCCATCTCGCTGGCCTGCATCTCCAGAGTGGCCCGGGCCAGACTGACCCCCGCCGAAAGCGCGCCTTCGACCTTGACGTCAAACCAGCTCTCGATGGAACGGGAGACGAACTGGTACGAAACAAAATAGATCAGCAACCCCGGCACCAGCCCCACCAGGGCAAAAATGGCTGCCAGCTTGACGAGCAGCCGGCTGCCAAAACGGCCGCGCCGCAACCGCATGAACAGGCGCAGCGCAACCCAGCCCAGTACCAGCACCAGGGCCAGCGCCACTACCACGTTGACACCGAAGAGCCAGGCGTAGTTGCGCTCGTAGAGCACGCGGTTGTTGGTGGTCAGGGTGAGCAGAAACAGCAGCACCAGACCGATGGCGGCCATGATGGCCACGCCCACCCCCCGCGCCCAGCGCACCGCGCGCGAGGGGCGCCGGGCGCTCTCCGTGCGGCTCATGGCTGCGGCTCCACCGCGAAACGCTGGCTGCGCGCCATGGAGAGGTTCCAGCCCGAGCGCCCCATGGCGCCGATCTGCAGCGGCCGGGGCAGTTGCGACATGTCGAGGCGAAAGCGCAGGGTCACGCTGTAGCGCGACTGCGGGTCGATGGCCTGGGCGTCGGCGATCTTCCAGCGCGCGATGCGCTGCATGGCCGCCAGCACGTCGGCCAGATCGTCGAAGTTCTGTCCCATCACCACCCCCAGCCCGCTGCCCTCGAAGGGCACCGGCGACACATTCAGGCGCCAGCGCCGCGTCAGGGGCTGGAAGCTCAGGCGCATGTGGCGCACGGTGGTGACGACATGCTGGTCGTACCAGTACCAGCGGTCGCGCAGCACTTCGGCCTCGGTGATGAAATACATCGGGATGCCCTTGCGGAGGGCATCCTCCGCCAGTGCAGGCAGATCGAACTGCAGACTGGCGCTCAGGTACAGCCCCTCTTCGGTGTGCTCCAGCCGCATCTCGCCGACCTCGTTCGGCCCCGCCGCCCGGGCCTGCAGAAACAGGCCCAGCCATGCGCACAGCAGCAGCCGCGCCAGCACGCGCCCCAGCGGGCAGGCCCAAGGGGCGTCAGGCAGGCGCTTTCTGGAGCAGGGCGTAGAAGAAGCCGTCATGTTCACCTGGCAGATTGTCCGGGACACCTTTCCCATTGGAGCCCATGCCTGGCAACAAATGCCCCGGCGAGGGCATCAGACGTGCATCAGTGTTGTTTGCAAGAAACGCCTGGACCTGCGTATCGCCTTCTGCGCGAAACACCGAGCAGGTGCAGTACAGCAGGCATCCGCCCGGGCGCAGCAGGGGCCAGAGCGCCGCCAGCAGCCGGGCCTGGATTTGTGCCAGCTGGGCAATATCGCTCTCACGGCGCAGCCAGCGCACGTCCGGATGACGGCGCACGATGCCCGAGGCCGTGCAGGGGGCATCGAGCAGGATGGCATCGAACGGCTCGCCGCCACAGTGCTGCTGCCACCAGTCCTGGGGGCGCCCGGCGTCCTGCGCCAGCACCTGTGCCTGCAAGCCCAGGCGCGCCAGGGTATCGCGGATGCGCTCACAGCGCGCCGGGTCCACGTCCAGCGCCACCACCTGGAGCGGCGCCGCCGCTTCCGCCCATTCGAGCAGATGGGCCGTCTTGCCGCCGGGTGCCGCGCAGGCGTCGAGCACGCGCAGCGGGCCGCCCCCTTCGAACCCGCGCAGCAGCAGCGGCGCGGCCTGCTGCGCCGCTGCATCCTGCACCGACACCACGCCTTCGGCAAAGCCGGGCAGCTCGTGCACCGGCCGTGCACGGTGCAGCAGCACCCCGCATTCACCCACCAAGGATGATTTAATATTGATAGCTAGAAGCGCTTGCTGGTAAAGCGCTGGAGTGCTTTTTTGCTTGTTAACCCGCAGCACCATCGGGGCCTGGGTGTTGTTGGCCCGAAGGATGTCCTGCCAGTGCTCCGGATGGTCATTCCGCACCCTGCGTATCCACCAGCGCGGGTGGTTCCACAGCGCCTGCTCATCCTCCCGCGCCGTGCGCAGCAGCGCCTCCCGCTCGCGCAGGAAGCGGCGCAGACAGGCGTTGATGAAGGCCGACTGCGGCCGCGTGGCATTGCTGCTCTTGGCGGCTTCCACGGCCTGGTTGACCAGAGTGAACGGCTCGTAGGGCGCGCCGCCCGGCTCGCACGCCAGGGCCAGCGCGGCGCACAGCAAGGCATCGGCGGGCGGCGGCGGCTTGCGCGGCGCCAGCTGCTGGCGCAGGGCCTCGGCCAGGCCCAGGCTGCGCAGCACCTGATATAGCAGGGCCTGAACGCCAGGGCGCTGGGCAGCGGGCACGGCCTCCAGCACGGCACTGCCCGAGCGGCCCGCGCGAATGTCCTGCAGCGCCTGCGCCACGGCCTGGAGCTGGCGCGAGAGCGCGACGCCGGTGCCAGCCGTGGCAGACGCGCCACCGCCCGGCGTGCTGGCAACCGCCGCCGGTGTGCGATTTTTCATGGGATGTTCTTTGCTCATAGGGTGCGCCCTGGCTTGAAACCAAACAGACCGGCCAGCAATCGTGCCGGGAACTGGGCCAGGGCGTCGTTGTATTGGACCACTGCCCGGTTGAACTGTGCCTGCGCCAGCATGCGCTGCGCCTGCACCGACTCCCACTGCTGCGCCCAGGCCGCGCCCGGGGACGCGGCCGCTCCGATGTCCGGTCCCAGCAGGTCTTGCGCTGCGGCGCAGAGCACCGCCAGGGCCGTGGACAAGGCCGCTGCCGCATCGGACTGCAGCGGCTGGGCACGCGCCACCGCCAGCGATGCGCCAAACTGCGTCGCGGCGCCCTGCAGCAACTGCCATGCGGGGGCCGCCTCCGCTGCCTGCGAGCCAGGCCCTGCGCCCCACGCCCCCGGCAATGCCATCATGCGCACCAGGTGCACATCCAGCCCCCCGAACGCCTGGATTGCGGCCGAACGCAGACGCACCAGCCGGTTGTAGGCGCCCACGGCCCAGAAGAGCAGCACGGCCAGGGCGATCCAGAAAAAGGGCGATGAGATCATGCGCATGTCCGCACCCCATGCGGCCCGGTCTTGGTCAATGCAGTGTCCATGAAAAACGCTCCCGGCCTGCCTCTTGCAAGACAGACCGGGAGCGTTCGGCGATCACCTGTCAGGCTTAATCGGCCGCCGCTGCGGCAGCGCCTGCGGCATCCAGGCCTTCGTCGGTCTCGGCCGCTTCGGTCATGCCGGCCATTTCAGCCGCTTCGGCTTCGGCGATGGCTCGGCGCTCGGCGTCGTCCATGGCGTCCTTGGCCTTGCGTGCCTGGTGGTAGGCCAGGCCGGTACCGGCAGGGATCAGACGGCCCACGATGACGTTTTCCTTCAGGCCACGCAGCTCGTCGCGCTTGCCCATGATGGCCGCCTCGGTGAGCACGCGGGTGGTTTCCTGGAAGGAAGCCGCCGAGATGAACGAGTCGGTGGACAGCGACGCCTTGGTGATACCCAGCAGCAGGTTGCTGTAGGTCGCGGGGATCTTGCCCTCGGCCTGCAGCGCCTCGTTGGTGTTGAGCATCTCCGAGCGCTCGACCTGCTCCCCGGCGATGTAGCCCGAATCGCCCGTGTTCTCGACCACGACGCGGCGCAGCATCTGGCGAACGATCACCTCGATGTGCTTGTCGTTGATCTTCACACCCTGGAGGCGGTACACGTCCTGCACTTCATCGACGATGTAGCGCGAGAGCTCTTCCATCCCCAGCAGGCGCAGGATGTCCTGCGGATCGGCCGGACCGTCGACGATGTGCTCGCCCTTGTTGACCACCTGACCTTCGTGCACCAGGATGTTCTTTTCCTTGGGGATGAGGTCTTCCCACACCTTGCCGTCGGGGTCGGTGATCTGCAGGCGGATCTTGCCCTTGGTCTCCTTGCCGAACGACACGGTGCCGGTGGTCTCGGCCAGCGTGCCCTTGTCCTTGGGCGTGCGCGCCTCGAACAGCTCGGCCACGCGCGGCAGACCGCCGGTGATGTCGCGGGTCTTCTGGCCTTCGATCGGGATACGGGCCAGCAC
>JANJVX010000159.1 GCA_024709845.1 Burkholderiaceae bacterium | reverse complement strand
GCGCGCAGCTTGGGGAGGCTGAATTCCAGTCCGATGGCGAACATCAGGAACACCACGCCGAACTCGCCCAGATGGCGCACACTTTCAGAGTTCTGCGCCAATGCCAGCGCATGCGGGCCGATGAGTACACCGGCCGCAAGGTAGCCCAGCATCGGGGGCAGCTTGAGGCTGCGGCAGGTCACCACCCCCAGCACTGCGGCCAGCAGATACAGAAGGGTCAGTGCAAGAGAAGACATGTACCAATGCTATCCGAGGTCCGATCAGCCCCCGGCCGATAGAATTGCCCCATGCATGCAGCCTCCGGCGCCCCGCGCCCTTTTGACGCCGACCAGGCCCTGCGCCTGGCCCGGGAAACCTTTGACATCGAAGCCGCGGCGCTGCGCGCTTTGGGCCAGCGCGTGGACAGCCGTTTCGCGCAGGCCGTGGAGAAGATGCTGCGCATCCCGGGCCGCGTCGTGGTCATGGGCATGGGCAAGAGCGGCCATGTCGGCCGCAAGATCGCCGCCACGCTGGCCTCCACCGGCACCCCCTCGCTGTTCGTGCACCCGGCCGAGGCCAGCCATGGCGACCTGGGCATGGTCACGGCGCAGGATCTGGTGCTGGCCATTTCCAACAGCGGCGAAAGTGCCGAGCTCACCGCCATTCTTCCCGTGCTGCATCGCCTGGGCGTACCCCTGGTCGCCATCACCGGCAACCCGCAGTCCTCGCTGGCCCAGCACGCTGATCTGGCGTTGGACTGCAGCGTCGAGCGCGAGGCCTGTCCGCTGAACCTTGCTCCCACCACCAGCACCACGGCGCAGCTCGCGCTGGGCGACGCGCTGGCCGTGGCCCTGCTGGATGCACGGGGCTTCCGTGCCGAGGATTTTGCACGCTCGCACCCCGGCGGTGCGCTCGGGCGCAAGCTGCTCACCCATGTGGCCGACGTCATGCGCGCGGGCGAGCAGGTGCCGCGCGTGCTGCCGCATACCGCCTTTGGCGACCTGATGCGCGAGATGAGCGCCAAGGGCCTGGGCGCCTCGGCCGTGGTCGACGGCCAGGGCCGCGTGCTCGGCATCTTCACCGACGGCGACCTGCGCCGCCGCATCGAGGCGGGCGCCGACCTGCGCAGCGCCACGGCCGAACAGGTCATGCACCCCGGCCCACGCACCATTGCCGCAGATGCGCTGGCCGTGGACGCCGCCGAGATGATGGAAACCCACAGCATCACCAGCGTGCTGGTGGTCGATGCCGGGGGGCTGCTCACCGGCATCGTGCACATTGGCGACCTCATGCGCGCGAAAGTCATATGAACACCCCCCTGAGCCGCTTCGCGTCTTCCCCACCGCTCTCGCATCGCTGCGCGATGCGGGCAGGGGGACGCCACCAGCGCGGCGGGGCGGCCCTTGCACGGTGGCCGCTGGTCTGGGCAGCGCCGGTTGCACAGGCTCCTGGCAGCGCGCCGCGCAAAGGACAATCGACGTGAATCTCCCCGTGCTGCAATTTCCTCCCGCGCTGCTCCTGGCAGCCCAGGACGTGCGCGTCGCGTTCTTCGACGTCGACGGCGTGCTCACCGACGGTGGCCTGTACTTCAGCGAATCGGGCGAGACGCTCAAGCGTTTCAACACCCTGGACGGCCATGGCCTCAAGCTGCTGCAGAAGGCCGGTATCGTTCCCGCCGTGGTCACGGGCCGTGACTCGGCGCCGCTGCGCGTGCGTCTGCGCGCCCTGGGCGTGGAACACGCCATCTTCGGCACCGAGGACAAGCGCCCGGCGGCCGAGCAGATTCTGGCCACGCTGGGCCTGACCTGGGCCCAGGCCGCTGCCATGGGCGACGACTGGCCCGACCTGCCCGTGATGCGCCGTTGCGCCTTCGCCTGTGCCCCGGCCAACGCCCAGGCCGAGGTGCTGGCCAGCGCCCACCACGTCACGCAGGCACGCGGCGGCGACGGCGCCGCGCGCGAGTTCTGCGACCTGTTGCTCATGGCCAGCGGGCGCTACGCCGCGCTGCTGGCGGATTACTGCGCATGACCATGGGCCTGCGCCGTGTCTGGGACCGGCTCTCCATCTACTTGCCGGTGCTGCTGATGGGCCTGCTGGCGCTGGGCACCTGGTGGCTGGTGCGCAACGCGCCGCAGACACAGGAGCCCCGCCCGGCCAGCGCCCCCCGGCATGAGCCCGACTACGTGATGCAGGGGTTCTCGATCAAGAGCTTCGATGCGAGCGGCCGCCTGCAAAGCGAGGTGCAGGGTGCCGTGGCCCGCCATTACCCCGACACGGACACCCTGGAGATTGACGAGGTGCGCCTTCGGTCGCTCGCGGCTGACGGGCGCATCGTTCACGCCGAAGCCGACCGGGCTCTGAGCAATGCAGACGGCTCTGAGGTGCAGCTTCATGGAAATGCGCGGGTCGTGCGCGAGGCACCGGCCGCCAAGGGCATGGTCCAGCCCCGAATGGAATTTCGGGGCGAATTTCTGCACGCCTGGCCCCAGCTGGAGCGCGTCCGCTCGGACAAGCCCGTCACGCTCACGCGCGGCAAAGACCGCTTCACGGCCGACAGCATGGAATACGACAACCTCGAACAGGTGCTGCAGCTGCGCGGCCGTGTGCGCGGCGTGCTGGTTCCTGCGCGCTGAAATCCCATCCCACCCGGCCAGAAAGGTGTGACTACCGCCATGACAGCACCTCTTGTCTTCATCACCGGCGCTTCCAGCGGCATTGGCCAGGCGTTGGCCACCCGCTACCACCGCGCAGGCTGGCGTCTGGCACTGGTGGCGCGCCGTACCCATGAGATAGAAACATGGGCTAGCGCAAATGGAGTAAGCGCAGATAGCTATCAAATTTACAGTGCAGATGTGTCGTGTATCGATAGCATCGTGGCGGCCGGGCAGGAATGCCTGCAACGCCAGGGCGTGCCGGATGTGGTCATCGCCAATGCCGGCATCAGCGTCGGCGTCGATACCGCGCTGCGTGAAGACCTCGACGCCATGGCCCGTGTCTTGGCCACCAACACAGTGGGCGCCGCCGCCACGTTCCAGCCCTTCATGGCGCCGATGGTGCAGCGCGGCAGCGGCCGGCTGGTCGGTATCGCCAGTGTGGCGGGGATACGGGGACTGCCGGGCCATGGCGCCTACTGCGCCAGCAAGGCCGCATTGATCAGCTACTGCGAAAGCCTGCGCGGTGAGCTGCGAGGCACGGGCGTGGGAGTATCGACCATCAGCCCCGGCTACATCGATACGCCGCTGACCCGCAAGAACCGCTATGCCATGCCCTTCCTGATGCGCCCCGAGGACTTTGCCGACAAAGCCTTTGCGGCCGAGCGGGCCGGGGTGAGCTACTGCGTCATCCCCTGGCAGATGGGCGTGGTGGCCAAACTGCTGCGGCTGCTGCCCAATGCGCTCTTCGACCGGTTGCTGGCAGGGCGGCCGCGCAAGCACCGCCAATCCGGCGCGGGTTGAAGCTGCTGGTCAGCGGGTGATCTGACCCAGGGTTTCCGATGCGGGCGGCGTGTGGCCGCACCTGCATGGCAGCCACGCAGGCATGAAAAAAGCTCCCGGAGGAGCTTTTTTTGAAAGGCTGCAGACAGCGCGCGCCCGGTTCAGTAGCCGTTGCCACCACCGTAGCCGCCACCACCATTGCCCCGGCCACCGCCGCCGCCGCGCGGGCCCGAGCCATAAGGGCTGCGAAAACCGCCTTCGCTGCGGCCACCGCCACCGTAGCCACCGCCTTCACGGCCGCCACCACCGCCGTAGCCGCCTTCACTGCGACCACCGCCGCCATAGCCACCACCACCGCTGCGGCCACCGCCACCGTAGCCGCCACCACCACCGCCAAAGCCGCCCGAACGGGGGGGGCGGGGTTCCATGGGGCGGGCTTCGTTCACCACGATGGCCCGGCCACCCAGGGGCTGGCCATTCATGCCATTGATGGCGGCCTGGGCCTCGGCATCGCTGCCCATTTCAACAAAACCAAAGCCCTTGGAGCGGCCGGTATCGCGCTCCATCATGACCTTGGCGCTGGTCACACTGCCAAACTGGCTGAAAGCCTGCTCCAGGTCGTTGTCGCGCACGCCATAGGGCAAATTGCCCACATACAGTTTGTTGCCCATCGAGGGACTCCTCAAAAACACAAAGAAAAAGCGATGGAGTCCCGAAAACGCAACCAGCTCATCTCGACGACGCCCTATGCGTGCAACTGAAGGATCACCGCAAACCAAAAGCGGGGCAGTCCCGCTCGCGCATTATGGACCGTAGTAATGCGCAAAAAGCAAGGGTTTTTACGATCTGTGGCGCATCCGTCGCATCGGGGGAAATAAAAAAGGAGCCCTTGGGCTCCTTTGGAGGGCGCGGGAGGCCGTGGCCTGCCCGGTCCGGGGTGCTTAGTAGCTGTTGCGGCCACCGCCGTAACCGCCACCGCCGCCGCCGTAGCCGCCGCCACCGCTACGGCCACCGCCGTAACCGCCGCCGCCATTGCCGCCGCCGAAGCCGCCGCTACGGGGAGCGCGGGGCTCCATGGGACGGGCTTCGTTGACCACGAGGTCACGGCCGCCGAAGTTTTGGCCATGCACGCCCTGGATGGCGGCTTGTGCCTCGGCATCGCTGCCCATTTCGACGAAGCCGAAGCCCTTGGAACGGCCGGTGTCGCGCTCCATCATGACCTTGGCGCTGGAAACCGAGCCGAACTGGCCGAAGGTTTGTTCCAGATCGTTGTCGCGGAACGAGTAGGGCAGGTTGCCCACGTAAAGTTTGTTGCCCATGAGGGACTCCTGAAAAAACAAAAAACGCGATGGAGTCCGACGCAATCAACAAACCTGTGACGACTTCAAAGACGCGAAACTGACCATTCACCGCTGACTCTCTGCCTTTCCGCAAAGCGAAAAAGCGGACCCATTATCAGGCAAATTGGCGAGAAGCCCACTTTTTATTTCTCGGGCCTTGGTTTGCTGCAACATCCGGTGGGCATTTGGGCCGGGCATGGGCCGCTACAATGCGCGGGTCTTTGGGGAGTAGCCGACCCTGGCAGCCAGTGCCAGGGAGCGCATGTCAACACACTTGGGACCCCACGTCCCATGGCATGCGCAGTCTGCGGACAAGCGAGACCATTGACCGCACGCCGTCCATGGAGCCGGGGCCGGTGCGTGGTCAATGCATCCGTTCTGCGTCCGGCCGAAAACGATATTGCCCCCATGGAAGCCTTCCTCGTCTCCACCTCCATCGTCGCCCTCGCCGAAATGGGCGACAAGACCCAGCTGCTCGCCCTCGTGCTGGCGGCGCGTTTCCGCAAGCCCTGGCCCATCGTCTGGGGCATCTTCGTGGCCACCGTGTTCAACCACGCGTTGGCCGGTGCCGCCGGGGCCTGGATCACCACGCTGATCGGGCCGCAGATGCTGCGCTGGGTGCTGGGCGTGTCGTTCATCGCCATGGCGGTGTGGATGCTGATCCCGGACAAGCTCGAAGACGGCGACACTGGCGAAGGC
>JANJVX010000145.1 GCA_024709845.1 Burkholderiaceae bacterium | reverse complement strand
AGCACCATCGTCAACCTGAGCGCCACGGCACTCAAGGCGCTGTCGGCCGATCAGGTCCGCTACGGCCTCACCTCGGAGCAGGTGGGTGGGTTGTCGACCACGCAGCTCAAGGCGCTGACCACCGCGCAGATGGCCGCGCTGCAGTATGACCAGATCGATACCTTCCGGAGTGATGCCGGCAAGCTCGGGGCATTGTCCACGGCACAGATCGCTGCGCTGAGCGCGGACCAGCTCCGCCAGATCGAGGCGGCGGACGATGCCACGGCCCAGCTCACGAATCTGCAGGTCCAGTCGCTCAAGGGCGGGCAACTCGACATCATCGACACGCTTACCACCGCGCAGATTCGTGCCTTGACGGCCACGCAGATGGGTTCGCTGACGGAAGAGCAGATCCGGGCCATGAGCGCCGATCAGGTCGGTGCGCTCACCTCGACGCAGGTTCAGTCGCTCAAGGCGACGCAACTGAACGCCATCGACGCGCTCGGCAGCGCCGTTTCCATGCTGTCCGCGAAGCAGATTTCCGGGCTGAGCAGTGACCAGATTGCGCTTCTGGGCAACGACCAGCTGCAGGCTTTGAATGGCACGCAGTTCAAGGCGCTGGGCGTCAAGGTGACCGAATTGTCGGACACGCAAATTCGCAACCTGGGCGCCATCCAGGTGCGTGCCATGACCGCCGCGCAGCTGACGGCCCTGTCGGGCAGCCAGGTCGCTGCGCTGTCCACCGACAACCTCAAGGCCCTGAGCGCCGCGCAGGTCGTGGCCCTGGGCACCGATGTGGGCAGCTTCTCGGACGAACAATTGAGCGCGCTCCTACCCACCCAGGCTGCGGCCCTGACGGGCGCCCAGATTGGTGCACTCAGTAGCAACCAGGTCGGTTCGCTCAGCAGCACGGCCATCAAGGCGCTGACGAATACCCAGATCAGCGCCCTGAAGAGCGATCAGCTTCGTGCCCTGACCGATGAGCAGCTCGGTGCCATGACCTCTGGGCAGGTGCGCATGCTGGTCGCGAATGCAGCCAACACCGACGGCATTGCTGCCTTGGCGTCGAACCAGATTGCGGCCTTGTCGACATCGGCGATTGCCGCGTTGTCCAATGCCCAGGTGGGGCAGTTCAGTTCGGATCAGATCAAGGCGCTCTCCACCGATCAGGTGAAGGCGCTGACGGCGGCGCAGATCAAGACGCTGGCGGCAACCGCCGATGGCATCGGCGCCCTCAGTAACGAGCAAATTTCCGCGCTCTCGACGCGTGCGGTGGCTGCGTTGACCACGGATCAGATCGGAGCCCTGAGCACCGACCAGATCCAGGCCCTCACGGTGGGTCAGGTCGAAAAACTCAGCGTGGCGGCCATGGGCAAGCTAAGCACAGGGCAGCTTCAGGTCATGGCCTACGACGAGGTTGCCAAGCTTGTGCCCACGTTGAAGGCCAACCAGATCGCAGCGCTGACCAGTGATCAGGTTCAGTCGCTCACGAGCACGCAATTCAAGGCACTGACCACCGCTCAGGTGGCCGCGCTCTCGACCGACCAGATCTCCGCGCTGACCACGGAGCAGTTGAGTGCGATGACGACGGCGCAGGTTCGTGCCCTCAACTCTACGGTGACCGACCAGTTGCAGAAGCTCAGCAACGAACAGATCGAGGCACTGTCGGATGCCGCCATTGCCGCCCTCAAGACGGAGCAGGTACAAAAGCTGAGCGCTGAGCAGATCACCTCCCTAAAAGATACCCAGGCCGCTGCGCTGACTGCGGCCCAGGTCAAGGTGCTCGATGCCAGTCAGCTCAAGGCCCTGGAGGACAAGGACGTCCAGGCGTTGATCACCAAGATCCAGACCGGCCAGATCGCGAGCCTGTCCGATACGCAGATCGCCGCGCTGGATCCCACGGACATGGGCAAACTGACCACGGGCCAGTTGGCGCAGCTCACCAATGGACAGCTCGCCGCGCTTTCCGGTGCCCAGATGGCGGAGCTTGGCTCCGCGCAGGTGGCATCGCTCACGGCGGCCAAGCTCAATCAGCTCACGTCAAGTGCCTTGCAGGGCATTACGGATACCGCCATCAAGGCGATCGGCACGGCGCAGCTCAAGCTTCTTTCCACCGAGCAGATCCGTAACCTGAGCGATAGCCAGGTCGCCAACCTGACCGATGCGCAGGTGGCTGCGCTGACGACGGACCAGGTCAAGGCGCTCGAGTCGCAGGACATCACCGCCAAGCTCGCCAAGTTCCAGTCGACCCAGATCCAAGGGCTGAGCGCGGCCCAGATCGAAGGCATCGGGGCTGGCGTCTCGGCTCTCTCCACCGGGCAGTTGCGTGCATTGACCACAGGGCAATTGGCGGCCTTCTCCTATGCACAGATCGAGGCGCTGGGCACGGGCCAGGCGCGCGCCTTGAGCGCGGACCAGTTACAGGCTTTGACGGCAGGCCAGATCGCCAATATCGAAACCCAGGACCTCGCGGCCCTGACAACAGCCCAGATCCAGGCCTTCTCGTCGGCGCAGTTGCAGTTCCTGACCGGAAACCAGGTGCAGAACATGACCAGCACACAGCTGCGTGCCCTGGGTGCACCTGAGCTGGGCAGCGTGCTGGGCAAGCTGGCCGCGGGCCAGATCGGGCAGCTGAGCACCACCCAGGTGGCCGCCCTGAGTTCCGGCCAGCTCTCCGGCATGGCCACCGAGCAGCTTGCCGCGCTGACCCTGGCGCAAGTGCGCTCGCTCAATGGTGACCAGTTGAACGTGCTCCGCGATGTGGTGGCTGCCGCCGATATTGCCAAGATGACGCCCGACCAGGTCAAGGGCCTGAGCCAGGGACAACTGGAAAGCCTGACCTCGCGGCAGGTGGACGCTCTGAGTTCCGATCAGATCCAGGCGCTGACGACCCAGCAAATCGGCTACCTCCTGCCCAAGCTGACCGAACTGCGCGACTTGAGCATCGACCAGGTTGCTGCACTCGACATGACCAAGGTCACACTGGGCAAGGTCACCGATGCCGCCAAGGGCTTGAGCGAAGAGCAACTCCAGGCACTGACGGCCGGGCAACTTCAGCAAGATCTCGAAGACGGCACAGGCTCTTTGGTCAAGGATCTCGCAGGGCAGGTAGCCAAGCTCTCCGACGCCCAGATCATCGCGCTGGATTCGGCGGGTATCAATTTGCTGACAGCGACGCAGGTCGGCCAGCTCACTGCCTCGCAAGTGGGTTCGCTGACCGGTACGCAGCTCAACAACCTTGGCGCCACGGAGTTTGCCGCGCTCGACATCGACAAACTGCAGAACACCCAGCTTGCGGGCCTGGTGGCCGGCCTGGCCAACCTGGACGCGACGCAGATTGGCGGCATGTCGGCATCGCAGGTTCGGGCACTGAGCCCGACGCAACTGTCTGGCTTGACCGACACGCAACTCGGCGCCATCAGCGGAGCGAACGTCAGTCAGCTCACGTTGTCGCAGGTTGCGGCGCTCAGCAGCAGCCAGGTGGCACAGCTCGACAGCTATGCGACCAATCTGACCGACGACCAAAAGGACGTGATCAGGTCCGCCATCGGGGCGACCGACTACGGCACGCTGTTCCCCTGATCGCTGGTTGCCGGGCGAGGCCCGGCGTCCATCAAGGGGGCCTGAAGCACAACGGAACCACGGTCCCCCGGATCTTCCGGGGGCAGTGGTTCAGCGCACGCGCATGCCCGGCGTTGCGCCGGGCCAGGGGTTCAGCACGTAGATCCCCGGGTTCGCTTTTTCGTCCGCATGGCTGCCCGCCAGCACCATGCCCTCGGATACACCGAACTTCATCTTGCGCGGCGCCAGGTTGGCCACCACCACGGTGAGCTTGCCCACCAGGTCTTCCGGCTTATAGCTGCTGGCGATGCCGGAAAACACGTTGCGCGTGCGGCCTTCGCCCACGTCCAGCGTGAGGCGCAGCAGCTTGGTCGAGCCCTCCACGGCCTCGCAGTTCACGATCTGGGCGATGCGCAGGTCGATCTTGGCGAAGTCGTCGATGGTGATGGTGGGGGCCAGTTCCTCGCCGCCGGGTGCTACGATTTCGCTAGCTGCTTGCGCTTGCTCCGCCTGGGCTGGAGGCTCAAACAGTGCATCCAGCTGCTTCACGTCCACGCGCTGCATCAGGTGCTTGTACTCGCCGATCCCATGGCCCTTGCCGAGCGCGGTCTGCGCGTCGGCGAAGGTGAAGGGCGCGACCTTCAGGAAGGCCTCGACCTGCGCGGCCAGTGCCGGCAGCACCGGCTTGAGCAGGATGGTGAGCAGGCGGAAGGCTTCGATGCAGGTGGTGCACACGTCCTGCAGGCGGCCTTCCATGCCCTCCTGCTTGGCCAGCTCCCAGGGCTTGTTCTGGTCCACGTAGGCGTTCACGCGGTCGGTCAGCAGCATGGTTTCGCGCAGGGCCTTGCCGTATTCGCGTTCGGCCAGCAGTTCGATGATGGACGGCGCCACGGTGCGCAGGTGCTCCAGCAGCGCATCGCCATCGGCCGAGACCTCGCCAAGCTGGCCGCCAAAGCGCTTGCTGATGAAGCCCGCCGCGCGGCTGGCGATGTTGACGTACTTGCCGATGAGGTCGCTGTTGACGCGCAGCATGAAGTCTTCGGCATTGAAGTCGATGTCCTCGTTGCGGCTGCTGAGCTTGTGGCCAGGTAGTAGCGCAGCCATTCGGCGTTCATGCCCAGGCCCAGGTACTTGAGCGGGTCCAGGCCGGTGCCCCGGCTCTTGCTCATCTTCTCGCCGTTGTTCACCGTGAGGAAACCGTGCACGAACACCGAGTCGGGCACCTTGCGGCCGCTGAACTTCAGCGTGGCGGGCCAGAACAGGGTGTGGAAGGTGACGATGTCCTTGCCGATGAAGTGGTACTGCTCAAGCTGCGGGTCGGCCATGTAGGCCTCGTAGTCCTGGCCGCGCTTGTCCAGCAGGTTCTTCAGCGACGCCAGGTAGCCGATGGGGGCGTCGAGCCACACATAAAAATATTTGCCCGGCGCGTCGGGGATTTCGATGCCGAAGTAGGGCGCGTCGCGCGAGATGTCCCAGTCGCCCAGGCCCTCGCTCTGCGTGCCGTCGGGGTTGGTGCGCACGGTGAACCATTCGCGCACCTTGTTGGCCACCTCGGTCTGCAGGCGGCCGTCCTGCGTCCATTCTTCGAGAAAGGCCACGCAGCGCGGGTCCGACAGCTTGAAGAAGAAGTGCTCTGAGTGCTTGAGCACGGGCTTGGCGCCCGAGAGGGCGGAATAGGGGTTGATGAGGTCGGTGGGCGCGTACACGGCGCCGCAGACCTCGCAGTTGTCGCCGTACTGGTCCTTGGCGTGGCACTTGGGGCACTCGCCCTTGATGAAGCGGTCGGGCAGGAACATGTTCTTCTCGGGGTCGAAGAACTGTTCGATGGTGCGTGTCTCGATCAGGCCGTTGGCCTTGAGGCCCCGGTAGATGTCCTGGGCGAGCTGGTGGTTCTCGGGCGCGTCGGTGCTGTGCCAGTTGTCGAATTCGATGTGAAAGCCGTCGAGGTACTGCTGGCGTCCGGCGGCGATGTCGGCCACGAACTGCTGCGGCGTCTTGCCGGCCTTCTCGGCGGCGATCATGATGGGCGCGCCGTGCGTGTCGTCGGCGCCGACGAAGTTCACCTCGTTGCCCAGCAGCCGCTGCGTGCGCACCCAGATGTCGGCCTGGATGTATTCCATGATGTGGCCGATGTGGAAGTTGCCGTTGGCGTAGGGCAGGGCGGTGGTGACGAAGAGTTTGCGTGCGGGCATGGGAGCGGCTCTCAAAGCGGATTCGCCATTCTTGGCGGAACCCGGCATTTTACGGGTGGGTCGCCCAGGCGTCAGTCCCGTCTGGGCAAGGGCCGGGGGTGCTGGGCACAATGCCCGCCACAACAAGACACCCAAGGAGACCACCATGATCAAGAAGCTGTTCATCACGTTGGGGGCGTAGCGCTGGCGGGCCTGGCCTATCTGCTGGCCTGGCCGGTGCCCATTGCACCGGTCGCCTGGCAGGCACCAGCGGCACCGGGCTACCAGGGCGTGCACGCGCCCAACCAGCGCCTGGCCAATCTGCAGATGATCGACCTGGGTGGCGAAATCGGCCCCGAGCACATCGCCCTCGGCAAGGACGGCAAGCTCTACACCACCGTGCTCAGCGGCAACATCCTGCGCATGGCGCCTGATGGGTCGCAGCAGGAGGTGTTCTTCAACACCGGCGGCCGGGTGCTGGGATTTGATTTCGACGCGGCGGGCCACCTGATCGCGGCCGACGCCGTCAAGGGCCTGTTGTCGGTTTCACCCCAGGGCCAGGTGCAGGTGCTGGCCGACCGCGTGGGTGACGACCCGATCCGCTACGCCGACGGCGTGGTGGTGGCGAAGAACGGCAAGATCTATCTCAGCGACGCCTCCACCCGCTTCGCGCCCAAGGAGTGGGGCGGCACCTTCGAGGCCAGCGTGCTCGACATCCTGGAGCAGTCCGCTACCGGCCGGGTGCTCGAGTACGACCCGGCCAGCCGCGCGGTGCGCGTGGTGGCCAAGGGCCTCAGCTTTGCCAACGGCGTGGCGCTGAGCAGCGACGAGCAGCACCTGTTCGTTAACGAGACCGGCAAGTACCGCGTCTGGAAGATCGCCGTGGACGCGCGGGACCTCGACATCGCCCAGGGCAGCAATGCGCAGGCTCAGGTGCTGCTGGACAACCTGCCGGGCTACCCCGACAACCTCATGCGCGGGCTGGACGGCAAGATCTGGCTGGGCTTTGCCAAGCCGCGCAACCCCACCATCGACGGCATGGCTGACAAGCCCTGGCTGCGCGCGCTGACGCTGCGCCTGCCGCGCGCGCTCTGGCCCATCCCCAAGGCCTACGGCCATGTGATTGCCTTCACCGAGGACGGCAAGGTGGTGGCCGACCTGCAGGACCCCTCGGGCGCCTACCCCGAGACCACCGCCATCACCGAGACGCCCGAGCGCCTGTACGTGCAGAGCCTGCACGCCAAGGGCCTGGGCTGGTTGGGGAAGTGAGCACCCCCCTGAGGCCCTGTGGGCCTTCCCCCCGCTCTCGCAGTGCTGTGCACTGCGGGCAGGGGGACGCACCTGGTGGCCGGGCAAAGCCCGCTCCACGGGTGCCCTGGCCCTCGCTGGTAGCGCCGCGAGGACTTACGACTCCGTGAGCGCCAGCAAGAGTGCGCCGTTGAGCATGGGTAGCGTCAGGCCGTGGGCTTCCGAGGCAGCTCGGCGCCGGTATCCTGCCAGCCGAAGAAACGACACACCGCCGCGCGCTGCGCCAGCGTGTCGGCGCGGCCCAGGGCCATGAGGTCGCGCGTGTAGTTCTGTTCGAACAGCAGGTAGCTGGCCAGCGCCGCGCTGCGCACGTCCTGGCTTTTGGACGAGACACCCAGCGCGCCCAGCATGGTGCGCACGGGAGTGGGCAGGTCGGCCACGTGGCGCGCGGCCACGGCGTCCAGGCGCTCCGAGGGTGCAATCACCAGCAGCTCGATGGGCCGCAGGCTGCTGCGCGCGCGCGCCTCGGGCGGGATCAGCGAGATCGTCTGGTTGATGCGCTGCATGCGCTCCACGTCCACCCAGAGCGCGTCCAGGAAGATGTTCGACAGCGCATGGCCCGCGATCTGCGCCAGTGAGGGATAGCCGGTGGAGAGGGCCGCCGTCACGTCGCCCTTGGGCTCGTGCATGCGGCCCGCGCCCACCACCAGCACGCGCTCGGCGCCCAGGTGGATGGCTGGCGCGATGGGGGCCGACTGGCGCATGGAGCCGTCTCCAAAGTACTCGATGCGTTCTTCTACCTCGATGGCCGTGGCAGGGAACACGAAGGGAATGGCCGCCGAGGCCAGCAGGTGCTCATGCGTGATGCGGTCGCGCACCGAGCGGCGCTGCGAGCGCACCCAGGGGTCCTGGCGTTCACCGGCCTCGAAGAAGGTCACATGCTCGCCCGAGCTGTAGCTCGACGCCGTGACCGCCAGCGCCTGCAGGTGGCCCTGGCGGATCAGCCGGGGCAGGCGCACCAGCGGCACCATCTTGACGAGCAGCTGCGCCAGGGGGGCGTTGTCCAGCAGTGAGCGTGGGCGCATGCGGCGCCAGCGTGCGAGCACCCAGCCCAGCGACAGCAGCGTGAGCCAGCGCGCGCCGCTGCGCATCACGCTCAGCGAGTCGGCTCGGTACACATGGTAGGCGTGGAAGTTGCTCCACACGCGCACGATGCGGCGTACCGCGCGGTCGAACTGGTCGGCGCCGCAGGCCAGTGCGGCGGCGTTGATGGCCCCCGCCGAAGTGCCTGTGATGATGGGGAACGGGTTGGGTTCCTTGCCCGCGCCGCAGGCCAGGCGAAGGTCGGCGATGGCTTCGAGCACACCCACCTGGTAGGCTGCGCGGGCGCCACCGCCGGTCAGCAGCAGCCCGGTACGCGGTGTGGACGGGTTGGGCGCAAGCGCAGGCGTGGGCATGGTGGCGGAACAGTTGGGTGTACGGGGCCGTGCATGCCCCTGAGTTTGCGGTACTGCAGGCTCTGCGGGCCTTGGGAAAACCCCCGGCCGTTGCGCAGGCGCCGCAGTTCAGCGCGCGCCGAGCAGCAGCAGGGCCAGCGCGTCGCCCTGCACGACAGTGATGCCATGGTCGCGTGCGAACACGCGGGCGTTGTCGCTCAGGCTGCCTTGCGCCAGCAGGTACAGGCCGGCCTGAACTTCGCGTGCCTGCATGGCGGCGTGCAGTTCGCGCAGTGGCTCGACGCCGTGGGTGGCGGCCTTCCAGCGCCGGGCGCTGGCCAGCACCGTCTGCCCGTCCTTGGTTAGCACGAAGTCGGCTGCGCCGCCGGTGGCAAGCCGTTCCACGCCATGGCCGCTGGCACGCCAGGCCGCCTCCAGCAGGTCGGCAAAGCCCCGCCAGGGAAGGGACTGGATCTGTGCGTGCGTGGCGGCCATGCGCGTGGCGCTGGGCGCGTGCCACTGGCGCCATGCCGCCACGCAGCCCACGGCGAAGAACGGAAAGGTGCCCAGAACGCCTGCCAGCACATAGTCACGCGGCAGCAGGGCGGCGGCCGCCAAAGAGAACAGTCCCACCAGCGCGAAGCTGATCCACCACGGCGAGCGCAGCAGAATGGAAAACAGCGAGTTGGGCGACATCTTGAATTTCACGGGATTCCTCGGGTGGTGCGGGAGGGAAGCAAGCCCTGCATTGTCCTGCAGCCAGTGGGGTCAGGGGGCTTGGATAGACTACGCGGGCCCCCTCGCAGTGCGAACGGGCCAACAGGAGAACATTGGATGGCTATCAACGAACAGGGCCTCATGGCGGCCCTCGGCACCGTGCAGGATCCCGGCACGGGCAAGGATTTCGTCAGCGCGCGCGCACTGCGCAACCTGCGCATCGACGGCGGCGCCGTGTCTTTCGACGTGGAGCTGGGCTACCCGGCCCGCAGCCAGGAGAGCGCGCTGCGCGCCAGCCTGGAAGCCGCGGCGCGCACGGTGGACGGTGTGCAGAGCGTGCAGGTGAACCTGACCACCAAGGTGGTGGCCCATGCCGTGCAGCGCGGCGTGCAGCTGCTGCCGGGCGTGAAGAACATCGTGGCCGTGGCCTCGGGCAAGGGCGGCGTGGGCAAGAGCACCACGGCGGCCAACCTGGCGCTGGCGCTGGCGGCCGAGGGGGCCACCGTGGGCCTGCTCGACGCCGACATCTACGGCCCCAGCCAGCCCATGATGATGGGCATCACCGGCCGGCCCGAGAGCCTGGATGGCAAGACCATGGAGCCGCTGGTCAACCATGGCGTGCAGGTCATGTCCATCGGCTTCCTGGTGGACCAGGACGAGGCCATGATCTGGCGCGGCCCCATGGCCACGCAGGCGCTGGAGCAGCTGTTGCGCCAGACGAACTGGAAGGACCTCGATTACCTCATCGTGGATATGCCGCCCGGCACTGGCGACATCCAGCTCACGCTGAGCCAGCGCGTGCCGATCACTGGCGCGGTGATCGTGACGACGCCGCAGGACATCGCCCTGCTCGACGCCAAGAAGGGCATCAAGATGTTCGAGAAGGTGGGCGTGCCCATTCTCGGCATCGTCGAGAACATGGCCGTGCACGTGTGCACGAACTGCGGCCATGCCGAACACATCTTTGGCGAGGGCGGCGGGCGCAAGATGGCGCAGGACTACGGCATGGACTACCTCGGCGCCCTGCCGCTGGCGATGCAGATCCGCCTGCAGGCCGACAGCGGCCAGCCCACCGTGGTGGCCGAACCCGAGAGCGAGGTGGCGCGAATCTACAAACAGGTCGCGCGCGACGTGGCCGCCAAGATTGCCCGCCAGTCCAAGGACTTTTCGGCCAAATTTCCCACCATCTCGATCAGCAAGAACACTTGAACGGCCGAAGGGCTGCCCAGAAAAAAGCAGCGTCTGCGGCGTTGCAAACCCTCGCCGGGCCACCAGCCCGGCTGTGGCTTGCGCCTTGCATCCACTGCTTTTGCGAGGCAACGTACCCCGTGAAATGATCGTAAACAGGCTCTAAGCTGTGCGCGTTGGCGGGGGCAGGGGCTCCAGGGGGGCCGGGCAGGCCATCACCTGGTCGCGGCCCGCCTTCTTGGCGTTGTAAAGGGCTGTGTCGGCCTGTTCGAAAAGGGCCTGTGCCACTTCGGTCGCACCGGGAAATCCGGCGCCATTCTCCGGTTTCCTCGTTTGCCCGGCGGGCACCACCAGGTGGGCGGGGTGGATGCTGGCCACCCCAATGCTGACGGTCACGTGCTGCCTGCCTTCGGCTGCGAGGTGCTCTATGCCCAGGGCACGCACCGCGCCGCACATGCGGTGGGCCAGGGCCAGGGCCTGAGGCACGCTGGTGTCGGGCAGCAGAACGGCAAACTCTTCGCCGCCATAGCGCGCCACCAGTTCGCCCTCGCGGCCCACCGACGCGGAAAGCGCCTGCGCCACCTGTTGCAGGCAGTGGTCACCCGCCACATGCCCATAGTGGTCGTTGTAGGCCTTGAAGTGGTCCACATCGATCATCAGCAGCGAGAGCGGGGTGTTGCCGCGCATGGCGCGGTTCCACTCCCGGGCCACGGCTTCATCCAGCGCCAGGCGGTTCGCCACATGCGTCAGTGGGTCCAGGCGCACCTGCGCCTCCAGGGCCGAGCGGTAGCGGGCGAGCTGTTCCTCGGCATGCTTGCGCTCGGTGATGTCCTGCACGGTGCCGGTCATTTGCGAGACGCTGTCCTTGTCTTCTCCCCTCTGGTACTCGCCCCACACCTCCACCCAGCGCACCTGCTGGTCGCTGGGGCGCACAAGGCGGTACTGGATACGCAGCGGGGTGCGCTGCTCCATGGCCTGGCCGTGCACCGCCAGAATGTGTGCGCGTTCATCCGGGTGCAGCAGGCGCACCCATTGCGAGAGCAGCATCCGTCCGTCCGCTGGCAGGCCGTAGATCTGGCTCGCCATGCCGGACATGAAGAACTCCTCGCGTGCCACGTCGTAGGCAAAATAACCCAGCGATGCCGCCTTCTGGGCATTTTCCAGCCAGCGCATGTGGCGCTCCACCTCGGTCTTCAGGGCCCGCTCGCGCCGTCTGGCACGCCACTGCCAATGGGCGGCCAGAAAGCCCACGAACAGCAGTGCCAGGCTGATGGGCAGGCTCAGGGCCAGCCACTCGCGGGAGCGGATGTCGCTGAACGCCTCCGCGATGTCCACCTTGGTCACCATGAACCACGGTGAGTCGGGCACCGCGCTGACCATGGCCAGCACCTCCTCGCCCCGGTAGTCCCGGCCATACAGGATCCCGCGCTCCCCGTTGGCCGCCAGCACGGCGGGGTCGCTGCCCTGGCCCAAGGGCAGGCGCAGGGACAGCGGCGGACCGTCGTGGTGCCTCAGGGGGCTGAGGAACATCACCTCGCTGCCTTCGCGCAGCACCAGGGCGGATTCGGCCGTGGTGCTCGGGGTGGGCCAGTTCTCCAGCAGCGGGTAGAGCGTGGTGCGCACGTCGCTGACCAGCCAGACCGCGCCGACGGGCTCCATGCCGTCAAACAGTGGGGCCAGCAGGCTGAAGAATGGGAAGGCAAAAAAAGCGTCGCGGCGCGGCTCGACCACGGTGGCCTGGGCCTGTGCGAGTGCGTGCCGCAGGGCCTGCTGCTCCAGTTCGGGCAAGCGGCCCTGGGTGCTGTCGCCGGGCGAGAGCCGCAACTGCCCCTGGGCGTCCACCAGGTACACCGCTGTGTAGCGCGCCCGCTCCTGCAGGGTGCGCAGGCGGTCAAGCACGTGCGAGGCCTGGGGCTCCGCAGGCCGCCGCAGCCATTGGGCCACCGCGTGCGCGAACAGCGAGTCGTCGGTCAGCGCCATTGCGTCCGACAGGCGGCGTTCGCGCCACTCGGCCACGCTTTTGGACTGCAGCTGGCTGATGGCCTGCAGCTCCCACTCGATCTGGTGGCGGTAGCGCTTTTCCCGGTCCTGGTGGACGGTCTTGGCGCTCCAGAACATGCCGCCCAGCACCACGAACGCCAGCAGCGGCAGCAGCTTCCAGGTCAGGAAGGGCGCGCGGCGAGGTGGCGAAGCGGGAGGCAGAGGCATGGAGTCCGGAAGGGCGTAGACAGAGCGGCTAGGGATAAACGCGGTGTTTTCTTGGGCAATGCAGGTGGATGATGCAAACCACGGAAAGACTATGTCACACTTTGTTCCAAATTGCTGCCTGGACAGAGGGGGCCGCGCAGCGCATTTCACCGCTTGACACGAAGGATATCGCCGTGCCACTGACCCGCCGGGCCCTGGCCCACTGCCTGATTGCCTTTGCCATCCTGGCCGGGCCGGGCTGGGCGCCGCAGGCACTGGCCCAGGCGGGGCCGCGCGGCGTGTCCATCAACATCTCGCTCGAACCCGACAGCCTGGACCCCACCATGGCGGCGGCGGCATCCATCGGCGAGGTGGTGCATTACAACGTGCTCGAAGGCCTCGTGAAGATCGAGGAGAGCGGCGCCGTCGCGCCCCTGCTGGCCGAATCCTGGAACCAGGACCCGGACGGCAAGGCCGTCACCTTCCGGTTGCGCAAGGGCGTGCGCTTTCACGACGGCGCGCCGTTCGATGCTTCGGCCGTGAAGTTCAGCTTCGAGCGTGCCAAGGCGCCGGGCTCCACCAACAAGGCACGCAAGTCGCTGTTTGACAACATTGCCCGCATCGACACGCCCGATTCCCGCACCGTGGTCCTGGTGCTGGCCCGGCCGGACGCCAACCTGCTGTTCCGCCTGGGTGAGAACACCGCCGTCATCCTGCATCCCGACAGCGCTGCCCAGGCCGCCACCTGGCCCGTGGGCACGGGCCCGTACCGCTTCGAGCAGTGGGTCCGGGGCAAGCACATCACCCTCGCCAAGGCCGACAGCTACCGCCAGCCGGCCAAGGTGCGGATCGACCGCGTGACCTTCCGCTTCATCCACGACCCGGTGGCGCAAGCCGCCGCCGTGCAGGCGGGCGAGATCGACATGTTCTTCAATTTCGCCACGCACAACGTCAGCCGCTTCCGTGGCGATAGCCGCTACCACGTGCTCATCGGCTCTTCCAGCGGCAAGGGCATGCTGGCGCTGAACCACCATCGCAAACCCCTGGACGACGTGCGCGTGCGCCGCGCCATCACCCATGCCATCGACCGCGAAGCCTTCATCCGTGACGTGCTCGAAGGCCGGGGGCGGGTCATTGGCAGCCATTTTGCACCCACCGACGCAGGCTATGTGCACCTGGCCGGCATGTACCCCTACGACCCGGAACGGGCGCGGGCACTGCTGCGCGAGGCGGGCGTGAAGACCCCGCTGGAGCTGACACTGACCCTGCCGCCCACCCCCTACGCCCGCATGGGCGGCCCGGCCGTGGCGTCCCATCTGGCCCAGGTGGGCATCGTGGTCCGGCTGGAGCATGTGGAATGGGCCCAATGGCTCGCGGGGGCTTTCAAGGGCCAGTTCGACCTCACGCTCATCAACCATGTCGAGCCGCTGGACTACCAGATCTACACCGATCCTCACTACTACTTCGGCTATGACAGCCCGCCGCTGCGCGACCTGGTGGCCCGCCACGCCGCCAGCGGCAACGCGCGCGAGCGCCAGATGCTCTTTGTCGAGATCCAGCGGCACCTGGCGCAGGATGCGGTCAACGCCTGGATCTTCGCCGCCCAGATCGGCACCGTGGCCCGCAAGGGCCTGCGCGGCGTCTGGATGAACTACCCCATCTTCGTGCACGACGTCGGCGCCATGTGGTGGGAGTGAGACCCTCCGGGGCTGGGCAGCAAAGCCCCGTGCACCGCCCCGCGTGGCCAATTGCGCTAAGGTAGCCCCCATGAACTTCTCCATCCTCCAGCTCGGCTGGCGCACCTTGCTGCGCGACCTGCGCGCCGGTGAGCTGCGCCTGCTCGCCGTGGCCGTGACCCTGGCCGTGGCCGCGCTCACCTCGGTGGCCTTCTTCGCCGACCGGCTGCAGGGCGGCCTGCAGCGCGACGCCCTGCAGATCCTCGGCGGTGACGCCGTGGTGGCCAGTGACAACGCCACGCCAGCGTCCTTCGTGCAGCGCGCCCGGGCGCTGGGCCTGCAAATGGTGACTACCGTCGGTTTTCCCACCATGGGGCGCGCGAGCGACGCCCAGGGCGGGGCCAGCCGCCTGGTGGCCTTCAAGAGCGTGCAGCCGGGCTACCCGCTGCGCGGCAGCCTCACCGTAGCCGACGCGCCGGGCGCGCCCGAGCAGACCACGCGCGACATCCCCGCGCCCGGCGAAGTGTGGGTGGATGCCCCCCTGCTCGACGCCCTGGGCCTGAAGATGGGCGATGCGCTGCTGCTGGGCGATGCCAGCCTGCGCATCGCCCGCATCATCGTCATCGAGCCCGACCGGGGTGCGGGCTTCATGGCCTTTGCGCCGCGCGTCATGGTCAACGAGGCCGATGTGGCCGCCACCGGCCTGGTGCAACCCGCCAGCCGCCTGACCTACCGCTTCGCCGTGGCCGGAGAGCCCCGTGCCGTGCGCGAATTCAGCGCCTGGGCCACCCAGGAGGTGGAGCAGCCCGGTGTGCATGGCGTGCGCCTGGAGTCGATCGAGTCGGGCCGCCCCGAAATGCAGCAGACGCTGGACCGCGCCCAGAAATTCCTCAGCCTCGTGGCGCTGCTGGCCGCACTGCTGTCGGCCGTGGCCGTGGCGCTGGCGGCGCGCGGCTTTGCCGCCGGCCACCTCGACGCCTCGGCCATGCTGCGCGTGCTGGGCCAGAGCCAGCGTGCCATCGCGGGCAGCTACGCGGTCGAATTTTTGCTGGTGGGCCTGGCCGCCAGCGCCCTGGGCGTGCTGCTGGGCTATGCGGTGCACCATGTGTTCGTGCTGTTGCTGGCCGGGCTGGTCGAATCGAGCCTGCCCGGCGCCAGCCCCTGGCCCGCAGCGCTGGGCCTGGGTGTGGGGCTGACGCTGCTCGTCGCCTTTGGCCTGCCGCCCGTGCTGCAGCTGGCCCAGGTGCCGCCGCTGCGCGTGATCCGGCGCGACATCGGCGGGCTGCGCCCGGCCTCGGTGGCCGTGCTGGGCCTGGGTGTGGCGGGCTTTGCCGCGCTCTTGCTCGTGGTCAGCAGCGACCTGAAACTCGGCCTCATCGCCGTGGGCGGCTTTGCCGTGGCCGTGGGCCTGTTTGCGCTGCTGAGCTGGCTGGCCGTGGTGTTGCTGCGCAAGAGCGTGAATGAATCCACCGCGCCGCGCTGGCTGGTGCTGGCCACGCGGCAGATTTCGGCGCGCCCGGCCTACGCC
Source organism: Burkholderiaceae bacterium (assembly GCA_024709845.1). Classification (GTDB taxonomy): domain Bacteria; phylum Pseudomonadota; class Gammaproteobacteria; order Burkholderiales; family Burkholderiaceae_C; genus Simplicispira. The sequence goes on along the minus strand of JANJVX010000145.1, from coordinate 1,541 downwards.
GTGGTGCAGGTCAGCAGCCTGGCCGTGGGCCTGCTGGCGCTGGTGCTGCTCGTGCTGCTGCGCACCGACCTCATCGCCAGCTGGCGCCAGGCCACGCCGCCCGACGCACCCAACCGCTTCGTCATCAACATCCAGCCCGACCAGGCGGACGCATTTCGCCAGACGCTGGACCGCGCGGGCGTTCAGCGCTACGACTGGTACCCCATGATCCGGGGCCGGCTGGTGGCCATCAACGGCCAGCCCATCACACCCGAGAGCTACACCGAGGACCGCGCCCAGCGCCTGGTGGAGCGCGAGTTCAACCTCTCCAACGCCGCCGCGCAGCCGCCGCACAACCAGGTGGTGGCGGGACGCTGGACGCCCGGCGAGGAGGGTGGCGCCAGCGTGGAGGACGGCCTGGCCAAGACCCTGGGCCTCAAGCTCGGCGACACCATGCGGTTCGACATGGCGGGCGTGCCGCACGAGGTGCGCATCACCTCGCTGCGCAAGGTGGACTGGGGCTCCATGCGCGCCAACTTCTTCGTCATGTTCCCGGTGGACCACCTCGAAGGCGCTGCCGTCACCTACCTCGCCGCCTACCGTGCGCCCGAAGCGGCCGGTTTCGACAACGCCCTGGTGCGTCAATTCCCCAACATCACCAACGTGGACATGGGTGCCACGCTCACGCAGGTGCAGCGCGTGCTCGACCAGGTGGTGCGTGCGGTCGAATTCCTGTTCGGCTTCACGCTGGCCGCCGGGCTGGTGGTGCTGTTCGCCGCCGTCACCGCCACGCGCGAGGAGCGCGCCCGCGAGTACGCCATCATGCGCGCCCTGGGCGCGCGCGGCAGCCTGCTGGGCGACGTGCAGCGCGCCGAACTCGCGGGCGTGGGCCTGCTCGCCGGGGTGCTGGCCAGTTGCGTGGCCGTGGCCGTGGGTTGGGCGCTGGCGCGCTTTGTGTTCGACTTCACCTGGACCGCCTCGCCCCTGGTGCCGCTCGCGGGCGGCCTGGCCGGCGCAGTGCTGGCGCTGCTGGCGGGCTGGTGGGGCCTGCGCGAGGTGCTGCAGCGCCCCGTGGTGGACACGCTGCGCCGCGCCGCCGAGTAAAAATTACTATTGTTTCTGTAGCTGCTTGCGCTGGATGGTATTGCGCTTGAGCCTGTCTTGTTTATGAATTCTGACGAAGCACAGACCGAAATCTCTCCCTTCGAGCGCCTGGGCGGTGAACCCGCCGTGCGCGCGCTGGTGGACCGTTTCTATGACCTCATGGACCTGGAGCCCGGCTACGCCGCGCTGCGCGCCACGCACGGCAGCACGCTCGACGAGTCGCGCGACAAGCTGTTCTGGTTCCTTTGCGGCTGGCTTGGCGGGCCGGACCATTACCAGAGCCGCTTCGGCCACCCGCGCCTGCGCGCGCGCCACATGCCGTTTGCCATTGGCGTGAAAGAGCGCGACCAGTGGGTGGCCTGCATGGACCAGGCCATGGCCGAATGCGCCACGCCCGAGGAACTGCGCACGCGCCTGAAGGCGAGTTTTTTCAACACCGCCGACTGGATGCGCAACAA
>JANJVX010000141.1 GCA_024709845.1 Burkholderiaceae bacterium | reverse complement strand
CCGCAGGGCACGCAGATGATGATGCGCGGGCTGGGCGTGAGCAGGGTGCGCGGGTGCACCATCTTGATGAACTGCTTGATCATCTGCTCGGTGATCACGAAGTCGGCGATCACGCCGTCCTTCATCGGGCGGATGGCCTCGATGTTGCCGGGCACCTTGCCCAGCATGGCCTTGGCCTCGCGGCCCACGGCCTGGATGACCTTCTTGCCGTGCGGCCCGCTTTCGTGGCGGATGGCCACGACGGAGGGTTCGTCGAGCACCAGGCCCTTGCCTCGCGCGAAAATCAGGGTGTTGGCGGTGCCAAGGTCAATGGCAAGATCGGTGGAGAAGTACCGACGGAAAGCTCCGAACATTCAAAAATCCTCTCGGGCACGGCATGCGCTTCGGCCTGCCATCGCCGGTTTTGTGGCATCTAAATTGATTCTTTTGCGCGCAACATCCCGCCTATTGCGGTGGTTTGCGGCAAAGGCGGGATAATAACGCATCCCCTGTGAATAACTCCCCCCGGAATGCCCGCATCCCGAGCTTTACATCCGGTTTCCGAGGCTAAGAATCCCCTATGGCACTGACATCCCAGGACATCGGCCGCATTGCCCATCTGGCGCGGCTTGAACTCAGCCCCAACGAAAGTGAGCGCATGCTCACGCAATTGAACGGCTTTTTCGACATCGTGGAGAAGATGCGCGCTGTGGATACCAGCGGCATCGAGCCCCTGGCGCACCCGGTCGCCGCCATCCAGGACATCGCCCTGCGCCTGCGCGATGACGTGGCCAGCGAGCCCGACCAGCGTGAAGCCAACCAGAAGAGCGCGCCCGCCGTCGAACGCGGCCTGTTCCTGGTTCCCAAAGTGATCGAGTGAGCCCCGCATGACACAACCCGCACTGCATGACCTGGGCGTGGCCCAGCTCGCCACCGAACTGCGCGAGCGCCGCGTCTCGGCCGTCGAGGCCGCCCAGCATTTCCTGGCCCGCGCCCAAGCCCACCAGCACCTGGGCGCCTACGTGGCCCTGAACGAAGAGGCCACCCTGGCCCAGGCCCGCGCTGCCGATGCCCGCATCGCCGCCGGTACCGCGGGCGCGCTCGAAGGCGTGCCGCTGGCCCACAAGGACATCTTCGTCACGCGCGACTTCGCCACCACCGCCGGCTCGAAAATGCTGGCGGGCTACCAGTCGCCGTTCGACGCCACCGTGGTCGCGCGCCTGGCCCAGGCCGGCGCCGTGACGCTGGGCAAGCTCAACTGCGACGAGTTCGCCATGGGTTCGGCCAACGAGAACTCGGCCGTGGCCCCGGTCGGCTTCGAGGCTCCGGCGCCCGTGCGCAACCCCTGGGATACCAGCCGCATCCCCGGCGGCTCGTCCGGCGGCAGCGCCGTGGCCGTGGCCGCGCGCCTGGCCCCTGCCGTCACCGGCACCGACACCGGCGGCTCGATCCGCCAGCCCGCCTCCTTCTGCGGCATCACCGGCATCAAGCCCACCTACGGGCGCGCCAGCCGCTACGGCATGGTGGCCTTCGCCTCCAGCCTGGACCAGGCCGGCCCCATGGCCCGCTCGGCCGAGGACTGCGCGCTGCTGCTCTCGGCCATGTGCGGCCCCGACCCGGACCGCGACTCGACCTCGCTGGACATGCCGGCGGAAGACTTCAGCCGCTCGCTGAACGACTCGCTCGACGGCCTGCGCATCGGCATCCCGGCCGAGTTCTTCGGCGAAGGCCTGGCCCCCGACGTGCGCGCCGCCGTGGATAGCGCGCTGAAGGAATACGAAAAACTCGGCGCGAGGCTGGTGCCCATCAGCCTGCCGCGCACCGAGCTGTCGATCCCGGTGTACTACATCATCGCGCCGGCCGAGGCCTCGTCCAACCTCTCGCGCTTCGACGGCGTGAAGTTCGGCCACCGCGCCAAGGACTACGGCGACCTGCTCGACATGTACAAGAAGACCCGCGCCGAAGGCTTTGGCGACGAGGTCAAGCGCCGCATCATGATCGGCGCCTACGTGCTGTCGCATGGCTACTACGACGCCTACTACCTGCAGGCGCAGAAGATCCGCCGCATGATCGCCGACGACTTCCAGAACGCCTTCAAGGACTGCGACCTGATCGCCGGCCCGGTGGCGCCCACCGTGGCCTGGAAGCTCGGCGAGCACGGCAGCGACCCGCTGGCCGACTACCTGGCCGACATCTTCACGCTGCCGGGCTCGCTGGCCGGCCTGCCCGGCATGAGCGTGCCCGCGGGCTTTGGCGAGGGCGGCATGCCGGTGGGCCTTCAGCTCATCGGCAACTATTTCAGCGAGGCGCGCCTGCTCAATGCGGCGCACCGTCTGCAGCAGGCGACGGACTTCCACCTGCGCAGTCCGCTCTGAAAACCATAGCTTCCAGCGCTTGATGCACCTGAATTTCAGCACGAAATCACGCTGAAACCAAATTAAATCAAGCGCTGGCAGCTCCTCTTTTTGATAGCCAAGGACAGCTCCCCATGTCTGCGAAACTGATCCACGGGTACGAAGTCGTCATCGGCTTCGAGACCCACACCCAGCTGGCCACACACAGCAAGATCTTCAGCCGCGCCAGCACCGCCTTCGGCGCCGAGCCCAACACCCAGGCCTGCGCCGTGGACCTGGCCCTGCCCGGCACCCTGCCCGTGATGAACCGCGAGGCCGTGGCCTGCGCCATCAAGCTGGGCCTGGCCCTGGGCTCGCACATCGCGCCCCGGAGCATCTTCGCGCGCAAGAACTACTTCTACCCCGACCTGCCCAAGGGCTACCAGATCAGCCAGTTCGAGATCCCGGTGGTGCAGGGCGGCGAGGTGAGCTTCTTCCTCGGCGACGAGCAAAAGACCGTGCGCCTGGTGCGCGCCCACCTGGAGGAAGACGCGGGCAAGTCGCTGCACGAAGAGTTCCACGGCATGAGCGGCATCGACCTGAACCGCGCGGGCACGCCGCTGCTGGAGATCGTGACCGAGCCCGACATGCGCTCCACGGAAGAAGCCGTGGCCTACGCCAAGGAGCTGCACAAGATCGTCACCTGGATCGGCATCTGCGACGGCAACATGCAGGAGGGCTCGTTCCGCTGCGACGCCAACGTCTCCGTGCGCAAGCCGGGCCAACCGCTGGGCACGCGCCGCGAGATCAAGAACCTCAACAGCTTCAAGTTCATGCAGCAGGCGATCGACTACGAGATCCGCTGGCAGATCGAGGAGCTGGAGGACGGCCGCGCCATCGAGCAGGCCACCGTGCTGTTCAACCCCGACACGGGCGAGACGCGCGCCATGCGCACCAAGGAAGACGCGGCCGACTACCGCTACTTCCCCGACCCAGACCTGCCGCCACTGGTGATCGCGCCCGAGTGGGTGGAGGCCACGCGCGCGCAGATGACCGAGCTGCCGCGCGCCATGGCCGCGCGCTTCGTGCAGGACTACGGCCTGCCCGAGTACGACGCGACCACGCTCACGCAGAGCAAGGCCATGGCGGCCTACTTTGAAGCCGCCGCCCGGGCCAGCGGCCAGGCCAAGCTGGCCAGCAACTGGATCATGGGCGAGGTGTCACGCCGCCTGAACACGGGCGAGATCAGCATCGAGCAGGCCCCCGTGTCCGCGCAGCAGCTCGCGGCGCTGGTCCAGCGCATCGCCGATGGCACCATCAGCAACAACGCCGCCAAGCAGGTGTTCGACGCGCTGTGGACCGGCGAGGCGAGCGATGTGGACGCCGTCATCGAGGCCAAGGGCCTCAAGCAGATGAACGACAGCGGTGCGCTGGAGAAGATCGTCGACGAGGTGATCGCCGCCAACCCCGACAACGTGGCGCAGTTCAAGGCGGGCAAGGACAAGGCCTTCAACGCCCTGGTGGGCCAGGTCATGAAGGCCAGCAAGGGCAAGGCCAACCCCCAGCAGGCCACCGACCTGCTGCGCGCGCGCCTGGGCACCTGATTCCGACTGGGCCGGGCAGCCCCGCAGGCGGCTGCGCGCCCGGGTGTTTCAGCGCGCGCCCGAAGCGTCGGCGCCAGGCACCAGCGGCACGGCGGCGCCCTGGCTGGCCCACAGGCGCCGCAGCTGGGCCAGTTCCTCGTCGAAGCGCTGGTGGATGCGGCGCTTCTCCTGGTCCTGCCCGGCGATGAAGCGCTTTTGCTCCTGCACTTCCTCGTCGTTTTCCGCGATCTGGCGGCGCAGATTCATGGGCGCCTTGGCTGGATCCTTGCGGTAGAACTCCATTTCCTGGTCCAGCGTCTTGCGCCGGACCTGCAGATCCGCGATGCGCTTGGTGGCGGCGGCCGTCACCTCGTCCATCTGGGTGAGCGCGGCAGCACGCTCGGCGTCATGGGTCGCCTGGTTCGGGTAGCGGGCCAGCAGCACCCGCTCGCGCCTGCGCTCCTCCGCCACGCGGTTGCGTTCTTCAAGTTCCTTGCGGCGCTGCACCTCCAGGGCCTCGCGCTCCTGCTGCGTGAGGGTCGGGCCGACGACGCGGCGCAAGGTGCCGGAAGGCCCCAGCTCCCGCTGTTCACGGTCGATGCATTCGGGAATCGGGCGGTCGGACGTGAGCTTGCGCCCCTGCTTGTCCACGCAGGTGTAGATGCTCTGGGCATTCGGGGTGGTTTGCGAGGCCACAGCGGCGCACAGCCCCAGCAGCAAGCCGCCCACCCCGCTTTTCCACACCTGGTTTTTCAATGGATCATCCTTCCTCGACGCCGTAACGCTGGCGGTACGCCAGCACCCGATCACGGTGTGCCGCCATGTCCGTTCCGCCACTGAGCGAAAGGTATTGCAATAAGTCTGCCAGCGTGGCAATCGCACACACCTGCAGCCCCAGCTGGCGGCGCACATACTGGACAGCGCTGTGCGCGACGTCCTGCCCATTCTCGGTGGCTTTTTCCTGGCGGTCCAGCGCGATCGCCACGGCGTGGGGCGTGGCACCCGCCGCCCGGATCAGGGCGATGGACTCGCGTGCGGCCGTCCCGGCGGACATCACATCGTCGATGACCAGCACCCGGCCCTTGAGCGGCGCGCCCACCAGGGTCCCTCCCTCGCCATGGTCCTTGGCCTCCTTGCGGTTGTACGCAAAGGGCACATTGCGCCCGCGCCGGGCCAGTTCCACGGCCACGGTGGCGGCCAGTGGAATGCCCTTGTACGCCGGGCCGAACACCATGTCGAATTCGATGCCGCTGGCCAGCAGGGCTTTTGCATAGAATTCCGCAAGGCGACCCAGCTTGCTGCCGTCGTCAAACAGCCCCGCGTTGAAGAAATAGGGGCTCAACCGGCCGGCCTTGGTCTTGAACTCGCCAAACCGCAAGACGCCGGACTCCACGGCAAAACGCACGAAGTCCTGCGCCAGACCGTCCCCTGTTTGCGCGCCACTATCCACCATGGGAAATTCCTTGTTCAAGTTAACCAGCCTCAACCTCAACGGCATCCGCTCCGCCACCAGCAAAGGGGTGGAGCCATGGATCGCCAGCACCGGGCCGGATTGTATTTGCGTACAGGAAGTCAAGGCGCAGGCCGCCGACATTCAAGGCCGTTTCGAGCAGCTGGCCCACCTGCGGGGATATTTTCACTTTGCGCAGAAGAAGGGGTATTCCGGCGTCGGCGTGTACACCCGGCACGAGCCCAGCGACGTCGTCGCAGGGTTCGGCTCACCCGAATTCGACGCCGAGGGCCGCTGCCTCGAACTGCGCTTCGACACGCCGCAGCGCAAGCTCTCGATCATCAGCGCCTACTTCCCCAGCGGCTCGTCCGGCGAGGAGCGCCAGCTGGCCAAGTACCGGTTCCTGGAGGCCTTCCATCCGCACCTGATGCGCACCAAGGCGCAGCGCGAGTTCATCCTGTGCGGAGACATCAACATCGCCCACCAGCAGATCGATCTGAAGAACTGGCGCAGCAACCAGAAGAACAGCGGTTTCCTGCCCGAGGAGCGCGCCTGGATGACAAAGTTGTTGCACACAACTGACCCGGACGGCGGCCTCGTGGACGTTTACCGTCAGTTGCAACCGGCCGCCACGGACACCGCCTATACCTGGTGGAGTAACCGGGGACAGGCCTATGCCAACAACGTGGGCTGGCGGCTGGACTACCATCTGGCCACACCGGCACTGGCCGCCCTGGCGCGCGCGGAGCACATCTACAAGGGCGAAAAGTTCTCCGACCATGCCCCCATCACCGTGGACTACGCCTTCTCGCTCTGAGACCCACCCTGCCCGCCCGCCATGCCCGAACCCCTAGACACGCCCCCGGCACCCGCGCAGTGCTTTCGCCCCGAGACTGCCGACGATCTGTGGAAACTGGTGAGCACGCCGCACCCGGTCGTCGGCAAGGCCCATCACCTGGGCGAAGCCTTGCTGCACGCGGGCGCCATCAAGCCGGCAACGCTGGCCGACAGCCTAGCCATCCAGCAGCTGGAGCGCGAACGGGGCAGAGCCCGCCCCATCGGCCAAATTCTCATCGAGCGGGGAGACCTCACCGAAGAACAGCTCGGCCAGGTGATTGCCTCCTGGCTGGGGGAATACATGGTGCACCCGGGCCTGCTGAGCCCGGACGCCACGGCCCTCGCCCTGATACCGCGCGCAGTGGCCGAGCGCGAATCCGTGCTGCCCCTGCTGGCCCGCGAAGACGCCCTGGTCGTGCTGATGGCCGACCCGTATGACCGCGTCTTGCTGGACGAACTGCGCTTTCTCACCCAGCGGCGCCTGATCCCGCTGCAGGCGGCGCCCGGCACGCTGATGCCCGCCATCGCCAACGCCTACAGCGTGCACCCCACCCCGGGCGGCCAGCCCGCAAAACCCTCCAGCCCGGCCGCCCGGGGCGGCAACGGCCTGCGCACGCCCGCGGCCGTGCGCGCCACCTCGCAGGAGCTGGCTTCCAACCTGGGCAGCGCAGCATCCGAGACGGACACCGAAGAAACCGATGTGGTGAGCGAGGCCGACAACACGCTGGTGCGGCTGATCAACACTGTCATCGACGAGGCCATCGCCCACCGCGCCTCCGACATCCACATCGAAACCGAGCCCGCACCCAATAACGTCCGCGTGCGGCTGCGCATCGACGGCGATCTGGTGCCCTACCTCGAACTGCCCGCGCGCTTTCGCTACGCGATGGTGGCACGCATCAAGGTCATGGCGAGCATGGACATCTCGGAGCACCGCAAGCCCCAGGACGGAAAGATCGACTTCTCGCGCTTTGGTGGCCCGCCGGTGGAGCTGCGCGTGGTCACCGTGCCCACCTCGCGCGGCCTGGAAGACGTGGTGCTGCGCCTGCTGGCGGGCGCCAAGCCGCTGCCGCTGGAAGACATCGGCCTGAGCGCCAACAACCTGACCGCCCTGCGGGACATGGTGAAAAAGCCCTACGGCCTGGTGCTGGTGGTGGGCCCCACGGGGTGCGGCAAGACCACCACGCTGCACTCGGTCATTCGCGACATCAACACCGCCGGGCGCAAGATCTGGACGGCCGAAGACCCGATCGAAATCACCCAGAGCGGCCTGCGCCAGGTGCAGATGAACCCGCGCATCGGCTGGACCTTCGCGGCGGCCATGCGCACCTTCCTGCGCGCCGACCCCGATGTGATCATGATCGGCGAAATGCGCGACGAGGAAACCGCGCGCATCGCCATTGAGGCCTCGCTCACCGGGCACCTGGTGCTGTCCACGCTGCACACCAATTCGGCACCCGAGAGCATTGCGCGCCTGCTCGAAATCGGGCTCGATCCGTTCAATTTCTCCGACTCGCTGCTGGCCATCCTGGCCCAGCGCCTGGTGCGGCGCCTGTGCAAGTCCTGCCGTGAGGCCTGGACGGCCGACAACGACACCCTGCTGGGCCTGGCATCGCAGTTTCTGGCCAGCGGAACCCACAACACGCCCGAGGACCGGGCGGCCCAGGTCGCCCGCTGGCGCAAGAACTACGGCAATGCCTCGGGCGAAATCACCCTGTGGCACCCCCGGGGCTGCGACGAATGCGAACACCACGGCTACCGCGGACGCATGGGAATCCACGAACTGATGCTGAGCGACGACACCATCCGCCAGCACATCCGCCACCGCGCACCGGCCTCCGACATCCGCCACTCGGCGCTCGCGGCCGGCATGCTGACCCTGCGCCAGGACGGCATCGAGAAAGTGCTGCAGGGCCTGACCGACATGTCCGAAGTGGTGGCCGCCACCAACCTCTGATCTCGCGGGCCTGGCCACGGCCATGCTCCCACTGAAATTTCATTCTTGCCCATGCTGCACTACCTCACTGTCCCGGTCACGCCCTTCCAGCAAAACTGCTCCATCGTCTGGTGCGACGCCACCCGCAAGGCCGCCGTGATCGACCCGGGCGGCGATCTGGACACGCTCCAGGCCGAGACCCGGCGCCTGGGCGTGACGCTGGAGCAGATCTGGCTGACCCACGCCCACATCGACCACGCGGGGGGCACGGGCGAACTGGCCCAGCGCCTGCAACTGCCCATCGTGGGGCCGCACCCGGGCGACCAGTTCTGGATAGACGGGCTGGCACAGCAAAGCGCCATGTTCGGGTTCCCGCCCGCGCGCCCCTTCACGCCCACCCGCTGGCTGCACGACGGCGACCAGGTACAGATCGGCAACGAAGTCCTGCAGGTGCGCCATTGCCCCGGCCACACCCCCGGCCATGTGGTGTTCCACGCCCCGCAGATCGACCGTGCGTTTGTGGGTGACGTGCTGTTTGCCGGCAGCATCGGCCGCACCGACTTCCCCCAGGGCAACCACGAACAGCTCATCGACAGCATCACCCAGCGCCTGTGGCCCATGGGCGACCAGACGGTCTTCATCCCCGGCCACGGCCCCGAAAGCACCTTCGGGCGCGAGCGGCGCAGCAACCCCTATGTGGGTGGCACCTGAGCGGCGCCAAGGCCACGCGGGCGAACCGGCGCTGGCCGTTATAAGCATATGTGCAGGGCGTTGTCCACTTTGCAGGACAATACGGGGATAACCCGCATCCTCCGCCCTTGTGCAGCGGCATCTGCGACGTCTTGCGGCCCCCCGTTTTTCAACATCCCAGCCAACACACCATGAGCGCCTTTCTCGAAGAACGCGTACTGAGCGTCCACCACTGGACCGACCGGCTTTTCAGCTTTACCACGACCCGCGACCCGGCCCTGCGCTTCTCCAACGGGCACTTCACCATGATCGGCCTGAAGGTGGACGGCAAGCCGCTGCTGCGCGCCTACAGCATCGTCAGCGCCAATTACGAGGAACACCTGGAGTTCCTCTCCATCAAGGTGCCCGACGGCCCGCTGACCTCGCGCCTGCAGCACATCCAGGTGGGCGACACCATCATCGTCGGCAAGAAGCCCACGGGCACGATCCTGATCGACTACCTGCTGCCCGCCAAGCGCCTGTACATGCTCTCCACCGGCACGGGCCTGGCGCCCTTCATGAGCGTGATCCGCGACCCCGAGACCTACGAGAAGTTCGAGGAGGTCATCCTGGTGCACGGCGTGCGCGAGGTGAAGGAGCTGGCCTACCACGACTACATCACCCAGGAACTGCCCCAGCACGAGTTCCTCGGCGAGCTGGTGAGCAAGCAGCTCAAGTACTACCCCACGGTGACGCGCGAGCCATTCAAGAACCAGGGCCGCATCAACCACCTGATCGAAAGCGGCAAGCTGTTCACCGACCTCGGCGTGCCCGCACTGAACCCGCTGGAAGACCGTGTGATGCTGTGCGGCAGCCCCGAGATGCTGGCCTCGCTCAAGCACATTCTGGAGCAGCGCGACTTCGAGGAAGGCAACACCACCCGGCCCGGCGACTTCGTGATCGAGCGCGCCTTCGTCGAGAAATAAGCCCGGCAACCCGTGGCCACGGGGCCGTGATAATCCGCGCATGTCCGCGCCCCCCGCCCCCCGCACCGCCGCCGCCCGCCCCAAGGAAGACCGCCACTTCGTCACGGCCCTGGCGCGCGGGCTGGACGTGCTGGCCTGCTTCCGCTCGGGCGACAAGGCCCTGGGCAACCAGGAAATCGCACAGCGCTGCAAGCTGCCCAAGTCCACCGTCTCGCGCCTGACCTACACGCTCACGCGGCTGGGCTACCTCATCCATGTCGAGGACATCGGCAAGTACCGCCTGGGCACGGCCACGCTGTCGCTGGGCAGCACCATGCTGGTACGGCTGGACGTGCGCCAGATCGCCCGCCCGCTGATGCAGGAGCTGGCCGACTTCGCCACCGCCGAAGTCTCGCTGGGCACGCGCGACCGGTTCTCGATGATCTATGTGGAAAACTGCCGCAGCTCGGCCCTGCTCACGCTGAGCCTGGACGTGGGCTCGCGCATCGCGCTGGCCACCTCGGCCATCGGGCGCGCCTGGCTCGCAGCCATCACCGAGGACGAACGCCGCCCCCTGCTGGAACAGCTGCGCGCCCGCGACGAGCAGGCCTGGCCCGAGGTGCAGGCCGGCATCGACAAGGCGCTGCAGGACTACCGCAGCCTGGGCGTGGCATGCTCCTTTGGCGACTGGCAGAGGAACGTCAACGCCATCGCCCGCGCCTTCCAGCCTGGCGGCGGCCTGCCGCCCATGGTGATCAACTGCGGCGGCCCCTCGTTCACTGTCTCGCCCGAATTCCTGCTGGGCGAGGTGCGCCCCCGGCTGGTCGAGATGGTGTCGCGCATCGAGGCAGCGCTGCACCGCTGACGGCCACCCTGGCGCGGGCTGCGCCTGCGACAATCGCCCCATCGCCACCCGCAGGACACCCCCCATGACACCGCTGATCCGCCGCTCCTTTCTGCGTCTGGCCCTCGCCCTGGGGGCCGCCACGGCCTTCGAGGCCAGCGCCATCCCGTCCACCGACACGGTCAGCCTGGACACCGCCCGCGCCGAGGCCGAGGCGGGCCGCGCCCTGCTGGTGGACATCCGCGAGCCGCAGGAGCACGCCACGGGCGTGTCGCGCGTGGCCAAGCTGCTGCCCATGCGCGAGATCGGCGCGCGCCTGGCCGAGATCCCCAAGGACGCGGCAAAGCCCGTGCTGCTGATCTGCAACACGCAGAACCGCTCGCGGGCCGTCTGGCAGGCGCTGCGCGAGCGCGGCTACACCAACGTGCGCTACGTCGAGGGTGGCATGTCGGAATGGGCGCGGCGCGGGCTGCCGCTGGTCCCGCCGGCGGCGCGCTGAGCGCCTTTGATTGCTATTAATTTGATAGCTATTGGCGCTTTACAGTAAAGCGCCAGAGCCCGATTTCATTCAAAGCCTCTAGAACCACGCGTCCTGCATGGCCAGCGTGCTGTCGTCCAGGCTGCGCAGCAGCGCATGCTGGGGCGCGGTGCGCGGCAGCTCCCAATGGAAGAACCAGCGGCAGGCCTGCAGCTTGCCCTGGTAGAAGTCCGCGTCCTGCGGCGTGGCGGCCCGCGCCAGCGCGCCGTCGGCGACCACGGCCTGGCGCAGCCAGGTCCAGGCCAGCACGGTGTGGCCGAAGGCTTCG
>JANJVX010000094.1 GCA_024709845.1 Burkholderiaceae bacterium | reverse complement strand
GGTGCCCATGAACGCGCTGCTGCAGCACCGGGGCCACAACCTCATGGGCGCGGGCCGGTCGATCGCCGTGCAGAACTTCAACGAGCAGGCCTGCATCCTGGGCCTGGGCGCGTTCTACAGCCTGTCCACCAAGCTGGGGCTGTCGGCCTTTGGCGCCATCACCGCCTTTGGCGTGGTGGTGGCGGGCATCATGTGGGTCATCCAGCGCTGGCACGCCCACAACTGCGTGCAGCACGCCGAAGAGCTGGACCACCTGCTTCGCATCGCGCGGCACGATACGCACCATTGATGCTCCTTTTTCAGGAGCTGCAGGCGCTTGATTGACAAACGCTGAAGGCTGTTTTGTTCAACTTTTTCGGTGGGCAGGAGCCTGCTCGTCCGGCTCCACGGGCGAGCCGGGCGGCGCCTCCTGCAGCACCGCCTCGCAGATCGCGAGATCGTGCGCCGAGAAGCAGCAAAAAATCACTTCGCGCAGGGGCGAGTCTTGGGGAATCGCGCCGCGCACCGCCGCCACGGCCACGCGCGCGGCCAGGGCGGCGGGGTAGCCATACACCCCCGTGCTGATGGCGGGAAAGGCCAGGCTGCGCACCCCGTGGGTCAGGGCCAGCGCAATGGCGCTGCGGTAGCACGAGGCCAGCAGCGCGGGCTCTCCGGCGGTACCGCCCTGCCAGACCGGTCCCACCGTGTGGATGACGTACCGGGCGGGCAGTCCGAACCCCGGCGTGATCTTTGCGTCGCCCGTCTCGCAGCCACCCAGGGCGCGGCAGGCCTCCAGCAGCGCGGGCCCCGCCGCGCGGTGGATGGCGCCATCCACCCCGCCGCCGCCCAGCAGCGAGCGGTTGGCGGCGTTGACGATGGCGTCCACATCCAGGTGCGTGATGTCCGCTTGCAGGGCGCGCAGGAGGGTCATGGAGGGGTGGGTGAAAAATGTGCAAAATAGGCTCGAAACAACCGCCTGTCAAGCGCCTGCAGCTATATGAACGATAGCAAAAGGGTGCCGGAGGCAGGCCCCGGCGCCAGCCGCGCGAAACCGCTACGATGGCGGTTTAGACCTTCCGGAGCCCGTCATGTCCAGCGTTTACGACTTTGAAGCCCAGCGCATCGATGGCACGGTGGTGCCCCTGCGCCAGTACGAGGGCAAGGTGCTGCTCATCGTCAACACCGCCAGCGCCTGCGGCTTCACGCCGCAGTTGGGCGGGCTGGAGGCGCTGCACCAGCAGTTCGGCGGCCAGGGCCTGGTGGTGCTGGGTTTTCCGTGCAACCAGTTTGCCGGGCAGGACCCGGGCAGCAACGACGACATCGCCAGCTTCTGCCAGCTCAACTACGGCGTGAGCTTTCCGATGATGGCCAAGATCGACGTGAACGGCCAGGACGCCAGCCCGCTCTACCGTTGGCTGGCCGCCGAGGCGCCGGGCCTGCTGGGCCTCAAGGCCATCAAATGGAACTTCACCAAATTCCTCGTGGGCAAGGACGGCCAGGTGCTGCGCCGCTATGCACCGCAGGACGCGCCCGAGAAGCTGGCGGGCGACATCCAGGCGGCGCTGGCGGCGTGAGGGTGTTGGTTTTGCTGCATAAAATATAGCTGCTGACGCTTGCGGGTAGGGCTCTGCAGCCATTTCTGGTATTCAATTTTCGAGCTGCCTGAACCCGCGCAAGCCCCCGGCACGGCCGTGGTCGTGGAGGATGGGCGAAAATCACCGTTTTGTTTCACCAGGCCCCCCGGGCCCAAGCGCACCACCGTGCCGGAATCCTCTCCCACTTTCCAGGGCACTGCCATGCCGCAGCCCCCAGCCTCCGCCAGCCGGATGACCCCGCAAGAGCGCCGCTCCAGCGTCTCGCTGGCGCTGATCTTCGCGCTGCGCATGCTGGGCCTTTTCATGGTGCTGCCCGTGTTCGCACTGGAGGCGCGCAAGTACCCGGGCGGCGACGACCCCGCGCTCGTCGGCCTGGCCATGGGCATCTACGGCCTCACGCAGGCCGTGCTGCAGCTGCCGCTGGGCATGGCGTCCGACCGCTTCGGCCGCAAGCGCGTCATCGTGCTGGGCCTGCTGGTGTTCGCGGGCGGCAGCCTGCTGGCCGCGCTGGCCGACAGCGTGATGGGCCTGCTCGTGGGCCGCGCGCTGCAGGGCGCGGGCGCCGTGTCGGCGGCCGTCACCGCGCTGCTGGCCGACCAGACGCGCGATGGCGTGCGCACCAAGGCCATGGCGCTGGTGGGCGGCAGCATCGGCCTGATGTTTGCCGTGGCCCTGGTGGCCGCGCCCCTGCTTACCGCCCGCATTGGCCTGGGGGGGCTGTTCGGTCTGACCTGCGCGCTGGCGCTGGCCGGCATCGCCGTGGTGCTGTGGTGGGTGCCGCCCGAGGCCGCGCACCACAGCGAGGGGCCGCGCGGCCGCCTGGCCGATGTCTTTAAAAATCCCGACCTGCTGCGCCTGAACCTGGGCGTGTTCGTGCTGCACACCGTGCAACTCTCGATGTGGGTGGCCGTGCCCGCGCTGCTGGTGCAGGCGGGCCTGGCGCACGCGCAGCACTGGCAGGTGTACCTGCCGGCCGTGGTG
>JANJVX010000082.1 GCA_024709845.1 Burkholderiaceae bacterium | reverse complement strand
CCGACGTCGTGCGCGAAGCACAATCCACCGCAGACTACAACCCGCTTGCCAAGCAGAAGGCCGCCGCCAAGCTCTCGCGCATTCCGATCAAGGTCGAGCAGGCCGAGGTGCTGAAGAAGCCCGATTGGATCCGCGTCAAGGCCGGCTCGCCGACCACGCGCTTCTACGAGATCAAGCAGATCCTGCGCGAGAGCAAGCTCAACACCGTGTGCGAGGAAGCCTCCTGCCCAAACATCGGCGAATGCTTTGGCCACGGCACGGCCACCTTCATGATCATGGGCGACAAGTGCACGCGCCGCTGCCCGTTCTGCGACGTGGGCCACGGCCGCCCCGACCCGCTGGACCAGGAAGAGCCGCTGAACCTGGCGCGCACCATCGCCAAGCTGCGCCTGAAGTACGCTGTCATCACCAGCGTGGACCGCGACGACCTGCGCGACGGTGGCGCCGGACACTTCGCCGAGTGCATCCGCCAGATCCGCGCGCTCTCGCCCAGCACGCAGATCGAGATCCTCACGCCCGACTTCCGGGGCCGCGACGACCGCGCACTCAGCATCCTGCAGGAAGCGCCGCCCGACGTGATGAACCACAACCTCGAAACCGCGCCGCGCCTCTACAAGGAAGCCCGCCCCGGTTCCGACTACCTGTTTTCACTGAACCTGCTCAAGAAATTCAAGGCCCAGAACCCCGGCATCCCCACCAAGAGCGGCATCATGGTCGGCCTGGGCGAGACCGACGAGGAAATCCTGCAGGTCATGCAGGACATGCGCACGCACGACATCTCCATGCTGACCATCGGCCAGTACCTCGCGCCCAGCAACAGCCACCTGCCGGTGCGCCGCTACGTCCACCCCGACACCTTCAAGATGTTCGAGGCCGAGGCCTACAAGATGGGCTTCTCGCACGCCGCCGTGGGCGCCATGGTGCGTTCGAGCTACCACGCCGACCAGCAGGCCAAGTCGGCCGGCGTCTGACCCACGGGCAGGGCTGCGCATGGACGGCGCCGAGGCCCTCTCGCTGCGGCATTACGGCGCCTCGCCGGGCAGCCACAGCCACGGCCACTTCCAGATCCTGCTGGGCCTCTCGGGCGCGCTCGACCTCGAAGTGGAGGGGCGCGGCCTGCGCGTGGCCAGCGGCAGCGGCTGCGTCATCGAGCCCGGCGCGCGCCACGACTTTGAATCTGCCCAAGGCAGCCTGTGCCTGGTGCTCGACAGCGCCCATCCTGATTGGGTGCGCTGCGTGGCGCAGCCGCCCCCCGCCACCCACGCCCTGTCCCTGGCGCGCTACCTGGCCAGCGCGCTGCAGCAGGGCCTGCCGCTGGCCCAGGCGCACGGCCCGGCGCTGCTACGCGAGGCCTGGCTGACCCTTGAGCGCCCTGCTTCACCCCCCAGCGGACGCCGCCGCGCCATCGATTGGCAGGCGCTGCGCCTGTGGGCCGCGGGCCAGTGGCAGCACCCGCTGGGCGTGGCCGACCTGGCGGCGCAAGTCCATCTCAGCCCGGCCCAGTTCGCCGCGCGCTGCCGCGAGGAGCAGGGCCTGGCCGCCATGGCCTGGCTGCGCGGCCTGCGGCTGGAGCAGGCGCAGTGGCTGCGCGCGCGCGGCCTGCCCGTGGCCGAGGTGGCGCGCCGCACCGGCTACCGCTCGCCCTCGGCGCTGACGGCCGCCCTGCGCCGCCGCGAACCCGCGTTGCGCGACGATCTGCCCGCGCCGCGCGATGGTGCCGGCACGTAAGCTCGCTCCATGCAAGCCAATCTGTACGCGCTGGGCGCCATCGCCCTGTGGGCCTCGCTCGCCTCGCTGGGCGTCTCGCTCACCCATGTTCCGCCTTTCCTGCTGACCGGCATCGCGCTGGTGATCGGCAGCGTGCCGGCCTGGCCCCTGGTGCTGCGCGACCCATCGCAATGGCGCATTCCGCTGCGCACACTGGCGCTGGGCGTGTACGGTCTGTTCGCCTACCACTTCCTGCTGTTCATCGCGCTGCGCAACGCGCCGCCCGTGGAGGCCAACCTCGTCAACTACCTCTGGCCGCTGTTCATCGTGGTGCTGGCGCCCGTGGTGCTGCCGGGCGTGGCGCTGCGCCTGCCGCATGTGCTGGCGGCCCTGCTGGGCTTCGGCGGCGCGGCCATGGCCATCGCGGGCGGGCGCGAGCTCAGCGGCACGCTGGCCTGGGGCTACCTGCCGGCAGCGGCGGCGGCCTTCATCTGGGCGACCTATTCGCTGCTGACCAAGCGCGTGGCTGCCTTCCCGACGACGGCCATCGGCCTGTTCGGGCTGGTGTCGGGCCTGCTTTCACTGTTGTGCCACGCGCTGCTGGAACCCGCCGCCACGCTGCAGGCGCGCGACTGGGCACTGCTGGCGGTGCTGGGGCTGGGGCCGCTGGGGGCGTCGTTCTACCTCTGGGACAAGGCGCTCAAGCTCGGCGATGCACGCCACATCGGCATCCTGAGCTACATCACGCCGCTGGCATCGACCACGCTGCTGGTGCTGGTGAGCGGACGCGGTTTCAGCCCCACGCTGGCCCTGGCCACGGCGATGATCATCGGCGCGGCCGTGCTGGGCATGCGGGCGCGCTGACCCCTTCCTCAGGAGCAAGACCGCAGCGTCTTGCCCGCCAGAGCGGGGCGCAAGGCATCGAGCTGAGGGCGCAAGGCATCGTCCACGGCGGGCAGGCGCAGCATGAAGCCCGGGGCATCGGCCCGCTCCTGCATCACGCGGGCCGTGCGAACCCCCTTGGCGGCCAGATTGCTCAGCCCGCGCTGTGCCGCCTCTTCGGTGGAGAACCGGCCCAGCGAAAGGCCGGGCTCCAGAGACGGATTGTTGGGCCGATCGAACGGCACGCCCAGCTCGCGCAACTCGGCGCGCTTTTTGGCCAGCGCGTCGCCGTCCGCGAAGCGGCCCATGTAGACCATCCAGCGCCCGGCGATGGTGGTGCGCTGCAGGCTCCAGCTGCCTTGCGGCAACGCGGCGGCTGCGCGGCGCAGTGCATCGGCCTGCTCTTCATCGAACACGCCCGCCTGCAGACACTCGGCGGCGGACGACGACGCTGCCGTGGGCGCAGATGCAGATGCGGATGCGGATGCGGCGGCGGCCGCAGGCTCTGTCGATGCCGTGCCTGCGGCGGGCTCCGTCGCCGGGGCCGCCACGGGCGGCTGCACCTTGGCTCCGGCTATATGCAGTGCCTCGGGCCGGATCTGTTCTTGCAGACGCTGCGGCTCGGCCTGCTGCGCCGGGGCCAGGCCCCATTCCTGCATGAACCCCTGCGACCAGGCGAAATAGCCCGCATTGGCCAGCAACAGGACGAGTACGAAAAAGCGCAGCATGGATACGGAACCGGGTCAGGCCGATGACCCGCCGGAGGCGACGGGCCGCACGCTGATTTCGGAACTGGTGACGGGCAGCATGCCGCCCGCAGTATGCACGAGCAGGGCGCCGTCCTCGCCCACGCCATGGGCCGTGCCGCTGGTGCCGTCGCTCAGCCGTACACCACGCCCCTGCAGCACGTCGCGCAGCGCAAAGCGCGGCTGCATGGGCCCGAAACCGTAGGCGGCGAACGACTGCAGCATACCGACGAGCGGCGGCACCACGCGCAGCAGGGCAGCGGGGGCATCCAGCCCGTCCGCCACCTCTTGCAGGCTGCCCGGCGCAAGCGACATGCCTTGCCCATCCTGCGGGTGCACATTCAGGCCGATGCCCACCACCACGTAGCGGGCTGGCACGGCATGCGGACCCGGCCCGGTGCCCTGGGGCGCGACAAAACTGGCCGTCTCCACCAAGATGCCGCCCAGCTTGCGGTCGCCGCCCGCGCCACCCAGCCACAGGTCATTGGGCCACTTCAGGCCCACGCGCGGGACGGCGCTGCCCTCGCGCGGCAGCACGGGCTGCAGACTTTCGGCCACGCTCACGCCCACGGCCAGCGACAGGCCGGACCAATCCACCGGCGCCAGCGGCAGGCCCAGGGAGAAGGTGAGCGAATCGCCCGCCCGGCTCTGCCAGGCACGGCCCATGCGCCCGCGTCCCGCCGTCTGCTGCTCGGCCACCAGCAGCACGGGGTCCACGCGCCCGGCACGCGCACGGCGCATGAGTTCGGTGTTGGTGGAATCCACGCTGGGCAACACCTCGACGGTAAAGCCCGGCAACGATGGCGCCACGGCCTCCCACAGCGCCTCGGCGGGCCAGCGCAGCGGCGTGCTCATGCCGCGCGGCCCCGCTGGCCAGCGGGTTTGCCCGCCTTCTTCGGCTGGGGCGCAGACCAGCCCCGCTTGGGCGCCAGCAGCGTGCCCCGGCAGTTCGGGCTGCCGCACCAGCAGGGGTACTCGGCCTTGAGCTTGGGGGTGTAGCGCTCGTCGATGATGAGGCCGTAGTCGTAGTTGATCTCCTCGCCCGCCGCGATATTGCGCAGCGCGGTGATGAAGATCCGGCCGTCCTGCTCGTCGGCGAAGCAGTTCGGGGCGCAGCTGTGGTTGATCCAGCGCGCCGAATTGCCGCCGAACTTTGCGTCGATCACGCGGTCTTCATCCACATGAAAATAAAACGTGTGATTGGGCTGCAGCGGGTCGTGCGGATGCCGGTCCTGCGCCTCCTGCCAGGTGATGACCTCGCCGGTGTACTCGATCAGCACCTCGCCCTCGGCGATGTCCTGCACGGCGAACACGCCCCGGCCGTGCACGCCCGAGCGGCGGGTCTGGATGCGGCGTCCGGCAAGGGCGGTGGGTGCGGTGCGGGGCATGGCAAAACTCTGTTAACTTGATAGTGCACACATGCGCGTGCGCGTGCACGCGCGTGGGAAGCACGGATTGTAGAAGCGCCCGGAGCGACTCTCCGGGGCGGCCAGCATGGCGAGACCCAAAAAAAATGACCAAGACCCTGGTAATTGCAGAAAAACCTTCGGTGGCGCAGGACATCGTGCGCGCCCTGACGCCCGTGGCGGGCAAGTTTGAAAAGCACGACGAACATTTCGAGAACGACCGCTACGTGGTCACCAGCGCCGTGGGCCACCTGGTGGAAATCCAGGCGCCCGAGCAGTTCGATGTGAAGCGCGGCAAGTGGAGCTTTGCCCACCTGCCGGTGATCCCGCCGTACTTTGACCTCAAGCCCGTGGACAAGACCAAGACGCGCCTGAACGCGGTGGTCAAGCAGGCCAAGCGCAAGGACGTGAGCGAACTCATCAACGCCTGCGACGCGGGCCGCGAAGGCGAGCTGATCTTCCGCCTGATCGAGCAGTACGCCGGGGGCGCCAAGCCCCTGGGCAAGCCCGTCAAGCGCCTGTGGCTGCAGAGCATGACGCCGCAGGCCATCCGCGACGGCTTCGAAAGCCTGCGCAGCGAGCAGCAGATGGCGGGCCTGGCGAACGCCGCGCGCAGCCGCTCCGAGGCCGACTGGCTGGTGGGCATCAACGGCACGCGCGCCATGACGGCATTCAACTCGCGCGACGGCGGTTTCTTCCTCACCACCGTGGGCCGGGTGCAGACGCCCACGCTCTCGCTGGTGGTCGAGCGCGAGGAGAAGATCCGCAAGTTCATCAGCCGCGACTACTGGGAAATCCACGCCAGCTTCGATGCCGAGGCAGGCCAGTACCCCGGCAAGTGGTTCGACCCGAAATGGAAGAAGGGCGAAGACCCGGAAATGCGCGCCGACCGCGTATGGAACGCGCAGCAGGCCCAGCAGATCGCCGACGCCGTGCGCGGCCAGCCCGCCACCGTCACCGAGGAAAGCAAGCCCACCACCCAGGCATCGCCCCTGCTGTTCGACCTGACCAGCCTGCAGCGCGAGGCCAATGGCAAGTTCGGCTTTTCCGCCAAGACCACGCTGGCCCTGGCGCAAAGCCTGTACGAGCGCCACAAGGCCCTGACCTACCCGCGTACCGACTCGCGCGCACTGCCCGAGGACTACCTGCCCGTCGCCAAGCAGACCTTTGAGATGCTGGCCGACAGCGGCATGCGCCACCTCGCGCCGCACGCCGCCACGGCGCTGGCCGGCAACTATGTGCGCCCGTCCAAGCGCATCTTCGACAACAGCAAGGTGAGCGACCACTTCGCCATCATCCCCACGCTGCAGGCACCCAGCGGCCTCTCTGAAGCCGAGCAGAAGCTCTACGACCTGGTGGTGCGCCGCTTCATGGCGGTGTTCTTCCCCAGCGCCGAATACACGGTGACCACGCGCATCAGCACGGCGGCCGGCCACAGCTTCAAGACCGAGGGCAAGGTGCTGGTCAAGCCCGGCTGGCTGGCCATCTACGGCAAGGAAGCCGCGGACGAGGTGGAAGGCGGCCAGGCCGGCGACAAGGGCCAGAACCTCGTGCCCGTGAAGCCCGGCGAGGTGGTGCGAACGGAACAGGCCGACCCCAAGGGCCTCAAGACCAAGCCGCCCGCCCGCTACTCCGAAGCCACGCTGCTCGGCGCGATGGAAAGCGCTGGCAAGCAGATCGACGACGACGAGCTGCGCGAGGCCATGCAGGAAAAAGGCCTGGGCACGCCCGCCACGCGCGCGGCCATCATCGAAGGTCTTCTCACGGAAAAGTACATGCTGCGCGAAGGCCGGGAGATCATCCCCACGGCCAAGGCCTTCCAGCTCATGACGCTGCTGCGCGGCCTGGAGGTGGAGGAGCTCTGCCGCGCCGAGTTGACGGGCGAGTGGGAATACAAGCTCGCGCAGATGGAAAAGGGGCAACTGAGCCGCGAAGCCTTCATGCAGCAAATTGCCGCCATGACCGAGCGCATGGTGAAGAAGGCCAAGGAATACGACCGCGACACCATCCCCGGCGACTACGCCACGCTCTCGGCCCCCTGCCCCCACTGCGGCGGCGTGGTGAAGGAAAACTACCGCCGCTACGCCTGCACCGGCGCGGGCGGCAACGGCCAGGGCTGCGGCTTCTCGTTCGGCAAGTCCCCGGCCGGCCGCACGTTTGAAACGCAGGAGGCCGAGCAACTGCTGGCGCACAAGCGCATCGGGCCGCTGGAGGGCTTCCGCTCCAAGGCGGGCTGGCCGTTCACGGCCGAGATCACGCTGAGCTTCGACGAAGAGGCCAACAACTACAAGCTCGAATTCGACTTCGGCGACGACAAGAACGCCGAGGACACCGGCGAGCTGGTGGAATTCGCCGACGCCTCCCTGGGGGCCTGCCCCATCTGCGGCTCGGCCGTGCACGAGCATGGCAGCAACTACGTCTGCAGCAAGGCCGTGCCCACGGCGGCGCAGCCTACGCCCTCCTGCACCTTCAAGAGCGGCAAGGTCATCCTGCAACAGCCCGTGGAGCGCGCGCAGATGGAAAAGCTCCTGCAGACGGGCAAGACCGACCTGCTCGACAAGTTCGTGAGCATGCGCACACGCCGCAACTTCAAGGCCTACCTCGCGTGGGACAAGGAGGCCGGCAAGGTGAACTTCGAGTTCGCACCCAGCAAGTTTCCGCCGCGCAAGCCCGCCGCTACAGGTGCTACCAGAACAATAGCTGCAGGCGCAGGAAAGACAAGCGCCACGGCCAAAAAAGCCTCAAAATCCGCCACCACCAAGAAGGCCCCCGCGACCAAGGCGCCACGCAAGACCGCCGCAGGCAAGGCGCCCAGCGCGGCGCTGGCGGCCGTGATCGGCCATGAGCCCGTGGCGCGCCCCGAGGCGGTGAAGAAGATGTGGGAATACATCAAGGCCCACAACCTGCAGGACCCCAAGGACAAGCGCAGCATCGTCGCCGACGACAAGCTGCGCGCCGTGTTCGGCAAGGACCGCGCGGGCATGTTCGAGCTGGCCGGCATTCTGGGCCAGCACCTGGGCTGAAGGGGCGAGCGCTAACGGTCGCGCACACCCACCGCCATGCGCAGCCCCGCTCACCGCGCCCTCCTCGCCACGCTGGTGGCAGCCCTCGTGGCCGCCGCCGTGGTTGCCTGGTGGACGGCCGACCGCTGGCTGCCCCATGCCGGGCCGTGGACCGAACAGGCCTGGAAGAAGATCACCCGCCCCGGCCCCGGCACCCTGCCACCCGGCAAGCAGCGCGCCGCACCGGCCCACGCGGCCGCTGCGGGAGCGTCCCAGCCGGTGGCGCCGCAGCCGCGCAAATGCGTGAAGGACGGCCGCACCACGTACACCGACCAGCCCTGCCCCAAGGGCACGCAGGAGCTGCCGGTGGACGGCGCCGTGACATCGCTGCCCCGCGCCCAGTAGAGGGGACTGGCGGGCGGCCCGGGGGCGTCGGGCCTTCAGGCTGCCAGCCGGGCGGGCTCCGTGGCGCTGCAATCCGCATCCAGCGCGCCCACTTCCACCCGGTTGCGCCCGGCCGACTTGGCGCGGTAGAGCGCGCGGTCAATGGCGGCATAGGCCGCCGCCACATCGGCGCGCGCGCGCGGTGGCGCCTCCACCACGCCGATGCTCACGGTCAGGGGCAGCGGCCCGGCGTCCGTCTCCAGGGGGTGGGCCTGCACGCGCGAGCGCAGCTTTTCGGCGCAGCGCAGGGCGGCTTCCTCGCTGGTGTGCGGTAGCAGGACGATGAACTCCTCACCACCCAGGCGGGCCACCACATCGGACACGCGCACCCCGCTCGACAGCAGGCGGGCCACATGGCACAGCACGGCGTCGCCCGTGGGGTGGCCATAGTGGTCGTTCACCCGCTTGAAGTGGTCCAGGTCCAGCAGCAGGAAGGAGGTGGAATACCGGTGCCGGATGGCGCGGAGCAACTCATGGTCCGCGCGGCGCATGAACTCGCTGCGGTTGCACAGCCCCGTGAGGCCGTCGTGGCTGGCCAGGCGCTCCAGCTCCACCTGCTTGGCCGCGAGCGCGGCGTTGGCCTGCGCCAGCGAACGGCTGAGCAGGATGTTGACCGTGTTCTTGCGCCCCGCCATCACCGAGAAAACCAGCGCCGTGAGCGGAATGACCAGCGCGCTCACCCGCCCGCTGGCCAGCATGGCCGGATCGTGCTGCGTCAGCGGCAGCACGGCAAAGCACAGCACCGCCATGCCGGAGAACAGCGCCACGCTGACCGCAGGGCGCAGATAGAACACCAGGGCCACGCCAATGGCGGTGACCACCAGCGGCGTGGCCTTGGGAGTGACCCATTGGAAGAACACCGTGAGCGCCACCCCCAGCAGCAGCGTGAGCAGCGCCGCCAGCACCACCAGCGCGCGCGCCGCCCGGCCCGTCGGGGCGCGGCGCAGCATCCCGTGCGAGAGCGCTCCCATCGCGGTGGCCAGGCCCAGGCCCGACAGGTGCGTCAGGCCCACGGCCCACTGCCAGGGCGCCATGGCGGCCCCCGTCAGCCAGCCCTGGAGCATCCACCCGCTGGCACCCAAAAACACCGGCAGCGCCAGCAGGGCACCCAGCCGCAGGCGGCGCAGGTTGTCCACCGTGACCTGGTCCCGCACCTGCAGATCGTCGGCGACCGAAGCGCGCAGGCGCCGGGCCATGTCGGAGAGAAAACGCATACGTGGTGTGACCCTGTTCCAAGGCAGATGCCGGGGCATTATCCGCCCTGTCCCGCGCAGGACCCCCACGCGCACATGGGCACCGTGCTTGCGCTACGCTCGGGCCCATGACCGACACCGGGATTGCCATGCAAGAACCACCGCGCGCGCTGCCCCTGCAAGGCGCCACCAATTTCCGCGACCTGGGCGGCTACCGGGGCCACGGCGGGCGCCCGCTGCGCTGGCGCCGCATCTTCCGCTCGGACCACCTGGCCGCACTCACCCCGCCCGACCTGGCCCAGCTGCAGGCCCTGGGCGTGACCCGCGCGGTGGACTTTCGGGGCGAGGCCGAGCGCAACGCGATGGCCTACCAGCTGCCCGGCGTGGCCTACCACCCGCTCACCATCGAGCCCACCGTGGTGCAGCGTGCCCAGGAGCTGTTGCGCGCGGGCCGGCCGCTCACCGCGCAAGACGCCGTGGGCCTGATGCAGGACACCTACCGGGGCTTCGTGGGCGACAACGCGCCGCGCTTTGCCGCCCTGTTCCGCCTGCTGCTGGAAAACGAGGCGCCCCTGGTCTTCCACTGCACCGCGGGCAAGGACCGCACCGGCTTTGCCGCCGCCCTCATCCTGCTGGCGCTGGGCGTGCCGCGCGGCGTGGTGATGCAGGACTACCTGCTGACCAACGCGCTCTACCGCCCACCCGCGGGCCTGGCCGGACCGGCCCCGCGCGAAGTGCTGCAGGTGCTGTGGCGTGTGCAGGAAGACTTCCTCGACGCCGCGCTGCACCTCGTGGACACGGAATACGGCGGTGTGCCCGCCTACCTGGAAGATGTGCTGGGCGTGGACGGCGCGGCCCGCGACGCGCTGGCACAGCGCTATCTGCAACCGCTGTAAGCAGCCGTATCCGGCCTCACGCCGGGCGGGACACCCGCCGCCAAAAGTTGTATACCTGCACACCCCCACTGCAGGAGCGACACCATGCAAGTCCAGCCCTACCTGTTTTTTGACGGCCGGTGCGAAGAGGCGCTGGCCTTTTACAGCCAGGCCCTGGGCGCCCAGGTCACCGCGCTGATGCGCTACCGGGACAGCCCGGAGCCCCCGCCGCCCGGCAACGCCATGGACGGTGACAAGGTCATGCACGCCAACCTGCAAATTGGCGAGACGCAGATCATGGCCTCGGACGGACAGCGCCCAGGTGAGGGCGTGTTCAAGGGCTTCTCGCTCTGCCTCTCCCCGGCCACGGACGCCGAGGCCCGGCGCCTGTTCGACGCCCTGGCCGATGGAGGCCAGGTGCAAATGCCCTTCGGCCCCACGTTCTTTGCCACCGCGTTCGGCATGGTGGCAGACCGCTTTGGCGTGGGCTGGATGGTGATCGTGCCCCGGTAGCCGCCCTCTGCCGGGGCGGGCCATCCGGACACATTTACTATCAACTTAATAGCTGACAGCGCTTTACCTACAAGCGCTGGAGGCCTTTTTATCTCACGGATTCAAGTACGAAGTGCGCCCGCCTCAATTACGGACAAGTTCTAAATCCCGAACACCTTGAGCAGCGAATCCGCCACCCCCTCCAGCCCCCGCCGCACGCGCCCGCCGCGCAACAGCGTGTGGGGCATTTCCTCGTACACATAAAACCCCTCGGCACCGTCAAAGCTGTCGTTGAACAGCCCTTGCTTGCCCAACAGATACGCCCCGAAGGTGTCGCTGCGCCGGGTGGTGTAGGCCAGGTTGGCGTTGAAGCCGATGGTGGCGGCCTGCTGGATGCTGCGGCCCTGGCCCGCGTGCTCCACCCGCACGCCCCGGCAGCCCTGCACAATGAGCTGCGCCGGGCCATGGAACGCCAGATAGCGCAACTGCAGCGTGAGCCACGCATGCAGACTGCCCAGCCGCCAGTGCGACGTGATGCGCACGGGCGCATCCCGGCGCTGCAGCACGCCCACCAGGTTGTGCGGCTGCATCACCAGGGCCGCGCCAGCGGGCAGGTGCAGCATGCCGATCTCGCTGTGCGCATCGTGCGTGGCCGACACCACGTAACAGGCCGCTTCGTGCGTGCGCACGCGGGTCAGCGCCACCAGGCCCGATGCCAGGCTGGTGAAGGGGTAGCGGGTGCTGAACAGCCAGCAGGTGTCCTTGTCGCCCTGCACGGCCGTGCTTTGCAAAAACTCGGGGTGCACCAGCAGTTCGTGGTCCGGGTCCACCCGCACCTCGTGCGACACGGCCGAGGGGCCGGGCACCAGTTCCAACGCGCCCAGGGTGTGCGGCAGCAGGCACACGGGCGGGCGGCGCTGCGCCAGTGGCGCCAGCACAAAGTAGAGCAGCGCCTTGACGCCCAGCGGCGCGAGCACGATGCCCAGCAGGATCAGCAGCGCCGTGGGCACCACCTGCCGCACTGGCACGGCCAGGCGGCCCAGCCAGTGCTGGCCCTGCTGGGTGATCAGCGCAGCATGGCGCGCCTGCAGTGGCGCGGCCAGGGCCTGCAGCGCAGCCTGGTGGGGCTCGAATGCGCCCAGCGGCCCAGGCGCGGGGGCCGCCTGCTGCAACCGCGTGCGCTGCGCGGCATGATCGGCCGCCGCACGCTGGTTGGCGGCCAGCAGGGCCGCCTGCTGCTGGCGCAGGTCTTCGCAGGCCGTGCGCTCGGGCGATGCCACGGGCAGGCGGCATTTGATGGGATGGCTCTCCAGCAGCGCCTGGCGCTCTGCCTGCACGGCCTGCCACTGCGCGTACAGCCGCTCATGGTTCTGGCGCAGCCGCTGCAGTTCGGCGCGCTGCTGCTCTGCACTCTGCGTGGCTTGCAGGCGCCAGCGCAGCTCCTGCACATAGGCGCGCTCCTGTTGCAGTAGCTGGATGTCCACGTCCAGACGCAAGGCCTGCAGGTGCGCCTGGACGAAGGGCGTGCGTTCGGCATCGAGCAGCACCACGCCGCCCAGGCCTGCACGCTCTTGCTGCGCACGGCGCAGGCGCTCGTCCAGCGTCTGCAGCCGCTCGGTCAGCACGGCCAGCGGGGCGGCGGCCAGGCCGGTGGTGTGCTGGCGGCTGGCAGCGGCCTGCGCCTGGATGTGGCCCGAGAACGCGGCCTGCGCGGCCGCCAGCTGCGCAGCCTCGGTCTGCAGGGCCTGCCAGGCCCGCCACTGCGCCCAGCCCCACTGCGCCAGCAGCAGCACGCTGCAGATCAGCACAAAGCTCAAAAAGTGGCGCAGCACGAAACGGCCGAGGGCCGTGGCAAGGGCGATCAAGCGATTCCTCCAGACAGGTCGGGCAACTTTTGGCCCCAACTTACCACGCCCACCGCCCCGGTGTCTGCCTTGCCCCCGGGCGGGTGCGCCGCGCCAGCAGTGGACGTTTTGTCAAGGCCATGCCGTGCGCCATGGACAAGGTCGCGAGGGACAGCCGCACCCCTGCCCGGAACAATGGCCCCCATCAACGCACACGCCCTTTGCACGCCAACAACCACCCGCCGCGCCATGTCCCAGAACACCCATACCCTGCACCTCTTCTTTCAAGACCCGATCAAGCTCAAGCTCGCCCAGCT
>JANJVX010000292.1 GCA_024709845.1 Burkholderiaceae bacterium | reverse complement strand
GATTTTTCCGTAGCACCCGAA
Organism: Burkholderiaceae bacterium; assembly: GCA_024709845.1. GTDB lineage: Bacteria > Pseudomonadota > Gammaproteobacteria > Burkholderiales > Burkholderiaceae_C > Simplicispira. The sequence continues at coordinate 7,281 of JANJVX010000292.1, read as the reverse complement.
ACGATGGAATTGATGCGTTCCATGGTGGCACACGGCGAGGCCGATCACCTGGTGGCCGAGCGCGTGTGGCAGGAGCTGGCACGCGGGCTGATGGAAGAGCAGCCCTCGCGCATGTTCGAGGTGCTGCGCCAGTGCGGCGCGCTCAAGGTGGTGCTGCCCGAGGTGGACCGCCTGTGGGGCGTGCCCCAGCGTGCCGATTACCACCCTGAGATCGACACCGGCGTGCACGTGATGATGGTGCTGGACATGGCCGCCCAGCTGAACACCCCCTTGAGCGTGCGCTATGCCTGCCTGGGCCATGACCTGGGCAAGGGCACCACGCCTGCCGAAGTGCTACCGCGCCACATCGGCCACGAGCAGCGCAGCGCACGGCTGCTCAAGGGCCTGTGCGAGCGCCTGCGCGTGCCCACGGACTGCCGCGAGCTGGCCGACGTAGTGGCGCGCGAGCACGGCAACATCCACCGCAGCGGCGACCTGGGCGCGGCGGCGCTGGTGCGGCTGCTGGAGCGCTGCGACGCGATCCGCAAACCGGCACGGCTGGACGAGATTCTGCAGGCCTGCGAGTGCGACGCACGCGGGCGCCTGCACTTCGAGGATTCGCCCTACCCGCAGCGCGCGCGCATCAACGCCGCGCTGGCTGCCGTGCAATCGGTTGCTACCAGTGTGATAGCTGCTCACGCAGCATCCAAGGGCGTTACAGGCCAAAAAGTGGGTGAACTGATCCACGCCGCGCGCGTGGAGGCCGTGGCCCAGTGGCTGGCCCAGCCCGCGCCGTAACGCCAGCCCCTTTCACCAGCGCAGCACGCGCGGCCCCAGCCAGGCCCCCGCCAGGGTGGGCAGGGCCATGCCCGCCAGGTACCACACGGCCAGGAAGGGCGCTGCCATCTCGGGGCAATGCAGCGCGTAGGCCAGCGACCCCAGCGCGCCCGCCAGCAACCCGGCCCCGGCACCCGCCCAGGCCAAGCGCGTGGGCGCCGCACCGCGCAGCGCCCACAGGCTGGCCACCAGGGCCGGCAGCGACAGCGCCGCAATGTTGAAGGCGCAGGTGCGCCAGGTGCTGCCCAGCACCAGGGGCAGGCGCTCGGCAGGCCCGGCCTGGCCCAGCGCCACGGCGGCCAGGCCCCACAGCACCAGCGGCGGCAGCGCCAGCAGCACCAGGCTGTGCCCCAGGCCCATGCCGGGCCGCGCCAGGCGGCGCAGCACGGCCAGGCAGCCGGCGGCCAGCAGGGCGGCAAACACCAGCTTGCCCCAGAACATGGGCAGCGCCATGTCCTGCGCCAGCCCGGGCCGCACGCCAAACAGCACCAGCATCAGCACCAGCGCGCCCAGCCAGCCCCCGGCCGCCGCGAGGGCGAAGCGCCGCTCGATGGCATGCGGCGCCATCGGCTCGGCATCCTGCGCCAGCAGGCCAATCAACTCATCGGTTTTCATGTCGTTCCCCTGATCCGGGCGGCCAGGGCCTTGAGCCCTCGGTGCACGCCCACCTTGACCGCCGACTCCGACAGCCCCGTGATACGCGCCGTTTCCACCACCGACAGGCCTTCGAGCTTGACATGCACGATGGGCAGGCGTTGGCGGTCGGGCAGCGTTTGCAGCAGCTGGCCCAGGTCGCGCCGGGCCTGCGCGGCCTCGCTGTCGCTGCTGGAAAACAGCTCCTGCACATCGTCCAGCGGCACGTCCAGCGCGCCCTTGACCGCGTGCGCGCGCAGCCAGTCGATGAGCTTGTAGCGCGCGATCGCATGCGCCCAGGCTGTCACCGGCAGGTCATGCCGGTAGGTGTGGCGCTGGTTGTGCACGGCGAGCAGGGTTTCCTGCACGAGGTCCTCCACTTCATCAGGCCGCTGGGCCAGGCGGCGGCGCAAAAAGGCCCGCAGGTGCGCGCTCAGCTCCTTCAGAAAGCGCTGGTAGGCGGTGCTGTCGCCCTCCAGGCCCTGCAGCAGCAGCGGGCGCAGCCGCTGTTCTATCTCCATGGCGTCTCCCTCGCTGGTATTCGGGGCCGGCGCGTCGCCGGTTACACGGGGGCCGAAAAATAAATTTTCGACCACAGCGTAACCCGCTGCGCAGTGCCTGCGAATTACAGCGCAGACCGGCCGGATGCGTGGGCATTGCAGGCAGAGGTCTCGTTCATCACCCAAGGAGCAATCAACATGACCACCCGTTCCCTCACCCTCGGCGCCCTGGCGTTTGCCGCCCTCGCCTCCGGCGCCGCCCTGGCGCAGTCCGACAGCATGAACAAGTCCGGCGACATGGCCAAACCCGCCATGGAAAAGTGCTACGGCGTCTCCATGGCCGGCAAGAACGACTGCGCCGCCGGCCCCGGCACCACCTGCGCGGGCACCGCCAAGGTGGACTACCAGGGCAACGCCTGGAAGTACGTGCCCGCAGGCACCTGCACCAGCATCAAAACGCCCAAGGGCATGGGTTCGCTGGAAGCCATGAAGAGCTAACCGGAAGCCGCGCCATGACATCCCCTCTCACTGCAGGCCTGGGCCTCAAGCCCCAGCACTATGACGAGGCCCTGCACTGCACCGCCAGCGGCCTGTGGTGGGAGGTGCACCCCGAAAACTACCTGGCCGACGGCGGCCCGCGCCTGGCTTGGCTTGAAGCCATCCGGGCACGGCACCCGGTGTCGCTGCATGGCGTTTCGCTCTCGCTCGCGGCCGACGCGCCGCCCGATGCGAGCCACCTGCGGCGCCTGGCGCAACTGGCGAGGCGCATCGAGCCCGCGCTGGTGTCCGAGCACCTGGCCTGGTCGGCCTGGCGCAGGCGCTACCACCCGGACCTGCTGCCCTTTCCGCGCACGCACGAGGCGCTGGCGCGCATCGCAGCCAACATCGCCGCCACGCAGGACGCCCTGGGCCGCACCATCGCCATCGAGAACCCCACGCACTACCTGCACATCGACGGGCACGCGTGGTCCGAAACCGATTTCCTGGCCGAGCTAGTGCGCCGCACCGGCTGCGGCCTGCTGCTGGACGTGAACAACGTGTACCTCAGCGCCCACAACCTGGGCACCCGCGCCAGCGACTACCTGGACGCCTTTCCGGTGCAGGCCATCACCGAGATCCACCTCGCGGGCCACCATGCAGACCCGCGCCTGGGCGACGCGCTGCTGATCGACAGCCACGATGCGCCCGTGGCCGAGCCCGTGTGGGCGCTGTACGAGCGCCTGATCGCGCGCACCGGCCCCCGGCCCACGCTGATCGAGCGTGACGACCAGATTCCGCCCCTGCCCGAGCTGCTGGCCGAGCGCGAGCGCGCACACAGCCTCCTTACCAATAAGGAGGCCTTGCCATGCGCCTGAGCGACTTCCAGGACGGCCTGGCCAGCGCCCTGCTGCCCGCGCCCGGCGCCAGCGCCCCGCCGCCCGCCTGGCTGGACGCGCTGCTGGCCCAGCCCGGCTTTGCCGTGTACCGCAACACCGTGGCCAAGGGCTGCATCGACGCGCTGCTGGCCAACTACCCCGCCGTGCACGCCCTGGTGGGCACCGACTGGCTGCGCGCGGCGGCACACGCCTTTGTGCACCAGCACCCACCCAGCGACGGGCGGCTGATGGGCTATGGCGCGGGCTTTGCTGACTTTCTGGAAGGCCTTGCCTCGGCCGCCAGCCTGCCCTACCTAGGCGCCGTGGCGCGACTGGACCGCTGCTGGACCGAAGCCCACCTCGCCGCCGACGCCCCCACCCTGCAAGCCGCCTGGCTGGCACAGCAGCCGCCCGAAGCCCTGGCCCTGCTGCACCTGCAGCCCCACCCAGCCGCGCGCTGGCACTGGTGCGCGGAACACCCCGCCTACCAGCTGTGGCAGCGCCAGCGTGCCGGTGTGTCTTGGGATGACCAACTGCCCTGGCAGGGCGAAGGCGCGCTGCTGACCCGCCCGCACGACGCCGTGCAATGGTCGCCCCTGCCCCACGCGGGCTGCGCCCTGCTGGACGCCTGCGCCGCAGGCGCCACTTTTGAGGACGCCGCCGGCCAGGCGCTGCAGACCGACCCCGGCACCGACCTGCCCGCGCTCGTGGCGCTGCTGCTGCGCACCGGTGCCCTGCGCGCGCCCGAAACCCCGTTGAACTAGGAGGCCCCCATGCACACCACCCATTCCCCCGTTGGTTCAACCACAGCGCTCCACCCCAGCCTGCGCGGTCTGTGGAACAGCCTGGCCCAGCGGCTGGAACGCCTCACGCCACACGGCCTGATCGCGCTGGCCGCGCGCCTGGCGCTGGCGGGCATCTTCTGGCTGTCGGGCCGCACCAAGGTGGAGGGCTGGTTCACCATCACCGACACCACCTACCTGCTGTTTCGCGAGGAATACCAGCTGCCGCTGATCCCCCCGGAATGGGCGGCGCCCATGGCCACCGTGGCCGAGCATCTGTTCCCGGTGCTGCTGGTGCTGGGGCTGGCCACGCGCCTGTCGGCCCTGGCGCTGCTGGGCATGACGCTGGTGATCCAGGTCTTCGTCTACCCCGACGCCTGGCCCACGCACCTGTCGTGGGCGGCGCTGATGCTGTACCTGGCCGGGCGCGGGGCTGGCAGCCTGTCGCTGGACCGCTGGCTGGGACTGCGCTGAAATCAGGCCACGGAGCCCACCCAGCGCTCAATGTCCGCCGCGCCCAGTGCGCCCGAGATGCGCGCCACCTCACGCCCGCCTTTGAACAGCACCATGGTCGGGATGCTGCGGATGTTGTAGGGCGCCGCCACCTGGGGGTGCGCCTCGGTATCGAGCTTGGCCAGGCGCACGCGGGGCTCCAGCGCGCGGGCCACCTGGGCAAAGGCCGGCGCCATCTGGCGGCACGGCCCGCACCAGGGCGCCCAGAAGTCCACCAGCACCGGGATATGGCTGCGCTGCACATGCTTGGCAAAACTGGCAGCATCCAGCGCCAGCGGCGCCCCTTTGAACAAGGGCTGGTGGCAACTGCCGCAGTCGGGCGCGCTGCCGAGCTGCGCCGCCTGGACGCGGTTGGTGATGTGGCAGTGGGGACAGACGATGTGCAGGGATTCGGTCATGCGGGCTCCAGGGGAAGTGCTACACATCGGGCAAATATGCAGGAATTCAAGCACTCCACAGATTCTTTATTGCTTTCCAAGCGTGCTTCTCATACACAATATCGAACTCAAGAGCATGTGTGCCATGATCACCCCATGCACCACATTGGCCTGCACCATCGCGAGGAAAACTATGCTTGTCACAAAACTCAAGCTTAAAAACTGGCGTAATTTTCGCACCTTAGATGTGCCATTACGAGATGTTTCATATTTACTCGGCCCCAATGCATCAGGCAAATCAAATCTTCTAGATGCTTTTCGTTTTTTGCGAGACGTGAGCAAATCGAAAGGCGGCGGATTACAGACAGCTGTAGCTGATCGAGGAGGCATCAGCAAGTTGCGCTGTTTACACGCACGTAGCGACCCAGAAGTGCTCATAGATATCGAGCTGGCGCAGTCACCTGATGAACAGCCCCAATGGCGCTATGTTCTGGGCTTCAAACCTGAGGGCAAAGGTGCTCAGCGCATTTTGATTTCAACTGAACAAGTATGGCAAGGCGATCAGTGTCTTTTTTCTCGACCCGATAAAGCCGACAAATCTGATCCAATGCTGCTGACCCAGACACGTTTGGAGCAAATTGCTGCTAACGCTCAATTCCGCGATTTAGCAGATTTTTTTGGTGCAACCACATATTTACACCTAGTTCCTCAGCTACTTAAATTTGCCGAAAAAATGGGAGGGCAGCGCTTAGAGGATGATCCATTCGGACAGAGTTTTTTGGAACGCATTGCAAAAACCCCTGAAAAAACACGCACAGCCAGACTTAATAAAATAAGTAAGGCGCTTAAATTGGCTGTTCCTCAGTTTAACGAGCTTCGCTTTGTTCAAGACAAATTGGGCCACCCTCACCTAGAGGCACTATATGCTCATCATCGCTCAAATGCCGGGTGGCAATCCGAAGAGCATTTTTCTGATGGAACACTGCGACTCCTCGGCCTCCTATGGACGCTGCTGGATGGTAGTTCGCTATTACTGCTAGAAGAACCAGAAATTTCTCTTAATGACGCAATTGTTAAAGAGATTCCTCTGATTCTGCAACGCCTTCAGCGTGACAAAAAGATTAAACGACAAATCATTTTGAGTACGCATAGCGAAGCACTCCTGAGCAATCCAGGTATTGATGGACGTGGCGTGGTTGTTTTGGAAACAGGATCGCAAGGATCTATTGGCAGAACTTTAGCTGCAGAAGAATCCGATGCTCTAGAAGCTGGATTATCAGTTGCCGAGGTCATTCTTCCCAAAACACGTCCAACATCCGTCAATCAACTCGGATTATGGCAATGACATTTATTGCATTGGCAACAGAAGATGTTTTGAGCGAAGCAATTGGGTTACGTTTGCTATCCGAATTGCCAACTCAAGTAACTCCAAGCCCACTATTGCGCAAAGATGGATCTGGGTATCTGCGCTCTCGCATGGATAATTGGCGGCAGCTAGCACAACGTCAAACCATTATAATTATCACTGATCTGGATCAAGTTTCATGCCCCATAACACTGAAGAACAATTGGCTTGGCAATCGCCCTGCACCTCTTAATTTAATTCTACGAATCGCCGTTCGAGAAATAGAATCATGGATTCTTGCTGACCATGAAGCCATGCGTAATCTAATAGGCAACAAAGGGACTCTCCCTCCCTTTCCTGACGATTTACTCGATCCAAAGCAACATTTATTGCAAATCGCCAAATCGGCGTCGAAAAATGTACGACATGACTTGGTCAAAGAAAAAAATGCTATCGCCAGCCAAGGGATTGGATACAACAGTCGCCTGACAGCATGGGTGCGCTCCGAATGGAGTCCAGAACGAGCGGCCCAGAGATCTCCAAGCTTGCGCCGAGCTCGAATTCGTCTTCACGAACTATCTCAGCGCTTAAAAGAAGTCAATCACTGATCTAGCCCAATCGAGCAAGCATTTCGCAATGCTCAGAGCCATTTCACGGCCAGGCTGATCGCCAGGCTCAACAGCACCGTGCTGGCCAGCGGGATGTACCACTCGCGCCCGAACAGCCGAAAGTGGAAGTCTCCCGGCAACCGCCCCAGCCCCAGTTTGCGCAGCCAGGGGGCCAGCCCGTTGATGAGCACCAGTGCGAGGAAGACGACGATGAGCCAGCGAACCATGGTCAGAGCCTGTGCGTGCGGTCGCCCTGGCTGAAGCCCACGGGCTCCCAGGGTTCGCCCTTGCCGAGCAGCAGCACCTTGAACAGCTCGCCCATCTCGTGTTCCATGATCAATTTGGCCGCAAT
>JANJVX010000286.1 GCA_024709845.1 Burkholderiaceae bacterium | reverse complement strand
CGCGCCTCGGCCTGGGCCTTGGTGGCGGCCGTGACCGGAATGTGGTGGAAGGGCACGTTGTAGCTGGCCGCGAGCTGGTAGAAGTCGCGGTGGTTGCTGATGATGGCGGCAATTTCCACCGGCAGCAGGCCCGACTTCCAGCGGAACAGCAGGTCGTTGAGGCAGTGGCCCTCGCGGCTGACCATGATGACGGTGCGCATTGGCGCGGCCAGGGCGTGCAGGCTCCAGCGCATCTGGAAGGGTGCGGCGAAGGCGGCCATGCGCTCCTTGAGCGCGGCATGGTCGTGCTGGTCGCAGGCGAACTGCACGCGCATGAAGAACAGGCCGGTGCCGTGGTCGTTGAACTGGGCGGCCTCCTCGATGTTGCCGCCATGCTCCAGCAGAAAGCCGGAAACGGCGTGCACCAGCCCCAGGCGGTCGGGGCAGGAAAGGGTGAGAACGTAGGCGTGGGGTTTCATAACGGCAGCATTGTCGCAGCAGCCGTGGCGCGCGCCTCAGCGCGCGGGGGCGGCCTGCCAGCGCTGGCGCAGCGGGGCGCAGGCGTCGTCCGGGGGCAGATCGGGCGTCTGCCACAGCAGGTCTGCTTCGCTTTTCATAGCTTCTTCCGCAATTCCTGTATGGGCTATGACCACTTTTGTTCGCAAATCTTCAGGAAGATGGACCGGAACGCCAAGGCTGCGCTTGGTGTGGGCCGCACCCGCCACCACCAGCACCACGCGGCCGGGGCGTTGTGCCGCCACGGCGGTCTGGGCCAGGCGCAGGTCGCGCGCCACCTGCACACGGGCCATGCCGGGCACGCGGGCCTCGGGCAGCAGGCCGCAATGGCCGTCGCGCACGGCCTGGCGCTGGCGCTCGAGCGCGGCGGGGCTCAGCAGGGCGTCGAGGGTGGTGTCGGTCAGCGCGGTGCGCAACTCCCGGCGGGGCAGGTTGCCGCCCAGCACCGGCACGCCCGCGCGCACGGCGGCCATGGCCACCGGCCCGTACTGCGGCCAGGGCCAGGCACCCTCGTTCCAGGCCAGCGCGGCCTGCACGGCGGCCTCATCGGCATCGCGCGGCAGGCCCTGGGTGCCGTGGCCCTGCTCGGCCATCTCCAGCACCAGTGCGGCCAGCCGGTCCTGGTCGGCCAGCCACGCGACCGCCTCGCGCTGCAGCTGCTGGTGCTGCGGCGCGTCATGCCGCTCGCCCAGCAGCAGCACGCTGGCCGGCAGCAGCGTCTGCAGCACGCCAGGCCAGGGCGCGGTCGCAAGGGACCGTGCGGTGCAGCCCGGGAGCGTCAGGAACAGGCTGGCGAGAAGGACGGGAAGGAGCAGGGTCAAAGGTCGGCGCATGCCCCCGATGCTACTGCTTTGCGAGCATTCCGGCGCGGTGCTGCAATGGCCTCCGGCGGATCAGATGGGGTGCGTGACCAAGGGAAAACCCTGATGTCTGGATTTCGCCAAGAAAATGCAACAAAAAAAATTACAACCTTTGTGAATCAACAGGTTACGTGCGTCTGGCGCCGCTGGCAGGAAAATCCCGGGGGGTCGGGCGGGCCTGAAACGCTACACTGCCCGGTTACCGGCGCCCGGTCTGCACTGGCGCGCCAAGCCCCTCCGCACGGACAGCCGGAAGGGGGTTGTCCGCAGGAAAAATCAACAGGATTGCCACCATGAAGCGAGAAAACCTGGGCCGCGCGCACGACGTCACGGCCACCCAGCCCATCAGCCTTGATGTGCTGAAGGAAAAATACCTCAAGGCGGGCGAAACCAGCGCCGAGGACCTGTTCCGGCGCGTGGCCAAGGCCCTGGCCTCCGTGGAGAAACCGGAAGAGCGCGAGAAGTACCAGGCCCTGTTCCTGGCCAACATGCATGCGGGCGCCATCGGCGCCGGGCGCATCATGAGCGCGGCCGGCACCGACATCCAGGCCACGCTGATCAACTGTTTCGTCCAGCCCGTGGGTGATTGCATTCAGGGCGTGGACGACGAGGGCTTCCCCGGCATCTACGAGGCCCTGCGCGAGGCCGCCGAGACCATGCGCCGGGGCGGTGGCGTGGGCTACGACTTCTCGCGCATCCGCCCGCGCGGCGCCGAAGTCAAGGGCACGCACTCCATGGCCTCGGGCCCGTGCAGCTACATCAATGTGTTCGACCAGTCCTGCTCCACCGTCGAGAGCGCGGGTGCGCGCCGCGGTGCCCAGATGGGCGTGCTGCGCATCGACCACCCCGATGTGCACGACTTCATCACCGCCAAGCGCACCCCGGGCCGCTGGAACAACTTCAACGTCTCGGTCGGCGTGAGCGATGCCTTCATCCAGGCCGTGATCGACGACCAGCCCTGGGAGCTGGTGCACCGCGCCCGGCCGGGCTCCACCGTGATGGAGCAGGGCGCCTACCAGCGCGCCGACGGCCTGTGGGTCTACCAGAGCCTGCCCGCGCGCGAGCTGTGGGACACCATCATGAAGTCGACCTACGACTTCGCCGAGCCCGGCATCCTGTTCCTGGACCACATCAACCAGGACAACAACCTGCGTTACTGCGAGAAGATCGCCGCCACCAACCCCTGCGGCGAGCAGCCCCTGCCGTCCTACGGCTGCTGCGACCTCGGCCCCATCATCCTCACGCATTTCGTGCGCAACCCCTTCGGTTTCGACGGCGCGCCTGCGTTCGACTTCGAATCGTTCGCCAAGTCGGTGGCCCTGCAGGTGCGCGCGCTCGACAACGTGCTCGACGTCACCTTCTGGCCGCTGCCGCAGCAGGACGCCGAGGCCAAGGCCAAGCGCCGCATCGGCGTGGGCTTCACCGGCATGGGCAACACCCTGGCCATGCTGTGCCTGCGCTACGACAGCGCCGAGGGCCGCGCCATGGCCGCGCGCATCGCCGAACACATGCGCGACAGCGCCTATGGCGCTTCGGTGGAACTGGCGCGCGAGAAGGGGGCCTTCCCCCAGTTCAATGCCGACGGCTACCTGGCCGACGGCACCTTCGCCAGCCGCCTGCCCGCCGCGCTGAAGAAGCAGATCCGCCAGCACGGCATCCGCAACAGCCACCTGCTGTCGATTGCGCCCACCGGCACCGTCAGCCTGGCGTTCGCTGACAACGCCTCCAACGGCATCGAGCCGCCGTTCTCCTGGATGTACAAGCGCAAGAAGCGCGAGGCCGACGGCAGCATGGCCGAGTACGCCGTGGAAGACCATTCCTGGCGCCTCTACCGCGAGCTGGGCGGCGATGTGTCCAATCTG
>JANJVX010000280.1 GCA_024709845.1 Burkholderiaceae bacterium | reverse complement strand
CAGATTGTCAGCGACCCTCGGGCTTTGAGCGCGGCGTTGTACTCTGCCCAGTTGGTGGTCTTGTAGCGGGCCTTGGACCCCTTCGGTTCACTCATGTCTCGAGGCTACCAGCTCAGCGGACTGGCTTTGTGCAACAAAGCCCGTTCTAGTGAATAAGCCATCAATGGCCTATAGCCCTTGCAGGTATTGCGCCAATAGCTATGTTTTTAGTAGCAATCCATTGGGCGCTGCGGTGTGGCTGTGGTTGCGTGGGCTGTCAGGCTGTACCCCTACAGCGCTTGCGGCACCGCCTCCGCCAGAAAGTCATACACCGCCCGGATGCGCGCACTGGTGCGAATCTCGCGGTGCACCGTGAGCCACATGGGCAGCGGCGGCGGCTGGATGGAGGGCAGCACCTGCAGCACCTCGGGGTCGGTGCGTGCCATGTAGTGGCCCACGAAGCCGATGCCCAGGCCTGCGCGCACGGCCTGCCAGTAGGCCATGAGGTCGTCGGTGCGAAACGCAAATTGCTCGCGCCCCACCGGGTGCCCCAGGGCGGCAAAGCCGCGCAGGATGTCCTCGTAGCGGTCGTTGCCCACCAGCTCGTGCGCCAGCAGGTCGGTGGGCTGGCGCGGCGTGCCCCGGCGGCGCAGGTAGTCGCGGTGCGCAAAAGCGCCCAGCGCCACGCTGCCGATGCGCCGCGCCACCAGGCTGGACTGGTCGGGCTGCACCATGCGCAGGGCGATGTCGGCCTCGCGGCGCAGCAGGTTGCTGACCTCGTTGCTGGCCACCAGCTCCACCTGGATGTCGGGGAGCTGCTGGCGCATGCGCAGCAGCAGCGGGGGCAGCAGCAGGCAGGCCACGGGTTGGCTGGCGCTGATGCGCACCGTGCCGCTGGCACCCGCCTGCGCGCCGGAGACGCCGCGCGCCAGCGCATGCGCGCCGGCCTCCATGGCGCGCGCCGAATCGGCCAGCCGCAGCGCCGTGGCCGTGGGCTGCAGGCCCCGGCCGGTGCGCTCGAACAGCACCGCGCCCAGTTGCGCCTCCAGCTCGGCGACATGGCGGCCCATGGTGGGCTGGCTGGACTGCAGCGCCCGCGCCGCGCCCAGCAGGCTGCCGTGCTCCAGCACGGCCAGGAAGGAGCGCACCAGGTTCCAGTCGAACGGGGTATTCATGAATGAAATCCTGCTATGGATATTCATGCAATTGTGTAACTGCCCGCGCATTCCCACAATCGACCTCATCACAGAGCACATGGAGATGGACATGGCCAAGACGGTATGGGTGCTGGGCGCCAACGGGCGCCTGGGGCGGGCGGTGGCGCTGGCCTTCGCGGCGGCAGGCTGGCGGGTGCGCGCGCCCTGGCGGCATGGCGCGGTGGCGCAGGCTCCGGCGTTGCCCGGCGTGCAATGGCTGGTGCCGGGCGCAGACCTGCATGCGCGGCGGTGCCTTGCGCGTGCAATCCCTGCCCTGGGGCTGGATGCGCCTGGCCAGCCCGGTGGTGCCCATGCTGCGCTCGCTGCAGGCCATGCGCTACCTCTGGCAGGTGCCGCATGCGCTCGACGGCACGGCGCTGGCGCAGTATGCCGGCCCCGTGCCCCACACCCCGCTGCGCGAGGCGTTGCGTGCCAGCCTGGCCTTGCTGGACGGCGCCGCGCAGCCCGCCACCACCCCTATCGCCACAGGAGCCTGACCATGCAACGCCGTCCCTTTCTGCGCATCCTCGGCGGCGCCGCCGTGCTCGCCGCTACGCCCGCGCTGCCGGGCTGTTCGTCCGCCCTGCCCGCCGAGGCGCTGGCCGCGTGGCAGCCGCCCGCGCCCGTGCCGCCCGGGGGTGATGTGCGCCGCTGGATCCTGGCGCACGCCATCCTGGCGCCGCATTCGCACAACCTGCAATCGTGGCTGGTGGACTTGAAAACGCCGGGTGAGATCTGGCTCTATTGCGACCACACGCGCCTGTTGCCCGAGACCGACCCGCACTCGCGCCAGATCCTCATGAGCCAGGGCACCTTCCTCGAATTGCTGCACCTGGCCGCGCTGCAGCAAGGCCTGCGCGCCGAGATGGAGCTGTTTCCGCACGGCGTGTTCGACCCGGCCACGCCGCCCGCGCCGCCACACACCCACCACGCCACGGCCCGCGTGCGGCTGGTGCCCGACGCCAGCGCGCGGCCCGACCCGCTGTTCGCGCAGGTCTTCCGGCGCCACACCAACCGCTCGGCCTACGAACCGCGCGCGCCCGAGGCGCAGGCAGTGCAGGCCATCGCGGCGGCCTCTGCGGCGCCCGGCCTGCGCGCGGACTTTGCCCTGCCCGGCAACGCACGCCTGCCCGAGCACCGCGCCATCGCCCGCGATGCCTGGCGCGTGGAGCTGGTCACGCCGCGCACCATGCTCGAATCGTTGAAGGTGCTGCGCGTGGGCCCGCGCGAGATCGCCCAGCACCGCGACGGCCTGAGCGTGAACGAGCCGCTGCCGCGCGTGCTAGCGGCGCTGGGCCTGTTCGACCGCAGCCGCGCCCCCGGCCCCGACGACATGGCGGTGACCCAGCAGGTGCAGGACTTCAACGCCAAGATCGAGGCCACGCCCGCCTTCTTCGCGATGGTGACCGAGGCCAACGACCGCGCCACGCAGGTGCAGGCCGGCCGCGCCTACGCGCGTGCGCAGCTCGCCGCCACGGCGCACGGCCTGGCCATGCACCCGTTGCAGCAGGCCTTGCAGGAATACCCCGAGCAGGCGCCCCATTACGCGGCCATCCACGCGCTGCTGGGCGCAGGCGGTGGCCGTGGCACGGTGCAGATGTGGGCGCGGCTGGGCTACGCGCCGCCCGTGGGACCCGCGCCGCGCCGGGGCGTGCAGGCGCATGTGCTGGGGTGAAGAAGCAGGCTCAGCGCTGTGGTTTGAATGAAATTGGCCTCTAGCGCTTTTTTATAAAGCGCTAGTAGCTATTGAAAAGATAGCAAAAGCCAGCGAAAACGGCTCAGCGCCCCACCACCGACCAGCCCGCCTGCTGGTTGTTCTTGTCGTTCTCATATTCCCAGGCCGTGCCGCAGCGGTCGCACTGGTAGCGGGTGATGGTGACGGTGCCGGTTTCGCGCTCTTCCTTGCGGTTGCCGCGTTGCACCAGTTCGGCATGGCCGGGCGCCTTGCGCCAGTTGCGCTGGATGCCCTTGCAGGGCTCGCACAGTGCCATCGGGTTCAGTTCGCGCTGTCGGGCCAGTTCTTTGCTCATGGGAGGGGTACCTTGGTGGTGTACGGGGTGCAGGGGCGCTACTGTACGCCACACAAATCGCGCAGACGCTGGTGCAGCGCATCGGCAGGGTCCACCGGCCGCTGGTGCTTGGCCTGCAGGTAGTAGTGGGTGAAGACGTCAAGGTAGGCCGCCATCACCTGCGCGGCCCGCGCCTCGCCGGCCAGCGCCATGCACAGCGCGGCCACCTCCAGGGTGCATAGATGCGCCAGGTTGACCGACTGGCGCAGCCGGTAGCGCGACAGCGCTTCGGGTTGCAGGCTGAGCACGGGCAGGTGATCGAGGTACGGGCTTTTGCGGAACATGCGGCGCGCCTCGGGCCAGGTGGCGTCGAGCAGCACGAACAGCGGACGCGGCGCAGGTTGCTCGGCCGCAGGCGAGGCGGGCGGCACCTGCGTCACCACCCGCTGTGGCTCGACGAAATCGCCCGGAAACACCAGATACGGCTGCCACTGCGGATCGGCCAGCAGGGCCAGCAACCCGGGGTGCACCTCGGTACGTGCCCAGCCAAAGGCAAAGGTGTCGGCCACCCCATCGGCCACCAGCCAGCCGGTGTTGCTGGGTTTGAGCGGCTCGGTGTCGGCCATCAGCAGGCAGAAGCCCGCACGTGTGGGGACTTGCGGGCGCAAGGCGCACAGGCAGTGGCTGGGCCGCAGGCGGCAGCCGGCGCAGCGCTCGCCGCTGGGGCCGCCCCGGGCCAGGAAGGGCTTGGCGCTGCGCGCCAGGCGTTCGGCACGCAGCCGGGCGACGGCGTGCGGCGGGGGGGCAGGCGTCACGGCCCGCCCACGCATTCGAGTGCGAACAGCGGCAGATCGGCCTGCCGGCTCAGCCAGACGCCGCCGCCCAGCTCGGTGAAATGCTCCGCCAGGCCCCGGCGGTACAGGGCGGCGCGGTGGCGGAACATGCGCGGGTCGGTCAGTTCGTCGTCGATGATGTCGCGCTCGTAGTCTTCGCGCGCCACGGCCTCGACATACAGGGCGCCACGGCTCAGACGGCCCAGGTTGTGCAGGGCCTGCTTCAGGTCGGGCGGGCTGAGGTAGGGCAGTACGCCCTGGCAGATGACGAGGTCAAACGGCTTGCTGGCCTGGTAGTCCACCACCGAGCCGCGCTCCCAGCCATAGCGCTCGCACAGGTAGTCGCTGAACTCCACGCCCTGGTAGCTCGCATCCGGAAAGTGGCGGGCCACCACGTCGCGCCACAGGCCGATGCCACAGCCGACGTCGAGCACGCGGTGCACCGGCACGCGCAGGTACTGCAGGTAGCTGCAGACAAAGGCGCCGAGCCGGGCGATGTGCTCCGGGTCGACCACGCTGGTTTTCTTGTCGAAGTAAAAGCGCTGGTAGTACGCCTCGTCGAAAATCGTTGCACTGGCTGATTTCACGCGCTCGTTCCTTCCAGATCAGGCACCGGGCGCGTGGAGCCCCCTGCCGCACAGGTGTTGGCCACAGACCACCGCCCTTGAACCGCTGGCACCGTTCTCAAGAAATGTCGACCTTGAGGTAATGGGCGCCCGCAATGGGGTTGTGGTAGTAGGGCGGGATTTCCTCAAACCCGAGATCGGCATACAGGGCACGCGCAGACTCCATCTCGTCGAGCGTATCGAGCAGCACGCAGGCATAGCCCGCCTGGCGCGCCACGTCGAGCATGGCCTCGGCCAGCTGCCGCCCCAGACCAAAGCCCCGGAAGGCCTTGCGCACGAACAGGCGCTTCATCTCGCTGGCGTTGGGGTAGTCGGCATTGTCGATCGGGCGCAGCGCGCAGCACCCGGCGGCAGCGCCATCCACCCGGGCCAGCAGCAGGGCGCCGCGCGGGGGGGCATAGTCGCCCGGCAGGCTTTCGAGTTCTGCGTCGAATTGCTGAAAGCACAGGTCGATGTCCAGGCTCGCGGCATATTCCTCGAACAGTTCGCGCACGGCGGCCAGTTCGTCGGCACCGGCGGGGGGCAGCAAGGTGATGGGGGGCGTATCCACTGCGCAAGGTTCGGGAGAACGGGGGAAGGCGCAGTGTAACGGCACCGTCCGCCCGCTGCACACCCGGGCAAGCCCCTGCAGGGGCTGCCAACCCGGCAACCTGCGGACGCAGCGTCTTCGTCGTAGCATGGCGGCATGTGGAAACGATGGATTGCACCCCGGGTGGCGCTGCTGCTGGCCACCTTGTTCAGCCTAGCCGGCTGCACTCTGCTGCCGCCCCCGGACGCGGCAATTGCCTGGCCCCAGGCGCTGCAGCGCCTGCTGCCCACCGACGTGCTGCTGCTGGGCGAAAGGCACGACGCCCCCGAGCACCAGGCCCTGCAGCGCCTGACAGTGGAATGGCTTGCACAGCGCGGCCAGCTGGCGGCGCTGGTGCTGGAGATGGCCGATGCCGGCCACAGCACCCGCAGCCTGGGCGCGCAGGCCAGCGAAGCCCAGGTGCAGAGCGCTCTGGGCTGGAACGATGCCCTGTGGCCCTGGCACAACTATGGCCCCGTGGTAATGGCGGCCGTGCGCGCCGGCGTGCCCGTGCTGGGCGGCAACCTGCCCCGCCCGCAGCTGCACAGCGCACAGGCCGACACCCGCCTCGACACCCTGCTGACCCCGGCCGCCCTGGAGCGCCAGCGCCAGGCCGTGCGCGAGGGGCACTGCGGCCTGCTGCCCGAAGCGAAGCTGCCCGGCATGGCACGCGTGCAGGTGGCCCGCGATGAATCCCTGGCCCGGACGGCCACCGCAGCACGACAACCCGCCAAAGTGGTGCTGCTGGTGGCTGGTGCCGCCCACGTGCAGCGCAGCCTGGGCGTACCGGTGCACCTGCCACCCACCTTGATATCAAAAGTGGTGATCGCCCATACCGGTCAAGCGGATTCAGCTATGGAAAAAGAAGCAGATTGGTGGCACGCCACCCCCGCACTGCCACCCGACGATGCCTGCGAACAGCTACGCCAGCTCTGGCAGACACCGCCTGCGCGCTGAGGTTTGCGCCCTGCCAGCGCGGGGCCTGCGAAAATGCAGAGCATATGAATGCCTCTGCCTACATCCTGACCCTCTCCTGTCCCGACCGCCTGGGGCTGGTGCACGCTGTTTCCGGCTTTTTGCTCGAGCATGGCGGCAACATCGAAGAAGCCGCGCAATTCAACGACCACAACACCGGCCTGTTCTTCATGCGCGTGCAGTTCGCCTGCAGCCAGCACGACCACGCCACGCTGCGCGAGCGCCTGGCGACGTTTGCCGAGCCCTTCCAGATGCACTGGCGCCTGCACGCCACGGCCGAGCCGATGCGCACCGTCATCATGGTCAGCCGCGAGGGCCACTGCCTCAACGACCTGCTGTTCCGCTGGAAGAGCGGCCTGCTGCCGGTGGACATCCGCGCCATCGTGAGCAACCACCGCGACTTCTACCAGCTGGCCGCCAGCTACAACGTGCCCTTCCACCACATTCCGGTCACGGCGGCCACCAAGGCCCAGGCCGAGGCGCGGCAGTTCGACATCATCCAGCAGGAGGGCGCCGAGCTGGTGGTGCTGGCGCGCTACATGCAGATCCTGTCGGACGACCTGTGCCGCAAGCTCTCCGGGCGCGCCATCAACATCCACCACAGCTTCCTGCCCAGCTTCAAGGGCGCCAAGCCCTACTACCAGGCCCACGACCGGGGCGTGAAGCTCATCGGCGCCACGGCGCACTACGTCACGGCCGACCTCGACGAGGGCCCGATCATCGAGCAGGACGTGGCCCGCGCCGACCACACCGACACGGTGGAAGACCTCACCGCCCGTGGCCGCGACACCGAGAGCCTGGTGCTGGCCCGCGCCGTCAAGTGGCACAGCGAGCACCGCGTGCTGCTCAACGGCCACCGCACGGTCGTTTTCCGCTGACCCACGGCGCTCCATCCATGGCCACCCGCTCCGCCGACAGCCTGGGCTCCGCCCCCCTGGGAGGCGGCGCGGCGCGGCGCATCCCGCCCATCCAGTGCCTGCTGACCTTCGAGGCGCTGGCGCGGCTGCGCAGCGTCACGCTCACGGCCGACGAGCTGTGCGTCACGCCCAGCGCCGTGAGCCACCGCGTCAAGCAGCTGGAGCAGATCCTGGGCACGCAGCTGTTCGGCCGCGCCGATTTCTCGCTCACCACCGACGGCATCGCCTACCTGGCCCATGTGCGCGAGGGCCTCACGGCGCTGCAGCGTTTTCCGGGCATCTCCAGCACCCCCGGAAAGCGGCGCCTGAAGCTGGCGGTGACGCCCACCTTCGCCCGCGTCATCCTGATCCCGCGCCTGCGCCAGTTCACCGAGGCCTACCCCGAGATCGACCTGGCGCTGCAGATCTCCATCCCGCTGCTGGACGTGGTGGCCGAGGACGCCGACCTGATGGTGCGCTTTGGCAGCGGGCACTACGCCGACGTCGAGTACACCGAGATCGCGCGCGACGTGGTCACCCCGCTGGCCTCGCCCGCCTGGCTGCGCGAGCACGGCCCGTTCGAGCGCACCGACGAGCTCGACCCCGCCACCCTGCTGCGCAGCCCGCTGGAGCCCTGGCGCACCTGGTTCGCCGCCGAGGGGCTGGACTGGCCCGAGCCCGGGTCCGGCTCGCAGTTCAACGACATCGGCCTGATGTGCGACGCCGCCGCCGCCAGCATGGGCGTGGCGCTGGTGCGCCTGAGGCTGGGCGCGCCCTGGATCGAGCAGGGCTCGCTGGTGCGCCTGTTCGACCACGACACCCCCAGCCCCCACGCCCACTACCTGTGCTGGCGCACCGGCACCATGGACCGGTGGGAATGCGCGGCCTTCGCCGAATGGCTGCGCAAAACCATTTTTTAAGCAAAATCAGCCTCCAGCGCTTACAGGCAAAGCGCAACAAGCTACATATTTGATAGTAGATGGCGCCTTGGCTGCAGCACATTTCACGCCCCGCTGCAATAAACATCAGCCCCGCGCCGGAGCGCATGGCGCTACAGTGGCGCTCATGAACACCCCCACACCCACCGCACCGCCGTCTGAGCGCGCCACGCGCCAGGCCGAGGTGGTGCAGGCCCTGCTGCAGCATCTGCCCGCGCATGCGCTGCTGTGGCACGCCGAAGACACCACGCCCTACGAATGCGACGGCCTCACCGCCTACCGCCAGCGCCCGCTGGTGGTGGCGCTGCCCGAGACCGAAGCCCAGGTGCAGGCCGTGCTGCGCGCCTGCCACCGCCTGGGCGTGCCCGTGGTAGCGCGCGGCGCGGGCACGGGCCTGTCGGGCGGCGCGCTGCCGCACGCGCTGGGCGTGACGCTCTCGCTGGCCAAGTTCAACCAGATCCTGTCGCTCGACCCGGTGAGCCGCACCGCGCGCGTGCAGTGCGGCGTGCGCAACCTGGCCATCAGCGAGGCGGCGGCGCCGTATGGCCTGTACTACGCACCCGACCCGAGCAGCCAGATCGCCTGCACCATCGGCGGCAACATCGCCGAGAACTCGGGCGGCGTGCACTGCCTGAAGTACGGTCTGACGGTGCACAACGTGCTGCGCGTGCGCGGCTTCACGGCCGAGGGCGAGGAAATCACCTTGGGCAGCGAGGCGCTGGACGCGCCTGGCTACGACCTGCTGGCCGCCGTGATCGGCAGCGAGGGCATGCTGGCCGTGGCGCTCGAAGTCACCGTCAAGCTCGTGCCCAAGCCGCAGCTGGCGCGCTGCATCATGGCCAGCTTCGACGACGTGCGCAAGGCCGGTGACGCCGTGGCCGCCGTGATCGCGGCGGGCATCATCCCGGCCGGCCTGGAGATGATGGACAAGCCCATGACCGCCGCCGTGGAGGACTTCGTGCACGCTGGCTACGACCTCACGGCCGAGGCCATCCTGCTGTGCGAGAGCGACGGAACGCCCGAGGAGGTGGAGGAAGAGATCGGCCGCATGAGCGCCGTGCTGCAAGGCGCCGGTGCCACGGCCATCTCGGTCAGCCAGGACGAGGCCGAGCGCCTGCGCTTCTGGAGCGGGCGCAAGAACGCCTTCCCCGCCAGCGGCCGCATCAGCCCCGACTACATGTGCATGGATTCGACCATTCCGCGCAAGCGCCTGGCCGACATCCTGCTGGCCATCCAGGACATGGAGAAGAAATACGGCCTGCGCTGCGCCAACGTGTTCCACGCGGGCGATGGCAACCTGCACCCGCTGATCCTGTTCGATGCCAACGACGCCGACCAGCTGCGCCGCGCCGAGGCCTTTGGCGCCGACATCATGGACACCAGCGTGGCCATGGGCGGCGCCATCACGGGCGAGCATGGCGTGGGCGTGGAAAAACTTGCCAGCATGCGCGTGCAGTTCACCGACGCGGAACTGGAGCAGATGACCCATCTCAAGCTCGCCTTCGACCCGCAAGGCCTGCTCAACCCCGGCAAGGTCATCCCCACGCCCAACCGCTGCGGCGACATGGGCATGATGAAAACCCTGGCCAGCGGGCCGGGCCTGGCGGCGCTGGCCCGGGCCTGACCTCCCGCCCAAGGCGCCCGCGTGCAGGTGCTCCAGGGTCTGGCCATCCTGCTCACGCTGCAGTCGGCGGGTGAAGCCCTGTCGCGGCTGCTGCATCTGCCCTACCCCGGCCCGGTGATCGGCATGGTGCTGCTGCTGGTCGCGCTGCGCTGGCCTGCGGTGCAGCAGCGCGTGCAGACCGTGGCCCGCTTTCTGCTCGGTCACCTGTCGCTGCTGTTCGTCCCTGTCGGTGTGGGCGTGGTCACGCAGCTGGGCCTGGTGGCCGAGCACGGCCTGCGTCTGCTGGTGGTGATCGTCGTTTCGACATGGATCGGCCTGGCCGTCACGGCGCTGGTGCTGCGGCGGCTGATGCGCCCCGCCTCCCCAGGGGAGCGCACGTGACCGACTTCGTGCAACTCTGGGTGTACCTGTCGTCCACCCCGCTGTTCGGGCTCAACGCCACGCTGGTGGTCTATGTGCTGGCACTGGCCTTTTATGGCCGCATGGGGCAGGCCCCGTGGGCCAACCCGGTGCTGTGGTCCATGCTGGTGCTGGGCACGGGCCTGTGGGCCACGGGCACGGCCTACCCCACCTACTTTGCCGGAGCGCAGTTCATCCACTTTCTGCTCGGCCCCGCCGTGGTGGCGCTGGCCTGGCCGCTATGGGAGCGGCGTGCCGCCCTGCGCGCGCACTGGGGGCGTTTTACCGCAGCAGCGGTGGTGGGCGGTACGGCCGCAGCCGCCAGCGCCGTGGGCCTGGCCTGGGCGCTGGGGCTTCCCACCGAGGTGGTGCTGTCGCTGGCGCCCAAGTCAGTGACCGCGCCCGTGGCCATGGGCATTGCCGACAAGGTCGGCGGCATTGCATCGTTGGCCGCCGTGTTTGCCGTGCTGACCGGGCTGGTGGGTGCCCTCAGCGGCAAGGCCTTGTTCGCCCTGCTGGGCATCGGCCAGGACGCCACCGGCTGGATGGCACGCGGCTTTGCCCTGGGCACCGCCGCCCACGGCATCGGCGCCGCCCGCGCGCTGCAGGTGCACCCGGACGCGGGCGCCTGGGCCGCGCTGGCACTGGGGCTGCAGGTGGTGGTGGCGTCGCTGCTGATTCCGCTGGTGGCGGGCTGGTTTTAGATCCGCCCTATTTTTGCCAGTGCGTGGCCAGCCAGGCACTGAACGCCTGCAATGCCTCCGACCCCGGCCGGTGCTGCGGGCGCACGAACCAGTAGCCCTG
>JANJVX010000209.1 GCA_024709845.1 Burkholderiaceae bacterium | reverse complement strand
CCTTGCTGGCCAGCGCCACGCTGGTGGTGGATTGGCCCGTGGCGGGGTTGAACACGGGCTGCGTGCGCTCGGTGTCGGCAACGAGCTTGCCGTCGATCAGGTGGCCGACGGTGGTGGTGACGTTCTTGTCGTGGTTCATGGTGATTTCAAATCAAAAGTGCCACCAGCGCTTATCCATCAAGCGCTAGCAGCTATCAAAACAGGAGTTCAAGCGGTTTCGTGCAGGGCGTCGCCCAGGGCACTGACCAGGCGGTCGATCTCGGCCTGGGTGCTGATGAACGGGGGCGCGAGCTGGATGGTGTCGCCACCGTAGCGCACGTAAAAGCCCTTCTCCCAGCACTTCATGGCGATCTCGTAGGGGCGCCGCGCCGGTTCGCCGGGCAGGGCGCTGATGGTGATGCCGGCGGCCAGGCCGTAGTTACGGATGTCGGCCACATGCTTGGCCCCCTTGAGGCCGTGCACGGCGTTCTCGAAGTAGGGCGCCAGCGCCTTCACGCGTCCAGGCATGTCTTCCTTCTGCAGGATATCGAGCACCGCGTTACCCGCCGCGCAGGCCACGGGGTGGGCCGAATAGGTGTAACCGTGCGGAAACTCCAGCATGTACTCGGGGCCGCCCTGCGCCATGAAGGTGTCGTAGATCTCCTTGCTGGCAATCACGCCGCCCAGCGGCTGCGCACCGTTGGTCACCTGCTTGGCGAAGTTCAGGATGTCCGGCGTCACGCCAAAGGCCTCGGCCCCGGTCCAGGTGCCGCAGCGGCCAAAGCCGGTGATGACCTCGTCAAAAATTAGCAGGATGTTGTTCTGCGTGCAGATCTCACGGATGCGCTCCAGGTAGCCCTTCGGCGGGATCACCACGCCGGCCGAGCCCGAGAAGGGTTCCACGATCACCGCGGCGATGTTGCTCGCGTCATGCAGCGCGATCACGTCCAGCAGCTTGTCGGCCAGCGCACGGCCACCGTCCTCGGCCATGCCCTTCTGGAAGGTGCCGGCCGGCGGCTGGGTGTGGGGAATGTGGTCCGCCTCCACGCCCTGGCCGAACAGCTTGCGGTTGCCCACGATGCCGCCGACCGATATGCCGCCGTAGTTCACGCCGTGGTAGCCCTTCTCGCGGCCGATCAGGCGCGTTTTGGTGCCCTGGCCCTTGGCGCGCCAGTAGGCGCGTGCCATCTTGAGGGACGTATCGGCCGACTCCGAGCCCGAGCCGGTGAAGAACACGTAGTCGAGGCCCTCGGGCGTCAGGTCTTTGATGCGGTTGGCCAGTTCGAACGACGCCGGGTGGCCGAACTGGAAGGCCGGTGCATAGTCCAGCCGCGCCGCCGCCTGGCCCACGGCCTCGGCGATCTCGCGGCGGCCGTGGCCCAGGCCCGAGCACCACAGGCCCGAGAGGCCGTCGAAGATCTTGCGGCCTTCGCTGTCGGTGTAGTAGGCGCCGCTGGCACCCACCACCATGCGCGGATTGGCCTTGCAGATGCGGTTGCCGGTGAAGGTCATCCAGTGCGCGTCCAGCCAGGCGGCATCAAGGCGGGGTGCGGCATCGGCGGGTTGTTCGAGGTGGACAAAGCTCATGGTCTCTCCTGGGGTTCTGGTGCAGAGGGCGATAGCCCCGCGATCTGCCATTGTTCCGGCAGGTGTTAATCTCTCAAATAATCAAATATCAATGTTTACTTGACGATTTATGCAAGTAACGCCATCCCCTACCCGCGAGCGTGCCGTGCTCGGCCAGCTCAGCGACATGGACCTGCGCCTGCTGCAGGTGTTCAAGAGCGTGGCCGAGTGCGGCGGCCTGTCGGCGGCCGAGCTGGAGCTGAACATCGGCACCAGCACCGTCAGCCGCCACATGAAGGACCTGGAAACACGCCTGGGCCTGACGCTCTGCCGCCGGGGTCGCGCGGGCTTTGCCCTCACGCCCGAGGGCCAGCGCGTGTACGACGAAACCCTGCGCCTGCTCAGCGCCGTGGAGTCCTTCCGCAGCAGCATCGACGACATCCACCGCCGCATGGGCGGGCGTCTGGAGGTAGCGGTGTTCGACAAGACCGCGAGCAACCCGGCGGCGCATATCGGTGAGGCGATCGCGCTGTTCTCCGAAAAAGCACCCGACGTGAGCCTGCAGATGCATGTGGCCGCCATCCCCGCCATCGAGCGCGGGCTGATCGACGGCAGCATCCATATCGGCATCATCCCGGCGCACCGCACCTCGCAGAGCCTGGTGTACGCCAACCTGTTCACCGAGACCATGCTGCTCTACTGCGGCGCGCGCCACCCGCTGTTTGGCGAGGACCATGGCGCCCTGACCTGGGACAGCCTGCGCGCCTGGCAGTTCGCCGGTCTGGGCTACCACTCGCCCAACATGGAGCTGAGCCACGGCGCGCGCCTGCCGCGCAAGGCCACGGGCTTTGACCAGGAGTCCATCGCCACGCTGATCCTCTCGGGCCGCTACCTCGGCTTCCTGCCCGACCACTACGCCGAAGCCTTCGAGCGCCAGGGCCAGATGCAGGCCGTGCTGCCCGCGCAGTTCTTCTACCGCTGCCAGTTTGTCAGCGTGCTGCGCCGCTCGCCCCAGCCGCCCCGTGCGGCCCAGGCGTTTGCGCAATGCCTGCTGCAGGCGCATGGGGAAAGCGGCGCTGCCTTGCGTTGACAACCGCGCAGGAACAGAATGACACCTTGTTCCGACCATCTCACCGAGGCAGCACCATGGCAAGCATTTCCTCCATCGCCCAATCCGGCCTACAGGCCGCGCAGGCGCGCCTGGATGCCTCGGCCCACAACACCGCCAACACGAACACCCCGGGCTTCCGGCGCCTGCGCACCGAACAGTCCGAGGTGGCAGGCCAGGGCGGTGTGACCAGCACGGTGCAGCGCGAGCCCCAGGCCGGCACGGCGCTGGAACAGGAGGTGGTGGACCAGATGACCGCCACCTACGCATTCAAGGCCAACCTGAAAACCATCCAGGCAGAAGACCGCATGATGGGCGCGCTGCTCGACGTGCGGGCTTGACATGAAAACACCCCCCTGAGTCGCCTTCGGCGCCTTCCCCCCTCTCTGCTTCGCTTCGCTCGCTGAGGGGAGACGCCGCCAGCGCGGCGGGGCGGCCCTTGCGCGGCGGCCCTGGCCAGGGGCGCACCAGTTTCATTCGTCACGGGTGTCGCGAAGGGAGCATTAAGAATTGATTCCCTCAAGCGTTCGCCAGCGTGGCGTCGGCAGCCTGCGCCTTGCGCTGTCCGGCGCGCTCCCAGGCTTTCTCGTGGAAGAAAAACGCCACCGCCTGCACCGTGGGTTCGAGCAGGCTGAGCGTGAGCGAGGCCCACAGGTTGCCGGTGACGGCATAGGCCACCAGTGCCGCCACGCAGATGTGGATGGCGTAGTAGCTGCCGGTCTTCATCAGCATGGTCTTGTTCTGGACTGCAACGCGGCGGATGCGGGACATGGCGGGCTCCTTCCAAGGGTGTCGCCATCGGGTGCGATGGCCTGATCAAATGATAATCGCTCTCAATTGCATCGGTCATTGATCCTCCCTACCACCGGCATAGCTTTCATGCGCTGTGGACGGCGCCGTACGGCCCCCCAAAAATCCGCAATCCGTCACGCAAACGCCGAAAATCGCGGCAATCTGCACGGCATCGGCTGTTCTATGATGGCCGGTCACGTTAATTCATCCCTTCTACTGCAACCGGGAGCACCGCATGGCCCTCATGGACTTCATCAAGAAACAGTTCATCGACATCCTGGAGTGGACCGAGGACGGCGACGGCACGCTGGCCTGGCGCTATCCGATGGCGGGGATGGAAATCC
>JANJVX010000251.1 GCA_024709845.1 Burkholderiaceae bacterium | reverse complement strand
ACGTTCTTCCGCTCGCGCGTGGATGCCACGCAGGGCCTGCGCTCGGCCTTTGCGGCCAAGCAACTGCTGTTTGCCCACGCGGCCCTGACCGACGTGCAGGGCCAGCGCCTGCACCACGACGAGCGCATTGCCCGCGCCGGGTTTGGCGTGGCACAGGCGAGCGAGGCCGACACGCTTGTGCGGCTGCACGGCTGGACGCTGACGCGCACCGACCTGCCTGGTGCGGCCCCGGCAGGCAGCCGGTATGCAGCCCGCATCGAGGGCACGGGCTTCGGGCTGGACCTGCTTTTTGACACCACCCAGCCGCTGCTACTGCAGGGCCGGCAAGGGCTGTCGCGCAAGGGGCCGCAGC
This sequence comes from Burkholderiaceae bacterium, assembly GCA_024709845.1. Classification (GTDB taxonomy): domain Bacteria; phylum Pseudomonadota; class Gammaproteobacteria; order Burkholderiales; family Burkholderiaceae_C; genus Simplicispira. The sequence goes on along the minus strand of JANJVX010000251.1, from coordinate 19,572 downwards.
CGGAGCAGGCCAGCTACTACTACAGCCAGCCGCAATTGCAGGTGCGGGGCAGCATCGTGCTGCAGGGGCGGCGCATGGCGATGGATGCCGCCAGCGCCCGCGCCTGGCTGGACCACGAATGGAGCGAAGCCCTGATGCACCCCGAAGCCGTGGGCTGGGACTGGATCGGCATGAACCTGCACGATGGCAGCGCGCTCACGGCGTTCCGCCTGCGGCGCGCCGATGGCTCGGCGCTGTGGGCGGGGGGCTCCTTCAGGGCTGCGGGGCAGCCTGTGCAGGCGTTTGATGCGGACGCCGTGGCCTTTGTGCCGCTGCGCTGGTGGCACAGCCCGCACAGTGGCGCGCGCTACCCGGTGCAGTGGCAGGTGAGCACGCCCGTGGGCCGGTTCGAGGTGCGTGCACGGGTGGACGCGCAGGAGCTTGACAGCAGCGGATCGACCGGGGCGATCTACTGGGAGGGCCTGTCCACCCTGCATGCGGCAGAGGGAACCCTGGCGGGCCAGGGCTACCTGGAGATGACCGGGTACGCCCGGCCGCTGCGTCTGTAGGCTGGGGTGGTTCAGACCTGGCGGCCCACCCGCAGGCGCGCCAGCAGCGCAATGATTTCACCCATGATGCCCCGGCGGAATGCCAAGACGCAGACCACGAAAATCAGCCCGGTGACCATGGTGACCGATTCGCCCAGGGTGTTGAACCATTCCACACCCGAGGCAGAGGCCAGGAAGGCGCCGACCTCGCCGAGTTTGTTTTCCATCAGCACCACCACGGCAGAGCCGACCAGGGGCCCCGACAGCGTGCCCAGGCCGCCCACCAGGGTCATCAGCACCACATGGCCTGAGGATGTCCAGTGCACATCGCTGAGGGTGGCAAAGCCCAGCACCAGTGTCTTGAGCGAGCCCGCCAGGCCGGCCAGTGCGGCCGACAGCACAAAGGCCAGCAGCTTGAAGCGCTGGGTGTCGTAGCCCAGCGAAATGGCCCGGGGTTCGTTCTCCTTGATACCCTTGAGCACCTGGCCGAAGGGCGAATGGATGGTGCGCACGATCAGCAGGAAGGCGGCAACCACGATGACCAGCACCAGGTAGTACATGACCAGGTCGTCCTGCAGATCGACCAGGCCGAAGAGCTTGCCACGGGGGACGCCCTGCAGGCCATCCTCGCCCCCGGTGAACGGGGCCTGCAGGCACACAAAGAACAGCATCTGCGCCAGTGCGAGGGTGATCATCGTTGAATAGATGCCCTGGCGGCGGATGGCGAAGAATCCCACGATCAGGCCCAGCAGGCCACCGCCCACCGTGCCCAGCAGCAGGCCGATTTCAGGCGTGACGGCCCAGACCTTGAGCGCGTGGCCCGTCATGTAGGCCGAGCCGCCCAGGAAGGCGGCATGGCCGAAGGACAGCATGCCGGTGTAGCCCAGAAGCAGGTTGAAGGCCGACGCAAACAGCGCAAAGCACATCAGCTTCATCACGAAGATGGGATAGGCCCCGAGGAAGGGTGCGACGAGCAGGCCGAGCAGCAGCAGGCCGTAACCCACGAAAGCAATGTTGTTGGTTTTCATGCGGATGGCCCCTTACTTTTCCTTGCCGAACAGGCCGGCGGGGCGGATGAGAAGGACGATGACCATGATGACGAACACCACGGTGGACGAAGCCTCGGGATAGAACACCTTGGTGAACCCTTCGATGACCCCCAGGCCCAGCCCGGTGAGGATGGAGCCCATGATGGAACCCATGCCCCCGATCACCACCACGGCGAACACCACGATGATGAGGTTCTGCCCCATGAGCGGCGACACCTGGTACACCGGCGCGGACAGCACCCCGGCGAACGCCGCCAGCGCGGCGCCAAAGGCGTAGGTGAGCGTGATCATCACCGGCACATTGATGCCGAAGGCCTCCACCAAGCGCGGGTTCTCGGTGCCTGCGCGCAGGTAGGCGCCCAGCTTGGTCTTTTCAATCACGTACCAGGTGCCGATGCACACGCCAATCGACGCCACCACCACCCAGGCGCGGTAGTTAGGCATGTACATGAAGCCCAGGTTGGTGGCGCCTTCGAGCAGCTCGGGCGTGTCGTACCCCAGGCCCGAAACGCCATAGATGGAGCGGAAGACGCCTTCGATCAGCAGCGTCAGCCCGAGCGTGAGCAGCAGACCATACAGATGGTCGAGCTTGTAGATCCAGCGCAGCAGCAGCCGCTCGATCAGAACCCCAAAGACCCCCACCACCAGCGGCGCCAGCAGCAGCATCACCCAGTAGTTGATGCCGAAGTAGTTCATGGCCATCCAGGTCAGCACCGCTCCCATCATGAACAGCGCACCGTGCGCGAAGTTGATGACGTTGAGCAGGCCGAAGATCACGGCGAGCCCGAGGCTGAGGATTGCGTAAAACGATCCGTTGACCAGCCCCAGAAGGAGCTGGCTCAACAGGCCAGGCAATGAAACACCGAAGATTTCCATGGGAGGCTTGGGGGTGGGGAGGGGTTCAGATCGGGGGGGTTACTTCCAGAGCGCGCACTTGCTCTCGGCCTTGGTGGTGAACACCTGGTCGCCGGGCAGCTTCTTCACGATCTTGAAATAGTCCCAGGGCTTGGTGGACTCGGCAGGCTTCTTGACTTCGACCAGGAAGAGGTCGTGCACCATGCGGCCGTCCGGACGGATCACGCCACCCTTGGCGTAGAAGTCGTTGATCTTCATCTTGCGCAGCTCGGCCATCACCTTGTCGGCATCGGTCGACTTGGCGGCCTCGACGGCCTTGAGGTAGGTCGTGGTGGCCGAGTAGTCGGCGGCCTGGATCGACGTGGGCATGCGCTTGGCCTTTTCGAAGAAGCGGTTGGCGAACTTGCGCGAGTCTTCGTCCTGATCCCAATACCAGCTGTCCACGAACTGCAGGCCTTCGGTGTTGCGCAGGCCCATGCTGTGCACGTCGCTGATGAACATCAGCAAGGCGGTCATCTTCATGTCCTTGGAGATGCCGAACTCCTTGGCGGCCTTGATCGAGTTGATCAGGTCGCCCCCGGCATTGGCCATGGCCAGCACCTGGGCCTTGGAGCTCTTGGCCTGCAGCAGGAACGAAGAGAAATCGGAGGCATTCAAGGGGTGGCGCACCGAGCCCACCACGGTGCCGCCCTTGCCCTTGACCACGTTGGAGGCGTCGGCCTCCAGTGCCTGGCCGAATGCGTAGTCCGCCGTCAGGAAAAACCAGTTCTTGCCACCGGCTTCCACGATGGCGCCGCCCGCGCCCTTGGCCAGTGCCACGGTGTCGTAGGCGTAGTGCACGGTGTAGGGGGAGCACTGCGCATTGGTCAGCGCGGAGCTGCCCGCGCCGCTGTTGAAGTACACGCGCTTTTTCTCCTCGGCCACCTTGGCCATGGCCAGTGCCGTGCCCGAGTTGGTGCCGCCGAACAGCATGGTCACGTTCTGGGTATCGACCCATTCACGGGCCTTGGAGGCGGCGATGTCGGCCTTGTTCTGGTGGTCTGCGGTCAGCAATTCAATGGGCATGCCCAGCACCTTGCCGCCAAAGTCGTCGATCGCCATCTGGATGGCCATTGCACCGTTCTTGCCTTCCACGTCGGAGTAGAGGCTGGACATGTCGGTGGTGAAGCCGATCTTGACCTTGTCCTGGGCGAGCGCCGGGGTTGCCAGGCCGGCGGCGCCCAGCATCAGGGCGAGCATGGTGAGTTTGTTTTTCATGGATGTGTCTCCTGTCGGTGTGGTTGGAAAAACGGGAAGGTTCTGAAGGGCTCAGACGCCCAGCAGTTCGGTGAGTACGGGCATCTTTTCCTCCAGTTCGGACGCACCGAACTGCAGGGCGATACCTCCGTGCTCCATGACGTAGAAGCGGTCGGCAAGGGGGGCAGCGAAACGGAAGTTCTGCTCCACCATGACCACGGTGTAGCCCTTCTCGCGCAGCATGGTGATCATGCGGGCCAGTGCCTGCACGATGACGGGCGCCAGGCCTTCGGAGATTTCGTCGAGCAGCAGCAGGTTGGCGCCGGTGCGCAGGATGCGGGCGACAGCCAGCATCTGCTGCTCGCCGCCCGACAGGCGCGTGCCCTGGCTGTTCTTGCGCTCGGCCAGGTTGGGAAACATGGCGTAGATTTCGTCGAGCGACATGCCCTGCGAGCCGGTTTTGAGCGCGGGCGGCAGCAGCAGGTTCTCTTCGCACGACAGGCTGGAGAAGATGCCCCGCTCTTCCGGGCAGTAGCCCACGCCCAGGTGTGCGATGCGGTGCGTGGGCATGTGGATGGTTTCCACGCCGTTGATCTTGACCGAGCCTTTGCGCGCGCCGGTCAGCCCCATGATGGAGCGCAGGGTGGTGGTGCGGCCCGCGCCGTTGCGGCCCAGCAGCGTGACCACCTCGCCGGGCTGCACGACGATGTCCACGCCGTGCAGCACATGGGATTCGCCGTACCAGGCTTCGAGGTTCTTGATTTCGAGTGCGGGGGTGCCCATCTCAGTGCGCTCCCTGCAGTTGGCCATCGGTTGTGCCCATGTAGGCTTCCATGACTTGGGGGTTGTTCGAGACTTCTTCGTAGGGCCCTTCGGCCAGCACAGCTCCGCGTTGCAGGACGGTGATGCGGTCGGCGATGGTGGAGACGACCTTCATGTTGTGTTCCACCATCAGAATGGTTCGCCCTGCCGATACCTTCTTGATGAGTTGCGTGACGCGGTCCACGTCCTCGTGGCCCATGCCCTGCGTGGGCTCGTCGAGCAGCATCAGTTCGGGCTCCATCGACAAGGTGGTGGCGATCTCCAGCGCACGCTTGCGGCCATAGGGCAGGTTCACCGTGAGTTCGTCGGCCAGTTCCTCCAGGCCCACTTCGGCCAGCAGCTGCATGGCCCGGTCGTCGAGCTGGCGCAGGCTGCGCTCGCTGCGCCAGAAGTGGAACGAGGTGCCCAGCTTGCGCTGCAGGCCCAGGCGCACGTTTTCCAGCAGGGTCAGATGCGGGAACACCGCCGAGATCTGAAAGGACCGGATCACGCCGCGCCGCGCAATCTGTGCGGGCTGCTCGGAGGTGATGTCGTAGCCGTTGAACAGGATCTGGCCCGAGGTCGGAACCAGGAACTTGGTCAGCAGGTTGAAGCAGGTGGTCTTGCCTGCGCCGTTGGGTCCGATCAGCGCATGGAGGGCGCCCCGGTGCACGGACAGGTTCACCTCGCTGACAGCGGTAAAGCCCTTGAACTCTTTGGTCAGGCTGTGGGTTTCAAGTATGACGTCGCTCATTGCGCGTGGATCGCTCCGTAGGGATGGATGGGCGACCCCGTGATGGACGTCGCGCCGGAACTATTGGCTGGGGCGGATCGTAGGTGCGCCTCCCCGTGCAGGCACCGGTGCTAACTCCTATGTATAAATCCCTTCAGTAATGGGCCTTATGTACTATTGCTACTAGGTAGTCATGCGTAGGTACTGCGCCCTGCTCCGCACTTGGAAGGTATCGCTAAGCTTTATGGTGATTGGTTTTGATGCTTCTTTTTTGATAGCTCAATTCCCCCTCGCCATCCGTCTTCGGGCCGCCGCCCTACACTTCGGAGATGCGTTCTTCCACTTCCCAGCCGCCCCAGGGCGCGCCCCGTTCGCTCTCGGGATTGCTCCCTTTCATGCGCCCGTACCGTGCACGTATCGCACTGGCACTGGTTTTTCTGGTGCTTGCGGCCGTGGCCACACTGCTGTTTCCGGTGGCACTGCGCAGCCTGATCGACGGCGGGCTGGCACCATCCGGCCGTGGTGCCCAGGTGCTGGCGCTGCGTGAGCATTTCCTTGCGCTGTTTGGCGTGGCCGTGGCGCTGGGGGTGTTCAGCGCGGCGCGCTTTTACCTGGTGAGCTGGCTGGGCGAGCGCATCACGGCCGACCTGCGTAACGCGGTCTATGCGCACATCCTGCGCCAGAGCCCGGCGTTTTTCGAGAGCACGCAGACCGGGGAGGTGCTCAGCCGCCTGACGACGGACACCACGCTGGTGCAGACGGTGGTGGGCTCGTCTTTGAGCATGGGGCTGCGCAACGCGGTGATGGGACTGGGGGCCCTGGCCGTGCTGGCGTGGACGCACCCCTATGTGATGACGCTGGTGCTGATGGTGGTGCTGCTGGTGGTGCTGCCGGCCACCTGGTTTGGGCGCCGCGTGCGGCGGCTTTCGCGGGCCAGCCAGGACCGCGTGGCCGACTCCAGCGCCATCGCAGCCGAGGTGTTGAACGCCATTCCGGTGGTGCAAAGCTACACGGCGGAGCAGCGCGAGTCCGCACGGTTTGACCGATCGACCGACGACGCATTCCAGACTGCCGTGCGGCGCTCACGCGCGCGCTCGATGCTGGTGGCATTCATCATCATCGCCAATGCAGCATTGGTGCTGTGGGGCTTGTTCCAGGGCACACAGGCCGTTCTGGCGGGCAAGCTCAGCGCGGGCCAGCTGGGGCAGGCGGCCTTGTATGTGGCCATCTTCGCCGGTGCGGTGGCGGTGCTGGGGGAGGTGTATGGTGATTTGCTGCGGGCGGCCGGTGCGACCGAGCGGCTGATGGAACTGCTGGCGAGCCAATCCCCCGTGGCATCGCCGAGCGCCCCGGTCCGCTTGCCCGCCACGGAGCGCGGACTGAGTATCCAGTTCGAGAACGTGAATTTTCACTACCCTTCACGCCCCACCCAGGCGGCGCTGCAGGATTTCAGCCTTGAGCTACGGCCCGGCGAGACGGTGGCACTGGTGGGGGCCAGTGGTGCGGGTAAAACCACGGTGTTCCAGCTGCTGCAGCGTTTCTATGACATCGATGCCACGGACGCCCTGGTGCCGGGCTGCATCCGGGTGGAGGGGACCGACATCCGCCACCTGGCGCTTCAAGATTTGCGCGGCAAGATTGGAACCGTGCCCCAGGATGCCGTGATCTTTTCGTCGAGCGCGCGGGACAACATCCGCTATGGACGGCCCGATGCGACGGACGACGAGGTGGTGGCAGCGGCCCGCGACGCCTTTGCGCATGACTTTCTGCAAGCGCTTCCACAAGGGTATGACACCTTCCTGGGCGAGCGCGGAGTGCGCCTTTCCGGCGGACAGCGTCAGCGCATCGCCATCGCGCGCGCCATGCTCAAAAACCCTCCCCTGCTGCTGCTGGATGAAGCAACGAGCGCCCTCGACGCCGAGAGCGAGCGCGTGGTGCAGGCCGCTCTGGATTCCGCCATGCGCAGCCACGCCGGGCAGCGAACCACGCTGGTGATCGCTCACCGCCTTGCCACCGTGCAGAACGCCGACCGCATCGTGGTGATGGAGCATGGCCGTATTGTGGAGCAAGGGCGCCATGCGGATCTGCTGGCACGCAATGGTGTATACGCACGCCTGGCCGCACTGCAGTTTGCTGTCTGACGGCACCCCGCCCCCTGACAGGGCACTGCTGGCGCCCATACCTCCCGGCGGGGCTTGCGGTGGCAGTGCGTGGGATGGTCTGCCCGTTCTGTCCGGGCACGGGCAAAACCCGGCAGGGGTTTCAGTGCAGGGTTTCTGTGGCGGCGGCTGACAAGGGGAGTACGGCAATGCCTTCGTCGAGAAGCTGCACCGCATCCGCAACACTGGCCTCGCCCTTGATGGTGCGTTCCGGTGTTTCGCCCCGGTGCATGCGCCGCGCTTCATCGGCGAAACGGGGGCCCACATCTTCCGCCTGTGCCAGCATCCTGCGCGCGGCCTGCAACCATGCGGCCTGAGCCGGTACCGAGACGGCAGATTCGGAGTTCTGGGCGGCACCCGGATCGGCAGGCACCCGGGGCGCCGATGCGGCCCCCTCTTTGCCCCGGCCTCCCCGGTTGATGCGGGGCGCGCTGAGTGTCTTGTGCACGTCGCTGGTGCCACACAGCGGGCACTGCAGCAGTCCGCGCTGGCGCTGATCCAGGTAGTCCTGCTCGCCGGCAAACCAGCCTTCAAAGGCGTGGTCTTGCTGGCAACGAAGATCGAGCACCTTCATACAGTGCGGCCGTGCAGCAGGGTGTCAACGGCGGCGGCGTACCAGATAGCGGTACACGAACCCAGGAAATGCCAGGGTGATGAACAGTGACGCCGTGATGGCGTAGAACTCCCACCCCTGGGGTGCCCGCTGACCGACGCGCTGCTCCAGCACCCAAGCCAGGCCGCCCACCAGAAAGTAGAGAACCACGAGTTCAGACAGCCGCACCAGCAGCTTCTTGTGGGGAGCCAGCGCGGGGCCCACGGCCAGAATGCGCTGGTTCACGAAAGGCAGATTGGCGGCAACGCAAGCCGCCAGGATCACGAGCCAGATAAAACCGGATTGCGTCACGGCAGAACCTGTGGGGTGCGGCCGCTCACGATGCCAGAGAGCGCATGATCGCGTCAGCGCACAAGGCCATCAGGCCGCCGGGCAGCAAGCCAAGAACCAGCAACAACGCCCCATTGAGTGTCAGCACGACGCGCACATCGAGTGGTGCCGATACCGAGGTGGCCGTCAGGGGGGCATCAAAGTACATGACCTTGACCACGCGCAGATAGTAGAAAGCGCCGATCAACGACATCATCACGGCAAAGACCGCCATCACCGTATAGGCCGTCTGGCCGGATGCCAGCAAGGCCTGGAGCACGGACAGCTTCGCATAGAAACCGACCAGCGGGGGAATACCGGCCATGGAGAACAGGCACACGGCCAGAACCCCGGCATACAACGGGCTGCGCTGGTTCAGGCCAGCCATATCGGCGATTTCCTCGCTTTCAAAGCCTTCGCGGGCCAGCAGCAAGATGACGCCGAAGGCTGCCAGGGTGGTCAGCACGTAGGTCACCACATAGAACATCGAAGCGCTGTAGGCCGCTTCGACGGTCGAAGCATCCACATGGCCACGAACAACGCCGGACATCAGGCCAAGCAACACAAAACCCATTTGCGAGATCGTGGAGTACGCCAGCATCCGCTTGAAATTGGTTTGCGCAATGGCGGCCAGATTTCCGACAAGCAGCGAACCGATGGCAAGAACCGCCAGCATCTGCTGCCAGTCAATCGCCAAGGGCAGCATGCCATCGACCAGCAGGCGCATGACGATGGCAAACGCCGCCAGCTTGGGCGCACCGCCGATCATCAGGGTAACGGCCGTTGGTGCGCCGTGGTACACATCAGGCACCCACATGTGGAATGGCACGGCACCCAGCTTGAAGGCCAAACCGGCAACGATGAAGACCAGCCCGAAAACCAGCACCTGATGGCGGACCTGGCCGGAATTGATGGCCTTGAAGACTTCGCCAATGTCCAGCGACCCCGTGGCGCCGTACATCATGGACATGCCGTACAGCAGGAAACCACTGGCCATGGCGCCCAGCACGAAGTACTTCATGGCGGCCTCTGTCGCAGTGGCATGGTCGCGACGCAATGCCACAAGCGCGTAGCTCGACAGGGTGAGCAACTCAAGGCCGAGATAGATCACCAGGAAATTGTTGCCGCCGATCATGATGAACATGCCCAGCAGGGAGAACATGCCGAGCGTGAACAGCTCGCCGCCGCGCAACATGCCGCGGTCTGCGGCATAAGGACGGCCATAGACCAGCGTCACCATCATGGCCACGGTGGCAAAGCACTTGAGCCAGTTGCCCATGGCGTCGCTGACGACCATGTTGCCGAAACCATAGAAGGTGTTGCCACTGCTGGCATACACGCCCTGCAGGACTGCCACGACGGCAAGCGTGAGCATGGTCAGCACATAGGTTGCGGTGCGGCGCGGGCTGGAGACGCCCAGGTCCACCAGCGCAATCACGCAGGCCATGACCAGAAGAACGATCTCCGGGTAAATTGCAAGCCAACTGATGTTGTCAATCATCTCGGTCTCTCAGTTCAGTCTGGTCAGTTCAGCTTGGACAGTGCCACATGCTTGAGCAGCTCGGTCACGGAGGTGTCCATCACATCCGTGAAGGGGCGTGGGTACAGGCCCATGTACAGCACGGCGATCGCCAGCAAGGCCATGACGAAGAATTCGCGGCTGCTGATGTCCAGCAGTGCCTTCACGTGCGCGTTGCCGGGCGCGCCAAGGTAGACGCGCTTGAACATCCAGAGGCTGTAGGCGGCACCGAAGATCAGCGCGGTGGCGGCCATCATGCCGATCCAGAAATTGGCCTTGACGGCGCCCAGGATCACCATCCACTCGCCCACGAAGCCGGCGGTGCCGGGCAGGCCGCAGTTCGCCATGGTGAACAGCAGCGCGAAGGCCGTGAAATTGGGCATGGTGTTGACCACGCCGCCATAGTCCGCGATCTCGCGCGAATGCACACGGTCGTAGAGCACGCCGATGGAAAGGAACATCGCGGCGGAGACGAAGCCGTGCGCGATCATCTGCACGATGCCGCCCGAAACGCCAAGGTCGTTGAAGATGAAGAAACCGAGGGTCACGAAGCCCATGTGCGCCACAGACGAATAAGCCACGAGCTTCTTCATGTCCTTCTGCACCATGGCCACCAGGCCCACGTAGATCACGGCGATGAGCGACAGCGCGATCATGAGCCACGCCCATTCGCGCGAGGCATCGGGAGCGATGGGCAGCGAGAAGCGCAGGAAGCCGTAGGCACCCAGCTTCAGCATGATGGCGGCCAGCACGGCGGAACCGCCCGTGGGGGCCTCGACGTGCACGTCGGGGAGCCAGGTATGTACCGGCCACATGGGCACCTTCACAGCGAAGGCCGCGAAGAAGGCGAAGAACAGCAGCGTCTGCACGCCAGCGCCCAGCGGCAGCTGGTGCCAGGTGGCGATGTCGAAACTGCCACCCGACTTGTTGTACAGGTAGATCAACGCGATCAGCATCAGCAGCGAGCCGAGCAGCGTATAGAGGAAGAACTTGAAGGCCGCGTAAATTTTGTTGGGACCACCCCAGATGCCGATGATGAGGTACATCGGGATCAGCGTGGCCTCGAAGAACACGTAGAACAGCATGCCGTCGATCGCGGCGAACACACCGATCATCAGGCCCGACAGGATGAGAAACGCACCCATGTACTGATTCACGCGCTCGGTGATCGATTCCCACGAGGCAATCACGACGATGACCGTGATGAATGCGGTGAGCGGGACGAACCAGAACGAGATGCCATCAACACCGAGGTGATAGAAGATGTTGAAACTCTCGATCCAGGAGGCCTTCTCGACGAACTGCATGGCAGCCGTGCCGAGTTGGAAGCCGCTGTAGAGAGGCAGTGTGACGGCAAATCCCACCAGGGCGCCCACCAGGGCCAGCCAGCGCACGGCACCGGCATGCTTGTCGCTGCCGAAAGCCAGCAGCAGAACACCGAACGCGATGGGCGTCCAGATAGCAAGACTCAACAAACCCATTTTTGTTCTTCTCCTACTTGTTGAGCACGACGAAATACGTCATGAGCACGAAGATGCCCAGAATCATGACCAGCGCGTAGTGGAAGACGAAACCCGTCTGCACCCGCCGCACCAGTCCGGCGATCCAGCCCACGATCTTCCAGGAACCATTGACCAATGCGCCGTCGATCACCGCCTGGTCACCGCCCTTCCACAGACCCACACCCAAGGCACGGGCTCCGCGCGCCAGAATGTTTTCATTGATCCAGTCGAGGTAGTACTTGTTCTCCAGCAGGGTATGGATCGGCTGGAAGGTACGCTTGATCGCTGCAGGCAATGCCGGGTTGACCATGTACATGTAATAGGCCGCCGCTACACCCGCCAGGGCCAGCCAGAACGGCGCGGTTTGCAAACCATGCAGTGCCATACCCACCGGGCCATGGAAGATCTCCGCCAGCTTGGCCATCGCCGGGTGGCGGGCCGCGTCCACAAAGATCACATCCTTGAAGAAGTCGCCGAACAGCATGGGCTGGATGGTCATGAAACCGATCACCACCGAAGGTATTGCGAGCAACACCAGGGGCACTGTCACCACCCACGGAGACTCATGGGGTTCATGGTGCTCATCGTGGTGACCATGGTCGTCATGGTGGTGGTGTGCGTCGGGGTTCTGGTCGAAACGCTCCTTGCCATGGAAGACCAGGAAGTACATGCGGAAGGAATAGAACGCGGTGATGAAAACACCTGCCAGCACGGCGAAATAGGCAAAACCGGCAGCCGGCAACTGACTGAAATGCACGGCTTCGATGATGCTGTCCTTGGAATAGAAACCGGCAAACAGCGGTGTCCCGATCAAGGCCAGCGAACCCAGCAGCGATGTGATCCAGGTGATCGGCATGTACTTGCGTACGCCACCCATCCAGCGAATGTCCTGGTTATGGTGCATGCCGATGATCACGGAGCCCGCCGCAAGAAACAGCAACGCCTTGAAGAAGGCATGTGTCATCAGGTGGAACACGGCCACCGAATAGGCCGATGCACCCAGTGCCACGGTCATGTAGCCCAGCTGCGACAGCGTGGAATAGGCCACCACGCGTTTGATGTCGTTCTGGATGATCCCCAGAAAGCCCATGAACAAGGCCGTGATCGCGCCAATGATCAGGATGAAGTTCAACGCGGCGTCCGACAGTTCGAACAGCGGCGACATGCGCGCCACCATGAAGATGCCTGCCGTGACCATGGTCGCCGCGTGGATCAATGCGGAGATGGGTGTCGGACCTTCCATCGAGTCGGGCAGCCAGACGTGCAGCGGGAACTGCGCAGACTTGCCCATGGCGCCAATGAACAGACAGATGCAGATCACGGTGATGAGCATCATGTCCTGCCCCAGGACATACCACGGGAATTCGATCGCTCCGAGTTCGCCTGCCTTGGCAAACACCTCGCCATAGTTCAACGTGCCGGTATAAGCCGCGATGAGGCCGATGCCAAGAATGAAGCCGAAGTCACCCACGCGGTTGACCAGGAAGGCTTTCATGTTGGCGAAGATGGCAGTGGGCTTGTTGAACCAGAAGCCGATCAGCAGGTAGGACACCAGGCCCACGGCTTCCCATCCGAAGAAGAGCTGCAGCAGGTTGTTGCTCATGACCAGCATGAGCATGGAGAAGGTGAACAGCGAGATGTAGGCGAAGAAGCGGTTGTAGCCGTCATCCTCTTCCATGTAGCCGATGGTGTAGATGTGGACCATCAGCGACACGAAGGTCACCACGCACATCATCATGGCGGTGAGGCTATCGATCAGGAAGCCCACTTCCATTTTCAGGCCACCCACGACCATCCAAGTGTAGATGGTTTCGTTGAAGCGCGCGCCATCAAGCGCGACGCTCTTGAGCGTCATCGCCGACAGGACGAAGGCCACGAGCACGCCCAGGATGGTGAGGGTATGGCTCAGACGGCGGCCGATCCAGTTGCCGCCGAAGGTCGTGCCAAAGATACCGGCCAGCACGGCACCCGCGAGCGGTGCCAGCGGTACGGCCAGAAGCGTTGAAGCAGAGAGGGTTTGACTCATTGTTGCGAACCTTGCATGTCCGGAGACTCAACCCTGAAGGGTGTCGAGGGATTCCGCATCGATGTTGGACTTGTTGCGGAACAGCAGCACCAGGATGGCAAGACCGATGGCCGATTCGGCCGCGGCCACCGTCAGGATGAAGAACACGAACACCTGTCCGTGCATATCCCCCAGGTAATGCGAGAAGGCAACGAAATTCATGTTGACGGCCAGCAGCATCAGCTCGATGGCCATTAGCAACACGATGAGGTTCTTGCGGTTCAGAAAGATCCCGACAACGGCCAGGGCGAACAGCATGGCCCCGAGTGTCAGGAAGTGGCCCAGCGTAGGCGTCATGCTTTTTTCTCCTCAACTGCCGACTCGTCTGCGCTGGCCTCTGGCGCTTGTTGTGTCGCAGCCATTTTCACGATGTGCATCCGGTCGGCGGCGCGCACGCGGACCTGGATGGCCGGGTTGATGGCCTTGGTGTCCTTGCGGCTGCGCAGGGTCAGGGCAATAGCGGCGATCATCGCCACCAGCAGGATCACGGCCGCGATCTCCACCGGATAGAGATAGCGCGTATACATCAGCAGGCCCAGTTCCTTGGTGTTGGAGAGGGCGACCGCCTGCCCGGCGGCATTCACCGCAGCGGCCACGGCCTTGGGCTCCTCGACACCCCGGAAACCACCCATGAGCACTACGGCCATCTCGAACGCGATCAAGGCGCCGATGGTGGCGGCCAGCGGAAAGTGGCGCCAGAAGCCCTGGCGCATGCCCTCGACATCAATGTCAAGCATCATCACCACGAACAGGAACAGCACCATCACCGCTCCGAGGTACACGAGCACCAGCGCGATCGCCAGAAACTCTGCCTTGAGCAGGAACCACAAACCCGAGGCCTGCGAGAACGCAAGGATCAGGTGCAGCACGGCATGCACCGGGTTGCGCGCTGAAATCACCCGGAAGGCTGCGTACAGCAGCACAACCGAGAAGAGATAGAAAAAACCAGTCTTGGCGTCCATGAATCGGTTCTTTGTAGAGGTCTGGCTGGGGGATGCGCGGCGCTTTAGCGGTACTTGGCGTCCGCAGCCTTGGCGGCGGCGATTTCGCCTTCGTAGCGGTCACCGACGGCCAGCAGCATGTCCTTGGTGAAATACAGGTCGCCGCGCTTCTCTCCGTGGTATTCGAAGATTTGCGTTTCAACGATGGAGTCCACCGGACAGCTCTCTTCGCAGAATCCGCAGAAGATGCACTTGGTCAGGTCGATGTCGTAACGCGTTGTACGGCGCGAACCATCGTCCCGCACATCGGACTCGATGGTGATCGCCATGGCCGGGCACACGGCCTCGCACAGCTTGCAGGCGATACAGCGCTCCTCGCCGTTGTCATAACGGCGCAGGGCATGCAGACCACGAAAACGCGGCGACAAGGGAGTTTTTTCCTCGGGGAATTGCACTGTGACCTTGCGGCGCAGGGCATAGCGTCCCGTCAGGGCCATGCCCTTGACGAGCTCGACCAGCAGGAAACTCTTGAAAAAGTCCCGGAGTGAGAGAGATGCAGCAGCAACGGCAGCCATTCGTAGGTCCCCGCTTATTTCCAGATATTCCACGGCGAGAGCAACCAGCCCCCGACAATGAGCAGCCACACCAGGGTGACGGGAATGAAGATCTTCCAGCCCAGGCGCATGATCTGGTCATAGCGGAACCGGGGGAAGGTGGCCCGGATCCAGATGAACATGGAGATCATCACGAAGGTCTTGATACCCAGCCAGATCCAGCCTGGAATGAAATCCAGCGCCGCGACAGGGGCCTGCCAGCCGCCGAAGAACATCAGCACGGCCAGGATGGACACCAGCCACATGCTGGCGTATTCAGCCAGGAAGAAAATGGCAAAACCCATGCCCGAATACTCGACCATGTGGCCGGCCACGATTTCGGCTTCGCCCTCGACCACGTCGAAGGGATGGCGGTTGGTTTCGGCCACGGCCGAAATCATGTAGACCACGCAGATGGGCAGCAGCGGCAACCAGTTCCACGACAGGAACGGGAGGCCCATACTGGCGCCGGTACCGCGCGTCTGGCTCAGCACGATCTCCGTCAAGTTCATGCTGCCCGTGACCATGATGACCACCAAGAAGCAGAAACCCATGGCGATTTCATAGCTCACCATCTGGGCCGAAGCACGCAGGGCACCGAGAAAGGCGTACTTGGAATTCGAGGCCCAGCCCGCAATGATGACGCCATAGACCTCGATGGAGGTGATGGCCATGACCAGCAGCAGTCCGGCGTTGATGTTTGCCAGGGCCAGTTCAGGGCCGAACGGAATCGCCACCCAGGCGGCAAGCGCCGGCATGATCGCCATCACCGGCCCGAGGATGAACAAACCTTTGGCCGCTGCCGAGGGCTGAATGATTTCCTTGGTCAGCAGCTTGAGCGCGTCGGCAATCGGCTGTAGCAGGCCCAGGGGCCCCACGCGATTGGGGCCATGGCGCACCTGCATGAAGCCCAGGAGTTTGCGCTCCCACAGCGTGATGTAGGCCACCGCGCCCATCAAAGGCAGCAGCACGACGACGATCTTGATGAGGTTCCAGATCACGGGCCAGGCGGCCCCTGTCCACCAGCCTTGGGCGAGCAGATTCAGACCGAAGTTGTAGATCGCGTCGATCATGCCGCGGCTCCTTCACGTGCCAGACGGGCATCGGCGGTCAGTTGCAGGGACGTGGCGCGGCGTACCAGGCCATCGAGCTGGTAGATCGAGGCCACTACCGGATCGGCTGCGCCGGAAGGCGCGGCCTGCAGGGCGGCCTGCGTGGTGTTGTCGAGCAGCGAGGCCGGCACGGACTGCGCCTGGTCCGCCGGAACTCCGGTGGCCTTGGCCAACACATCCTGCGACGTCTCGAAGTCGAAGCCCGGCAGGTCGAGCAGGTTGGCGAGCACGCGCAGCACCTTCCATGCGGGCCGGGTTTCGCCCAACGGGCGCACGACGGCGTGAAAGCTCTGCAGCCGCCCTTCGGCGTTGACGAAGCTGCCCGAGGTTTCGGTAAACGGAGCGATGGGCAACAACACATCGCTGAATTCCATATTGGTCTTGAACGGGCTCAGGGTCACGACCATCTCGGCCTGTGCCAGTGCCTCGGCGGCCTTGGCCCCAGCGGCGCTGTCGAGCACCGGCTCGTTGTTCAGCAGGATCACGCCCTTGAGGCCGCCCGCCAGCATCTGACCGGCATTGAGCCCACCTTGGCCGGGAACAGCTTTCACCCACTGCGCACCCACCGTGTTGGCGGCCTCGGTGAGGTAACCGACGCTGGCGCCGGTCTGCGCGGCAATCCAGTTCGCCAGGGCCAGTAGGCTGGAAGCCTGCGCATGGTGTGCGGCAGCATTGCCCAGCAGCACGGCCTTGTGCTCGCCTGAAAGCAGCGCGGCCGCGATGGCGCGTGCCGTCTCATTATTCGCCTGGCCGGACGCCACGGGAGCGGCAACCCCCTTCTCCTGAGCGATGGCGGCGGCCACGTCGGCCAGGGCCTGCGTCCATGCGCCGGGGGCTGCCACCAACGTGTGCGCCACGGGCATGGCCCAATCACGCACCACAGCATTGATGGATGTGACCGTGCAGCCCTTGCGTGCCGCCTGGCGGATGCGCTGCGCGAACAGCGGATGGTCCTTGCGCAGGTTGGAGCCCACGACGAGCACGGACTGCAGCGTGGACAGGGAAGCGATGGAACGGCCCAGCCAGCGCACGCCGGCCGAAGCTTCGAACTCGGCATTGCGCAGGCGGTAGTCGATGCTGTTGCTGCCCAGGCCGCGCACCAGCGCGCCGGCCAGGTACAACTCTTCGAGCGTGCTGTGCGGGCTCACCAGGGCGCCGATGCTGTCGGCACCCTTTTCCTTCTTGAGGCATTGAAGGCCGTTGACCACGTATTCGAGGGCCGTCTGCCAATCCACTTCGATCCACTGACCACCCTGCTTGAGCATGGGGCGCTGCAGGCGTTCTTCACTGCCCAGGGCTTCATAGGAGAAGCGGTCGCGGTCCGCGATCCAGCATTCGTTGATGTCCTCGTTCTCGAACGGCAGGACGCGCATGACCTTGTGGTTCTTAACCTGGACGATGAGGTTGGAGCCAGTGGAGTCGTGCGGGCTGACGGACTTGCGGCGCGACAGTTCCCAGGTGCGGGCACTGTAGCGGAACGGCTTGCTGGTGAGCGCGCCAACCGGGCAAATGTCGATCATGTTTCCCGACAGCTCGGAATCGATGGTCTCGCCCGTCACCGTGGTGATCTCGGCATGCTCGCCACGGTGGATCATCCCCAGCTCCATGACGCCGGCCACTTCCTGGCCGAAGCGCACACAGCGGGTGCAGTGGATGCAGCGGGACATTTCCTGCATGGAGATCAGCGGGCCAACATCCTTGTGCGGCACGACGCGCTTCTCTTCCTCGTAGCGCGAGGACGATGCGCCATAGCCGACCGCCAGATCCTGCAGCTGGCATTCACCGCCCTGATCGCAGATCGGGCAGTCGAGGGGGTGGTTGATGAGCAGGAATTCCATGACCGACTTTTGGGCCTGGATGGCCTTGTCGCTCTTGGTGCGCACCACCATGCCCTGCGTCACGGGCGTGGCGCAGGCGGGCATGGGCTTGGGGGCTTTTTCGACTTCCACCAGGCACATGCGGCAGCTGGCGGCGATGGAAAGCTTCTTGTGGTAGCAGAAATGCGGAATGTAGGTGCCAGCCTTTTCGGCGGCATGCATCACCATGCTGCCGGCGGCAACTTCCACTTTCTGGCCGTCAAGTTCAATTTCAACCATATGCTTTTCTCGCGATCAGGCAGAAGTTGCGGCCTGGGGGTTCGGTTTGCGGATCATCGCGTCGAATTCGTGCCGGTAGTGCTTGAGCATGGCGCGCACCGGCATGGCTGCCGCATCGCCCAGAGCGCAGATGGTGCGCCCCATGATGTTGCTGGCCACGGAGTCAAGCACATCCATGTCGGCGGGACGCCCTTCGCCACGGTGGATACGGTCCACCAGACGCCAGAGCCAGCCCGTGCCCTCACGGCACGGCGTGCACTGGCCGCAGGATTCGTGCATGTAGAAGTACGACAGGCGCTTGAGCGATTCGACCATGCAGCGGCTGTCATCCATGACGATCACTGCGCCGGAACCCAGCATGGAGCCAGCCTTGGCGATCGAGTCGTAGTCCATGGTGCAGTCCATGATGACCGAGGCCGGCAGCACCGGGGAGGACGAGCCACCAGGAATCACGGCTTTGAGCTGACGGCCCGTGCGCACGCCGCCCGCCAGTTCGAGCAGCTTCGAGAACGGCGTGCCCAACGGAATTTCGTAATTGCCGGGACGCTCCACATCGCCGCTGACCGAGAAGATCTTCGTGCCGCCGTTGTTCGGCTTGCCGCAGGCCAGATAGGCCGCACCGCCATTGCGGATGATCCACGGAACGGCCGCAAAGGTTTCGGTGTTGTTGATGGTGGTGGGCTTGCCGTACAGGCCGAAGCTGGCCGGGAACGGCGGCTTGAAGCGCGGTTGGCCCTTCTTGCCTTCCAGCGATTCGAGCAGCGCGGTTTCCTCACCGCAGATGTAGGCACCGAAGCCGTGGTGGGCGTGCAACTGGAAGCTGAACGTGCTGCCCATGATGCTGTCGCCCAGGTAGCCTGCAGCGCGCGCCTCGTCCAGCGCGGCCTCGAAGCGCTCGTACACCTGAAAAATTTCGCCGTGGATGTAGTTGTAGCCCAGCGAGATGCCCATCGCATACGCGGCAATGATCATGCCTTCGATGACGATGTGCGGGTTGTACATCAGGATGTCGCGGTCCTTGCAGGTGCCCGGCTCGCCTTCATCCGAGTTACACACCAGGTGCTTCTGGCCCGGGAACTGGCGCGGCATGAAGCTCCACTTCAGACCCGTGGGAAAGCCCGCACCGCCCCGGCCGCGCAGCCCGGACTCCTTCACCGTGGCGATGACCTGGTCTTGCGTCAACCCTTCGCCGCCATCCTTGCCCAGGATTTGACGGAGCGCTTGGTAGCCGCCACGTGCTTCGTAGTCCTTGAGACTCCAGTTGGTGCCGTTCAGATCTGCGTAGATTTGCGGGTTGATATGGCGGTCATGGAAACAGGTTTGAACACCCGTGGCCTGGAATTGCGCCAAAACTTGTGCGGCGGTGGTCATTGCTGGCCCTCCGCAGCGCGCAAGCCGTCAACCAACTGGTCGAGCTTGTCGTTGTCCATGAAACTGCACATGTGGCGGTCACTCACCAGCA
>JANJVX010000223.1 GCA_024709845.1 Burkholderiaceae bacterium | reverse complement strand
GCTGCTGCTGTTGCAGCGCCTGGGCGTGCCCACGATGAATTTCATGCTGCTCGGCCGCTGGGCCGGGCATGGCCTGCGCGGGCGCTGGCGGCACACCTCCAGCGCGCAGGCCGCGCCGTTGGCGGGCGAGCGCGGCCTGGGCTGGCTGGTGCACTACCTCGTGGGCATCGCCTTCGCCGGGCTGCTGGCGGCCTTGCCGGGCGGCTGGCTGCAGGCCCCCACGCTGTGGCCCGCGCTCGCCTTCGGCGTGGGCACCGTGGCCGTGCCGCTGTTCGTGATGCAGCCCGCCATGGGGCTGGGCTTCGCGGCCCGCAAGACGCCCACGCCGCTCAAAAACTGCGCGCGCAGCCTGACCAACCATGCCGTGTTTGGCGCGGGCCTGTACCTCGCGGCCGCCGCCGTGCAGCAGATCGGCCGCTGAGCGGCTGGAGTCCTTGCTTCCCTTTCACCTTCATTCACCCAGGAGAGTTCACCATGTTCCCCCCCAAATACGCCCCCGCACTGTTCGGCTTCATCCTGTCCGGCCTGATGTCGCTGCTCGTCTCCGGCATTTCCACTGCCCGCGCCGTGGGGCTGGCGGCCCACTTTCCCGGCCTGTGGGCCACGGCCTGGCTGACGGCGTGGCTCATCGCCTTTCCAGTGGTGCTGGTGGTGGCGCCGCTCACGCGCAAGGCGGTGGGCTGGCTGACGCGGCAGGGGTGATGCGCCGGTGGCGGGTGCTGGCGAAGGCTCTCATACGGATTTGCATTCAATCGGATAACTAGGCGGGGAGCCGAAGACAGTGCTGTAGCACGGCGAGGCGACCCAACGACGTTAACCGTTTGAAGGCAAAGCCGTATCAGGCCTGCCACACCCCAAAGCCTGCCGAGCGCAGGTCGATGCCGATCTCGATCTCCCGGTCCACCGCCTCGTCGTAGCCCATGGGGTTGAAGCCCTCGTACAAATCGGGCAGCAGGCGCAGGCCGTACTGCGTCACGAACCGGTTGGCCTGGATGCCCGCCTTGTGCTTGTCGAAGCGCACATCCGGGTCCAGCCCCGTCATGCCCACATACACGCAGGGCTTGCCGTCGATGTAGCCGGGGTTGCACTTGCGAAAGCGCGGCTCGTTCAGCACGTCCTTGGAGAGTTCGACCACGTAGACGTGGTGGTGGGGTTTGCGGCGGCGCATGCGAGGGATGGGCGCAACGGGCTATTGCGAAATTTTGCCTTCATCGCTCGTGAGAAAAGCGCAAGCAGCTATCAAAATCGTAGCAAATCAGGGTTGAAGTGCAGACACTTGTTTTTGGAGCGCAGGCAGATCGCTCTGCACGGTTTGCCAGACGATGCCCACATCTACGGTGAAGTAACCATGCGCAAGGGCGTTGCGCATTTCATAGGCAAAGCCCCATGGCACATGGGCGTTCTCTCGCGCAAAGTCGGGGTGGTTTTTGGCGACGTTGTTGCAGGCCTCGCCAATGATTTCAAGATTGCGGATCACGGCATCGCAAGTCTTGCGGTCTGCCATGAACGCGGCCAAGTCCATGCCCGCGATGTAGTCCTGAATGTTGCCAATGGCCTGCTGAATGTGCTGCAAATAATCCGCCACCCGCAGCGGGTGTGCCCGGCTCATACCGCGATGGCCTCGCGCAGCACCTGGTCGCGGAAGCTCGCGGGCAGGCTGTTGGGGGTCAGCACGTCCACATCCATGCCCAGCAACTGCTTTAGTTCAAACCGGATGGCACCGATGTCCATCAGCGTGGTTTCAGCAGTCGGTTCGACCAACAAGTCCAGATCGCTTTCGGGCGTGTCATCGCCATGGAGCGCGGAACCAAACACCCGCACGCTGCCAACGCGATGGCGCAACGCAATCGCGCGGATTTCCGCGCGGTGCTGTGAGAGGGCTTCGGAGGGGCGCATGGGCCAAGTGTACTGACAGGGGGCGTGGATCGACAACATGCAACTTCTTCTGTCTGTCGTCATTGGAACTTGAACCCGAATAAATGAATTAAATCCGGTTCTGGCCCTTGAATTAAAAGCGCAAACAGCTATGAAAATAGGAGCAATCTGTATGTGCAAGGAATCAAGGCGATGCGCCCGGCGTGCCCGCCAACGCATCCAGCAGCCGCGCGCTCACCTCGGCGGCATCGGGCGTGGCGAACGGCATGTTGTGCTGCTCCGAAAAGCGGTTGCGCTCGGCGGGATCAGATCAAATGGACGACGGCAAGGCGTCGAGCTGAGTTTTCAAAGCCGGCAAGGCGGTTTGAACCGTGTCCCACACCACTTCGAGGTTGATCTCAAAGTAGCCATGGGCAATGCGGTTGCGCATGCCGCGCATGCTGCGCCAAGGGATTTGGCGGTGCTCTGCTGCAAAAGCAGAATGCTGATCCATCACCTTGGTGGCCGCTTCACCAAGAACGATCAGGCTCATGACCACCGCTTGCTGGGTGCGCCTGTCTTGCTCGAAGTCTGCCTGGGCCATGCCTTCGGTGAACGATTGCGCGTCGGCAATGGCTTGGCGCATGTGGTCCAGATAATCCGCCAGCCTGTTCACGGTCATACAGGCTGGGCCTCCTGGGCGACGATATCGCGGAACTTGGCTGGCAGGTCCTTGAGGGTAAGCACATCGACCGGCACGCCCAGCAACTCCTGGAGTTCGTCCTGCAGGCCACCCAGATCCAGCAACGTGGTTCCGGGCAGTGTGTCCACCAACAGGTCCAGATCGCTGCCATCGCCATCATCCCCACGCAGAGCCGAACCAAATACCCGGGGGTTCGCCACGTGGTAGCGCGCCGCAGCACGGCAGACGGCTTCACGGTGCTGGCTGAGGGCTTGGGAAGGGCGCATGGTGGGAAGTTTAGCGGAGCAAGCCATTTTGTGAAAAATTGGCTTGCAGCGCTTATGAATATTGCGCAAGCAGCTATAAAAATAGAAGCAAAATGGATGTGCAACGAGTCAAACCGATGATCCCGGCACACCCGCCAGCGCACCCAGCAGCCGCGCGCTCACCTCGGCGGCATCGGGCGTGGCGAACTGCATGTTGTGCTGCTCCGTCAGCGGGCCATGGCCCGGCTCCATGCCACCGGAAGCGTCGTAGCCCATGGCCTTGAACTTCCAGACCCCGCCCACCTTTTTGAGCGAACCCACATGCGCCCCATCGGCCGTGTGCACCGCCATCACCTCGGCGTTGACGGGCAACAACTGCAAGGGGCCTGCCACCGGGCCGGGCGGTACGTGGGTGTAGGTGGGTGTGAAAGTGGGCGGCATGGTCTGGTGTAGGTCACGCTGCAAAAACAGCCTCGCGGCGGCGGTTGATGCTGGCCAGCACATAGGGGTTGCGCAGTGCGCCCGGCTCCACCAAGTCCACGCCACGGCCCAGCAG
>JANJVX010000212.1 GCA_024709845.1 Burkholderiaceae bacterium | reverse complement strand
TGCTGGTGGAAGCTGTCGAACACGCGGCCTTCCTGCGTGTTCAGCAGATTGGCATGGCCGTCCAGCAGCTGGTCCATCACCGCACCCCGGTGGTGGCGGGCGCTGATGATGGCCTCGCGCAGCGCCCGGTCGGCCTCGCGCCACGAATCCTCCACCCGCCGAAAGTCGGCCCGCAGACTGACCGAGAGCGCATACACCTCGCGAATGCCTTCCACCGCCTGCTCGGGCGTCAGCGCAGTGATGCGGCCCGCCTGCACGTCGTCGAGCTGCTGCTGCAGGTTGGCCATGCGGCGCTGCAGATGCTCGGTGCGGCTTTGCGGGTCGGGGTTGAGCGCGGCGGCCAGGTTGTCGATTTCGCGCTGCACCACCGCCAGACGTGATGCCGTGGAAGTCATCATGCGCCCGTCCAGCTGCGCAATGAAGCGCAGCGCGGTCTTGAGCGCATCGGTCTCGAACACACGCCCTTCGCGCTCCACCACCAGCCCGCGCCGTATCCACTCGCGCACCTCGCGCCGGGCCTGGCTCAGGGTGTCGTCGCTGTCGATCTCAAAGTCCACCTCGTTGGCATGCACCGCCAACATGTCTGCGAGCGCCTGCACAGCGGCATCGAATGGCACGCCATCGCGCTGGTGTTCAAACAGCGCATCCAGGCAGCTCAGCACCAGCGGTGCCCGCCGCGAGGCCAGCAGCAGCCAGGCAGGGTGCTGCTGCCGGGTGGCGATGAATTTGTGGGTGCGCTGCTGGTTGAGGGTAGGCATGGGCGACAAGTATGCAGCGGCGCTTTGGGAGGAGCCTGCAGTCCAGACTGCATGGCAAAGGCTGCAGTGAAACCATCGCAAGAGCGCAGCCGCACCGGCTTGCTGAAAAGGCCTGCCTGCGTGGCGGGCGGTGTCTGCACAGCCGCCCCAAGCCCCTTGCTCTCACTTAGTCCATTTGGACTAGTTACGGCAAAAAAACAGTTTTTTCCTTGACGTCGATTAACGTTTGTATAAATTTGCAACGTTTTGTGATCTTTGTGCGCGCCATTTTTCAATGTTTGAGGGACCCATGCGATCAAATTTTTCCATCCAGCCGACTCGGCGTGAGCGCAGTTGCGCCGGGCGTCGAGGCGCTCAAGGGGGTTTCACTTTGGTGGAACTGGCGGTGGTGCTGGCCGTCATCGGTCTCATCATCGGTGCGGTGGCCATCGGCAAGGACGTGCAGCGCAACGCCGAGTACGCCAAGATCAAGAACAAGTTCATAGACCAGTGGGAGCAGGCCTACAACCAGTACTACCAGCGCACCGGCGTGGTGGTGGGGGACAGCCAGATTGCGCCGCGCATCATGGTCAATGGTGCGAACTACAACGCGACCGGGGCCAACACCCCTGTTTCCGGAGGCGATATGACGCTTGTGACCGCACCGGCGCCGGTCTGCGCGCGTGCGCCAGAAACCGGCGCCCTGCGCACGAATACCACCCGGGAAGAGTTGCGCGAGCTGATGACGCGGGTTGGTGTGCGCATGCCCCCGGGCCGTGCTGAAGGGCAGGAAGACCTGTACGTCTACACCGACACCAATGGTGCACCGCAGGAAATCCAGGTGTGCTTCCAGTGGAATAACCCCACCACCCCAGAAGGTGCGGGCAACGTGATGGTTGTCGCAGGCCTAACGCCTGACTTGGCGCGCATGCTCGACCAGATGATTGACGGCAAGCCCGATGCACGGGAGGGCCGGTTCCGTCTGCGAGGTATTGACAACGCGACCGACAACGCTCCGGGGGTCGAATGGTCCGCCAACAACAGCTTTGGCCGTGGAGCGGCTGCTCCCACAGCCACGGGCGCGGGCCAGACGCGGGACGAGGAACAGGTCATCACCCTGACCGCCATTTACAAGATGAACCAGTGAAGCAGGGCGAGGGAATCCACATCATGAAGCAAGCATTCAAGTACCCCACCCGCCGTCCGCGTTCGCTGCGCCAGCAAGGTTTCACGCTGGTGGAGCTCGCGGTGGTGCTGGCCGTCATCGGGCTCATCATCGGCGCAGTCGCCATTGGCAAGGATGTGCAGCGCAACGCCGAGTACACCAAGATCAAGAACAAGTTCATCGACCAGTGGGAGCAGGCCTACAACCAGTATTACCAGCGTACGGGGGTGGTGCTCGGAGACAGCCAGACCGCGCCACAGAACATGGTCAACGGTGAGAGGTATCTTGCCGCTGGCGTGCGCTCCGGTCGAAACATGACGGGTGTGACGCCGCCCAACGCCATCTGCCGCGCAGCACGAGGTCAGGGAATGGCGCGGGCATTTACACCAGGCACCGATCCTGATCTGCGCGTACTGATGACGCGGGTCGGCATCCGCATGCCCCCGGGCCGCGCCGAAGGTCTGGAAGATCGTTATGTCTACCTCGACAGCAACGGCAACCCGCAGGAAGTTCAGGTCTGCTTCCAGTGGAATGTACCGCTGGCCGATGCTTCGGCGGCCAACGCCGTGGGTGAAGGCGCCGGCAATGTGATGGTCATCACCGGTCTCACGCCCGACCTGGCCCGTTCGCTCGACCAGATGATCGACGGCAAGCCCGATGAGCGCGAGGGACGGTTCCGCCGCCAGGGCGTGGAGAACAACGCAGGTGGGGCCGTCAACGCGCCGGGCCAGGAATGGCAGGCCACCAACCGCGACCTGATCGGCACCACCAACGACCGCAGTTTCGACGAAGACCAGGTGGCCATCGTGACCGCCATCTACAAGATGAACCAGTAAGGGTTCACTGCTTCGTTCCCGTTTGCACCGTATCTGTATCGACACATTGCCGGAGATTTTGAATGTCTAGAACCCACTCATTCCGCAGGCTGGGCCGCAAGGTCCAGCAAGGTTTCACGCTGGTGGAGCTGGCCATCGTGCTGGCTGTCATCGGTCTCATCATCGGCGCGGTGGCCATTGCCAAGGACGTGCAGCGCAACGCCGAATACCAGAAGGCCGTCAACAAGTTTGCCTACCAGTGGAAGATGTCGTACGACCAGTACTACCAGCGCACCGGCGTGGTGCTGGGCGACTGTCAGCAGGCACCGACCTACATGGTCAACGGCTCTGAAACCGAGATTCCGGCAGGCACCAATGCCTGTACCCGTGCGGGCTCCATGGCGGTGGCCGGCATTCCCGAGAATTTTGCCAACCGCGGCTTGAAGATCTGCAGCGGCCAGGGCTACACGGCCGGTCAGGTGGGCCCGGGTGATGCGGCGCTGGCGACGCAAAACCTGCGCACCCTCATGACGCGCGCGGGTGTGCGCATGCCGCCCGGCCGGGGCGAAGGGCATGAAGACCGCTTCCTCTACATCGACTCCAATGGCAATGCCGTCGAGATGCAGGTGTGCTTCCAGTGGAACACCTCGGGCACCGCCAGTGGCGCCGGCAACGTGATGGTGATCCGGGGCCTGACGCCCGATCTGGCGCGTTTCATGGACCAGGTGATCGATGGCAAGCCCGACTCGCGCGAAGGCCGTTTCCGCATGCAGAGCCGTCCCGCACACACGGCAGCGGGCGAAGCCAATGCCCCGGGTACGCAGTGGGAGGCCAACAACACCGAGGGCAACAACATCGCCAACACCGCGGCCAACAGCGCGATGACCAACAGCGATGCCCGTCAGGCCATCAACAACACCAGCGGCAACGCGGGCGGCACCGCCACGGGACGCACCTTTGACGAAGACCGCGTCATGCTGGTGACGGCCCACTGGACGATGGAGCAGTAATTGAACGGCGCCCGCACGCTCAAGCTTGTCTCCCTGGCACTGGCCACGGCCCTGCTCGGTGGTGGCGCCTGGCTGGCGCACGGCGGGCTCAAGCAACTGGCCCGGGAGCGCCAGCAGTTTGCGCAGCTGCAGTCAGAGCTTGACAACGCCCGTCGCCTTCTGCCTGAGGTGCAGCAGCGCGAGCAACTGGTGCGTTCGATCAAGGAGGTGGCTCAGCAGGTCGAGCGCATGGGCTTCGACCCAGGCCAGTGGGGCGAACGCAGGCTGCGCCGTCCCCAGGGGCCAGCCACCCGCGCGGAGGCGGGCCAGTTTCTGGCGGAGCTTGGGCGGGGCGGTGCGGGCCAGGTCTTTGTGGCCGACCTGTTTGACATTGCCACCGTGTCTCCGGGTGCCAGCCTGTTCCATCCGCCCCAGCCGGGCGACCAGGGACTCACGCTCGGTGTCAGCGGCACGCTGCATTTCCAGACGGTGTCTGTCTCTCAATCGCCCAGGGTGACCCCATGAGCGCTGAACATGTTTATCGGATTGCGACCACCGGATGGCTGCATTGCCACGGCCACCAGGTGGAGGAGGTGCCCGCGTGGCCCCGGCTGACCCACAGCGCGCTGGTCGTGCTCGACCTGGATGACGTTTTCACCGACATATGGCGGTTTGAAGGCAAGTCCGAGTACGCCGCCGCCTTGATTGAAAAGCGCGTGCGCACCGAGGGGCTGGTGGAGGGCGCTGCGCACATCGTGGTGCATCGCCTGGTCAAGCTGCCGCGTGGCTTTCAGGCGTTCTTTTCCGCCATTTCGCTGGAGCTGTGGCAGCGCTGCACGCAGTGGGCCCAGGAACAGGCCGATCACTGCCTGGTGATGATGGCCACCGGTCTGCTGTGCCACAACGTGGGCACGGACCAGGCACGCGTGATGCTGTCCCAGCGTCGGCTGATGTGTTTTGCCCAGACCGAAGAGGGCATGGTGTTCGGCGCGACCCAGGCGCTGGGTTCCGGCCCGGCGGCCATGGCCAGTGCCGCCAAGGTGCTGACGGCCAACCACAATGCGCTTCTGACTCGCCTGGGTCCGGAGGCGGTCGAATGGGGGGTGTTGTGGTCCACGCAGGTGCCGGACAGCGACAGCTGTCTGGAGGCGGTGCGCAGCGTGCTGGGCGGCTCTCCGCTTGCCATGCCGGACCAGGAACTGGTCCTGGCGGGCGAGCGCGTACACACCGTCCTGCCGGCGCTGGCGCGGGAGGCTGCGGGTCGCCATGCCCTCAATCCTTCGCTGGAGCGGGTGGCATGGCGTGCCGAGCGCTGGGTGGCCCCCATCACGGTGGTGACGGCCCTGGTGGGGCTGGTGCTGGCGATTGTGGGCGTCATGGTGGGCCAGATGGCCGAGCAGCAGCGGACGGCCGGCTTGAACCAGCGCAGCGAACTGATGGCTTTGCAGGACCGCATTCAGGCCGTGGCCACGGTGGAGGCGCCCCTGAAGCTTCTGCCCGTGGCTGAATTTTCGCGTCTGATGGACGATGGCGCCCGGTATGACCCTGTGGCGTTCCTGGCGCTTCTGAAGGCAGCCTCGGGGCGGGACATCCACATCCAGCGGGTGCGCCTGGAAGCCGCCGTGGGGCAGGCGCGGTCCCGCGCTTTCCGGGTCGATGGCGTGGTGGCTCCGGGGGCTTCAGCCGCCGTGACGCGGTGGGTGTCGCAGATGGTGGCGTCCGGCTGGACGCTCAAAGCCGTGGACCCCACGTATCCCGTGCCCGGCGCCTTCTCCTATGAGCTGGTGGCGGCAGCGACAGCATCAGGAAATGTGAAACCATGAAATACGCAGCGTTGCTTCTGAATGGTCTTGCCATTCTTCTCCTGGGATGGGGGCTCTATGGCGTGTTCCAGCTGACCCAGGCCCACACCCCTTCGGTGCGCCCGTTGACCATTGAGCTGGCCCCGCTTCCAGTGGCATTGCGCAACGAGCAGGCGCGCGTGGTGGAATCGTTCGGGGCCATGTCGCGCATCCAGTCCCAGGCTTTTCGTGCCGGTACCGATCCGCTGAGCCTGATCGCGTTGCCGGTGCCGGGCAGTGATGTGGTGGGCAGCGTGCAGATGCCGCGTCGCTCACTGTCCTTGCATCTGGACGACCTTGCTGCGGAGACCCAGTCGGTAGTGATCGATGGACGCCTTGCGCGCCAGGGTGCCCGTCTGGAGGGCGGAGGCCGTGTGGTCCGGGTGCGTCCCAACGAAGCGGTGGTGACGGAACGCCTGGGCCGCCAGACCTTGACCCTGCCGGCGGATGAGATGCGGGTGGGAACATTGCGCTGGCCCGATGGCTCGCTGGCCAGCATCAACACCCAGGAGTTCCGTGCAGGCCTTCCGGGCAGCCCGCCCGGACCGATCAGGAGTCTTCCGTGAAAAAGGTGACTTTTGCCAGTGCAGGTGGTCCTGATGCCGTTGGGTGTCTGCATGAACTTTTCCTCACGACCCTTTCAAGAATCACGCGAGTAGCGCCGAGGACAGCGATATGAACCATCCCCCTTTTTTCAAGCCTTTGGCCTTGGTATGCGCCGTCCTGGTCCTGAGTGGGTGCGCCAACCAGCCACCCCGCAGCTCTTCGAGTCTGCCGCCGCCGGACGCCGCGGCTGCAGACCATATGCGGGAACACGCAGTCCAGGAGTCGCAGCGGCTTCTGGCCCACCAGCAACTGCTGTTGGCCGAGATGAACAAGCCGGCGCCTGCTCCGGTCATCGCCCCGGTGGCGCCTGTTTTTGACCCGCTGGAGGGCAAGCTGATCAATGTGGCGATGTCCAAGGCCAGCATCAGCCAGATCCTGAGTGCGTTTGCCGATGCAGGGAATCTGAACCTGATCGTGGATCCGAATGTGCTCAAGGGCGGGCAACTGGCTGACATGCACCTGCGCCAGGTGACCCTGCGCGAGGGGTTCAACGAAGTGCTGCGCACCTACGATGTGGCGGGTGAATTCCGGAGCAACACCCTGCGGGTGAACCTGACCGAAGAAAAGTTCTTTGCGCTGAACTTTCTGAACACCAAGTCCAGCATCCAGATGGGTTCGGGTGGCAATGTGTTCGGCAGCAGCAACTCCGGCGGCAGCGGCGGTGGCAGCGGCAGCAGTGGGGGCAGTGGCTCCGGTGCGCAGCAGGGCAACCTCACCATGTCGGGCTCGGGCGGAACCAACACCGACCCGTATCTCGAACTGGAGAGTGCGCTCAAGTCGGTGCTGGGCGACAGCGCCCAGGACCGTGCCGCCCAGCAGCAGCAATTGCAATTACAGCAGCAACTGCATCAGCAGAACCAGGGCGTTTCTGCTGCGGGGCTTTCGTCGTCTGTCTGGGCGGGTGGGGCGGCCACCGGCAGACCTGCGGCCCTGCCCCAGGCGCCCCTGGCCACGATGGGCGAAGACAGCGGGTTCACGCTGAACAAGATGACCGGGACGCTCTATGTGAAGGCGCGCCCCTCGAAGATGCGAGCCGTCGAGAAGATGCTGGCCCAGGTGCACAAGGTGCTGGGCAAGCAGGTGTATGTCGAGGCGCAACTGATCGATGTCCAGCTGTCCGACAACTTCGAGTTCGGGGTGGACTGGACCTCGCTGCGCAGCCGCCTGGCTGCCGGTTTCGGCTCTTCGCCGATGCAGCTCGGCGGCAGCACCGGATCGTTGCCCAACGCGGCAACGGGCTATCCTGCCCGCGCCATCTCGATTCCGGCGGCGCTGATCGGCAGTGTGGCCGGGCCTGCGCTCGGGGTGTCCTACCAGGGCAGCAATTACGGCGTGGTGATCAATGCGCTGCGCTCCTTCGGCAACCTGAAGGTGCTCTCCAACCCCAACGTACAGGTGCGCAACGGAACGCCAGCGCTGCTGTCTGTGGGCACGAGTTCACGCTATGTATCCCAGTCGGCCTCCACGCAGACAGTGCCGGGTGGCGGGGCCTCCACCACATCGTCCAGCGTGCAGACGGATACAGTGTTTTCCGGCGTGATGGTGGGTGTGCTCCCCATGGTGCGGGACGATGGCCGTATCGAATTGCTGCTCAACCCGATGCAAAGTGATGTGGACCCTGCCAGCCTCCAGCTGGTTTCTGTGGGGGGTGACAACCTGGTTTCGCTGCCCAAGGTGAGCTACAAGGGCCTGACGACGACCCTGAATGTGGGCGACGGCGATGTGGTGGTGGTGGGTGGCCTGATTGACCAGCGAACCTCCAACAACGACCGGGGTGCGCCAGGTGTGTCAGATATTCCATTGCTCGGCAAACTGTTTGGCAACGAAAACAAGGTTCACGGTAGCCGGGAACTGGTGATCGTTTTGCGGGTGCGTGTGCTATGAGCCTCATCCACGACGCGCTGAAATCCATGGATGCGCCCCAGGAACCGAAGCCTGCCATGGTGCGTGCGCCTGCGGTGGCGGCGCGCGGCCGGCCGGCGTGGCTTGATGCCGTGCTGGCTTTCGCCGTCGTGGTGGGGGTGGGTGTCCTGGGCTGGTGGCTGTGGCAAACCCAGAGGCAACCTCAGGCCGACATGGCCCGCGTTGCGGCGGTGCCTGCGAACCCGGCCGCCACGCCGCCCTTGCCCGCCGAGACGGCGCCACCCGTACTGGCGGTTGCAGCGGAGCCCACCGAGCAGGCGACCCAGACGCAAGCGGCGATGACTCCATCACCGCCGGTCGGTGCTGCGCCCTTGCAGCAGGCACCTCTGTCTCCAGCGCCTGAAACGTCGACAACCCCAGTGGTGGCCGCAGAGGCACGCAGCGAAGTACAGAAAGCCCCCGTGCGCGCCGCGCCCCGGCCGGCACCGGTCCGGCGCGTGCGCCCCGCCCCCCCGGTGGATAGCGCCGCTGCGGTGCCAGCGGTGGATGACACTCCGGTGGAGCTTCGCTTTGCCCGCTTTGTCGTCGCGATGAAGGAGTCGCGTTCGGACGATGCGGAACGCGAACTGGCGGCACTTCGGGAGCGTCTGCCTGCGGGCTCACTGGGGCTGTTGCGTGCCCAGGCCTGGTTCGACCTGCGGGCCGGGCGGGATGCTGCCGCAGAGGGGGGCTATCGCGCGATTCTCGAACGCATGCCCGGCGATGAAGAGGCGGCCATCAATCTGGCCAGCATCCAGTCACGCCAGCAAAAGTCTGAAGAAGCCCGCGCAACGCTGGATGCCGCAGCGCGCCTGCAGCCCGACTCGGCCGCCTTGCGTGCGGCTCTGGCCCAGTTCACTCCCATGGCCCGGCAATGACAGTCAGCCCCATCTACGCAACGCTGGGGTTGTCTCGCAACCCGTTTCCGCCGACGCCGGATGCGGGCTCCTATTTTTTCACGCCCCGTCTGGAAGAGGATTTCGCCGAGATCGTGCATTGCATCGAGGCGCGCAAAGGGTTTGTCCTGCTGACGGGTGAAGTCGGCCTGGGCAAAAGCACGCTGGTGCGGCGCCTGCTCGACACCCTGCAGGACAAAAACTGCCATTCGGCCCTGATTCTGAACACCTTCCTGCAGGACAGCGCGTTGTTGTCGGCCATTCAGACCGATTTCGGCCTGCCTCCGACAGACTCGGTGGAACAGGGCCTGGCCCACCTCACGGAGTTCCTGATTGCCGGGCACCAGGCGGGAGACATCAACCTGCTGGTGATTGACGATGCACAAAACCTGAGCGTCGAGTCTCTGGAGCTGGTGCGCTTGCTGTGCAATCTGGAGACCGGTCAGGAAAAGCTGTTGCAGATCCTGCTCGTGGGCCAGCCGGAACTGGAGCAGACGCTGGCGGCACCCGAACTGCGCCAGCTCAAGAGCCGGATCATCAAGCACGCCCGTCTCAGTGGTCTGCAAAAAGAGGAAGTCACCCGTTACTTTGATTTTCGGGTGAACGCGGCAGGCGCCGAAGGGCGGCTGTCCATCGAGCCGTCCGCCGCAGAGGCGCTGCACCGTGCGACGCAAGGCAATCTGCGCCGCATCCACCTGGTGCTGGACCGTTGTCTCTATGGCCTGGCCAGCGGCCGCGCCTCGTTGGTGACCGCAGC
Organism: Burkholderiaceae bacterium; assembly: GCA_024709845.1. Lineage (GTDB taxonomy): Bacteria > Pseudomonadota > Gammaproteobacteria > Burkholderiales > Burkholderiaceae_C > Simplicispira. Next base: position 7,777 of record JANJVX010000212.1, on the reverse strand, counting down.
GCTGGTGCAGCGCGCCGTGGCCGATCTGCCCGCCCTGGGTGAGGATGATGCCGCAAGGGCTTCGTCGGTCAGCGGATCGCGCCGCCGCAAGACCTGGATTCTCGCGGGCGTGCTGGCCGGCACCACGACGGCCACCGTGGCCGTGGCGAGCCTGGGCCTGGTGTCACAGCCGCAGGATGCGCCACCGGTGGTGGCTGCCGATGCGGCAGTTGTCGCTCCCATGACCCCGCCAGGCCCGGCCCGTGTGGCGGTGGCACCCGCCATGACGGCTGCGGCAGTCGTCGAACTGTCTCCCCGGCGTGCGTGCGAAAGCCAGCTGGAGGCGATTGCCACCGCAGGCGATGTCCTGCATGTGCAGCGACTGCCGGATGGCTTGACCTACGCCTTCAAACCGTCACCCCGAATCTGTCGTTTTGCCGTGGAGCAGGAGGCGTGGGTTGCATGGTTGGGGCGCAATGAAGCCCGGCATATCGTGGCTGCCCAGCATGCGACGCGCAAAGTGCAAGGAACACTCAAGAGCATGGGCCTGCTCGATGCGCGAGAGCCTGATGGCCTTTTCGGTTCGAGAACCGGGGAGGCGTTTGCCCGTTTTCAGCAGCAGCATGGCTTGATTCCCACAGGCCAGCCGGATGAACTGACTTTCTTACTTCTGGAGCATCAGGATGCACCCGCCCGCTGAATCACCGCCGGAGACCACTGGCCATGTGCTGACCGCCGAAGTCACCGCCGCCACAGATCGTCTGGCTTTGTTGAACGACAAAAATCCGACCTTGGGGGCCGCATTGGTCAACGCCGGCCTGGTTTCTGCCGTGGCGGTCGACTACGTGCTGCAAAAGCAGAAGATCGAAAAGGTGCCCATGGGCAACCTCCTGGTCGAACTGGGGTTTTCGAGCGCCAACGAGGTGGCGCGCCAGTTGGCCGTGCAACGCGGTCTGCGTTTTGTCAATGCCGATGAAATGCCGGAGCCTGACACGGCGGTCGCCGGGGTGTTCAATCGCTCCTTGTGCCTGACCTATGGATTCCTGCCGGTGCGGGAAAACAGCGATGGACTGATCGAGATCGTGCTGGGCGATGCCCGTCCGGATGCCGTCCGGGAGCTTGTTCAACGCAAGCTGGGAAAGGGTTGCCACTTTTTCCAGGGCGAGTTTGACCGGGTTGGCCAGGCCATTCAGCAGCACTACTACTTTGCCGAAAATCCACCGGCCCGGCTCATCGAGAGCGAGGTGCGCAAGCTGGAGGCCGATGTGGATCGCGCCTACAGCCCCGCCCGGCTGCTCGAACACATGCTGCATCTGGCCGTGCGTGAACGTGCTACCGACATTCACCTGGCGCCGACTGCGCGCAGCCGCTCGGTGCTGTTGCGCGTGGACGGCGTGCTGCGCCCCGTTTTCGCGCTGTCGCCCGCGCTGGATCGTCTGGTGGTGTATGTCAAGCTCCAGGCTGACATGGACGCCAGCGAGCAGCGGCTGCCGCAGGACGGCAGTTTCACGGCCCAGGTGATGGAGTCCACCTTCACCATCCGGGTCTCCACGCTGATCTCGGAATATGGCGAGCGCATGGTGATGCGTCTGTTGCCAGAGCGCAGCAATCTGGACAAGCTGGTCGATCTGGGCTTTCTGGAAGAAGACGTGACAGTGATGGCCAAGGCGTTCTCGCGTCCGCACGGGCTGATTCTGATCACCGGCCCCACGGGATCGGGCAAGAGCACCACGCTGCATGCAGCGCTGCGCATGCAGCCCCTCGTCGAGCGCAATGTGCTGACCGTGGAAGACCCTGTGGAATACCGGGTGCCCGTGGCCTGCCAGACCGAGGTCAACCGCCGGGCCGGCTATGAATTTGCCAATGCCATGCGGCATTTCCTGCGGCATGACCCGGACATCATTCTGGTGGGGGAGATTCGCGATGCAGAAACAGCACGAGCGGCGCTGGATGCGTCGTCCACCGGCCATCTCGTGTTGTCAACGCTGCATGTGGGCAGCATTTTTGGTGTCATGCCACGGCTCAAGCTGCTCGGGGTGGATGCGGAAACGATCGGTGAGAACCTGGTGGCAGTGATCAACCAGCGCTTGGTGCGCCGCATCTGTCCGCACTGTGCCAAGCCGCGGCTTGCCACCGATGAGGAGCGCCGCCGGCTGGCGCAGCCTGACGCTGTGGAGCCGGTGCAGGTTTTCCATGGAACGGGTTGCCATCACTGCCGCGAAACCGGCTATCTGGGGCGCCTGCCGGTTTATGAAATGCTGGCAGTCAATCGGGATCTGGCCGATGCGATTGCTTCGGATGTGACCCGGTCCGAGATGCGGGAGCGAGCCAAGGCAGCAGGCATGCGACCTATTCATGTGCTGGCCCGCCATCGCGTACTTGCGGGGGAAACCACCATGGAAGAAATCCTGCGCGCGGTGGGCGAAGACTGAGCCACTGGGACGGAACCATTGCATGGCCAACCTTAATACCTATTACTACCGGGTGCTGCTCCCGCATGGGGCTGTCCGATCGGGCCTGTTGCGCATGGCGGTCAAGCGCGACCTGTCTGCGCGCATGCGCCTGGAGGCAGACACCGACGGCACCGTCATCGGGCTGTGGCGTTTCCCGCAGTGGCTGGCGATGGTCACGGACCTGCTGACACACCTGTTTCGCAATCAAGTGCGCAGCGAAGATCTTGCAGGCTTCCTGCGTGACCTGGGCCTGATGATGCGCGCGGGTGTGCCGGCTCTGGACGCACTGACGACGTTGGTGGAGGAGAGCAACAGCGTGGGCAACCGCGCCATGGCTGCTGTGGCGCGCAACATGCTGGACGATCTGAATGCCGGTGTGGGCATGACGGAGGCGTTCAACCGCCACCCCAACGTGTTTCCCGAGACGGTGCGCAATCTCGTTGCCATCGGCGATCAGACGGGTACGCTGGACCGCATGCTGGGCGAAGCCGCTGAACACGTGGAGCGCATGATCAATATCCGTCGCGACATCAAGACGGCGCTCATCTACCCTGCCTTTGTCTTTGCCAGCATCATCGGTGTGGCCATCTTCTGGATCTACTATGTCGTGCCCAACATGGCACGGCTGTTCAAGCAGTTGCAAGCCAAGCTGCCTCCCATCACCGAGGGGTTGGTGGCGTTTGCCCATCTGCTTTCCACCCATCTCCCGTGGGTGCTGCTGGTCACCATCGTGGTGGTGGTGGCGGGCATGGTTCTGTTCAAACGATCGGAGCGTTTCCAGCTGGCCACGTACAACCTGCTGCACCGCTTGCCCATTGCCCGCACGCTGCTGGTGTCTTCGGGAATGGCCCACATCACGGAGCATCTCTCCATTCTGGTGAAGGCGGGTGTGGATCAGGTGTCCAGCCTGCGGATCCTCGGGCGTGCCACCAAGAACCGCTACTACCGCACCCGGCTGATCCAGGTGGCCGAGTCGGTCTCCCGGGGCGATTCGGTGTCCGCATCGATGCGCCGTGTGGGGGGCTTCCCCGCCATGGCGGTGCGCATGATCTCGGTGGGTGAGGAGTCGGGCAGCCTGGATGAGCAACTGTCGCATCTGGCGGGAGACTATCGCAAGCGCCTGGAAGTCCTGGTCAAGTCACTGGCAGAAATCCTCAAGCCGGTGATCATTCTGGTGGCGGGCGGGTTGTTCCTTTTCCTGATCGTTGCCTTGCTATTGCCCGTGTATGACCTGGTCCGGCAATCAGTCACTCAGAGCATGGGAGGTGGGCAGTGATGCGACCGGCCTATCCATCCTCGGTGAACGTCCACCGCTTCGGGCGCTTGGTTCATCTTTGTCGAGGCCTGTCTGTCAATCAGTGCAGGGTGCCGAATGCATAAGCCTGTCGTGATGGGGGCAGCTCTGGGGCTGCTGGTGCTGGCCTTGATGGCCGGCGGTCTCTGGATGGCCGGAAATCCTTCCAGAACGAATGCCTCCCTGGAGCATAGGCCGGTGCGAAGCGACCCTGTCGCGCCTCAAAACGGGGCCGTTTCGGCTCCGTCGGCGATGGTCCTCGCTGCGTCCCAGCCGCGCTCTTCCCAGGCATCGCAGGAACGCCGTAAGCGCCTGGCCGAGGTGCGCGCCGAGTTCAACGCATTGCGTGCTCAGGGCGCGAAAGCGCCGCCCGAAAAAATGCGGGCCATCGTGGACGAACTGGAGGCGCTTTCCCCCCCGGGATTTGATCCGCGCTATTTCCAGACGTTGCGCACCATGCTGGAAACCAGTGCCCGGATCCAGACGCTCAACGATGAACTACAGGCGCTGTCCAAAAGCACTGCGCCCACAAATGCAGCCCGGCGGGAGGAAATACTTGCCGAGATGCGTATGCTGGGCGAGCAGGTCAGTAAGGAGGCTCGCAACCTGCAATCGTATGCCCCCATGCCGCCGACCCCGGTGAAGTCGCCATGACCTGCGCCCGATACCGCCGACGTGTCCATGGCCATCGCAAGGCGCAGGCCGGGTTCACCTTCGTCGAGGTCTCCGTGGCGCTGGTCGTTGCGGGGTTGATGTCGTGGGCGGCGTTCAGTGGCTACGAAACCGTGTCGGCTCAGCAGGAGATTGAACGTGGCCGTGCCGAGGCCCAGCAACTGCAGTCGGTCGTGCGCGCGTTTGCGCTGCGCCACGGACGTCTTCCCTGCCCTGCCGCCAATACCGACGGGTATGAGTCGCTGACAGCCGGGGTCTGCACCACGGGCAACCAGGTGGGCTGGTTCCCGTATGTGAGTGTGGGCCTGGAACTGCCGACCGATCGGCTGCGCGCGCGGTATTCGGTGCTGCGCGCAGCCCATGCCACTGCGGCGCAGGATGCCGATCTTGCCGTGACCCGGGAGCGGACGGGCGATGCAGCCGGAGACGCCACCTTTCTTGATGTGACGGACCTCATCGCGGCGCTCAACAACGCCGCCACGCTGGCGTTTGCTGCGACGCGGACCCATCTGACGGGCGATTCCGGTGCGGCCGGTGCGATCGACTGCGCCGCCAACCCGGTGATGGCGGCCGCCTACTGGGTGGTCGTTCCGCTCCAGGACAAAGACAACGATGGCAACCGGCTGGATGCGCCTCACACTATGACAAGTCTCTGCGCTGCCAGCCCCTCCGCACCGCTTCGGCTGGCGTCCGATGACGTGGTCGAGGCCGAATCGCCCGCCCAGCTGGCGGGGTGGCTGCGCAAAAGCCTGCCTTAGTCGGACTTTCCATGTTGATGAAATCATTGAATTCCCCTAAGCCCCGGCCGATGGCCCGCCGTGCGCGTGGCTTTGGTTTGCTGCAGGTGTTGCTGCTGATCGCTGTCATGGCCGGTCTGGCGAGCATGGGTTACCTGCAGTGGCGCGCGCGCGCGGTGATCGATTCGTCCCGTCAGGAGCGCCAGGCGCTCACTCAGGCCGACAAGGCCATCATCGCCTTCGCCACGGTGGCGAACCGACTCCCCTGCCCGGACACCAACCGGGATGGCCTGGAAGATTGTGGCGCTGCAGCAGACCAGAAAGGCTGGCTGCCTTCCGCCACGCTGCGCCTCGCAGGTGTCGACCCCGGGGTGGATGTCGGCCAACTGCGCTACCTCGTGCAGAGAGGGGCGGGTGCCAACAGCCTGACAGTGTTGACCGATGCGTGGCGACCATTGGGGTACGACGATGCAGGTCAGACTTTCTTTGCCATGCGTGGCGGCGCGTACCCCACTGACATCCTGACCCTGACCGATCTGTGCGAGCGCCTGGACACGGCAAGCACCACGGCGCTGGGCCCCGCCCTGGCCCAGGTTAATGCGGCCCCGGCGCGCACAGTGGCCTACGCGCTGGCCCACCCTGGCACCAGCGATGCGGATGGCGATGGCGACCTGTTTGATGGTGCCAACTCCAATGCGGCGGCGAATGCCAACCAGATGGAAGACCCCGCCCGCAGGCCTTTGCTGGCGCTCTACAACGACCTCGTGCTGGAGCGCACGTTCGCCAGCCTGCAGTCGGACTTGCAGTGTCAGCCGCTGATCGATTCCATCAACACCGTGGCCCTGGGCCATGACGTGGCCGACCAGGTTGCCGACATGCAGGCCGACAATATCGAGTCGGCGCGGCGTGCGGTGGCGTTCTCGTCCCTGGCGGCCATCATGACGGCACTTGAGATCGTGCTGGCGGTGGCCGAGGGCATTTCCGACGCGGGCAATGCGGCGGTCGATTGGGCCGCATGTGCCGCATCGCTGGGGCTGGCCGTCAATTTCTGTGCGGCGGCGCCGCAGCACACGGCGGCTATCGCGCTGGCCGGTGGTGTGGTGTACGCAAACATTGCAGCGGTCGCGCTCAATGCCACGGCCGCGGGCATTGCCGGAACTGCATTGACGCTGGCGGACGCCACGGCCACGGCGGCGGATGTCTGTCCACCGATGGATCAGACCCTCCTCAACCAGATGCTGGAAAGCGCGGAGGATGAACTGGAAAATGCCGAAGACGCTCGCCTCGCCGTCGAGGCAGAGATCACCAACAAGACGATTGAACTGAATGCGGCCATCGCTGCGCGGGATACCGCCATTGCGACCTTGAGGAACGTCATCCGGGGTCCAGGGGCCTCCTCGCAGATCGACGGTCTGGTGGATCCGCTGCTCACGGCCACAGGGAACTGGGGGGAAGCGTCTTATAGCCGTGATGTGGCCCAGTCGCGTGTGACCCAGGCGACGCGAGAGCGAGACCTGTGGTCCGCAGAGGTCGCCAAGTACAACGGCATGCTGGCCGACCTTCCAGGAACGATTACGCGTCTGAATAACGAAATCGCTGTTCTGGATGCGCAGATTGCCACCAATCCTCCCAACAAGACCGACTTGGAGAATCAGCGCGCAGGCAAGGCAGCAGAGCTGAGAATGGCCCAGAACCCTGCTTTGCTCACGAGTGCCCGGGACAAAGCCGTCGCGTCGCTGGCCACAGCGCAAGGTGTCCTGGACACCGCCACGGCCACGTACAACGCGGCCGTGCTGACTCTCAGCACGGCGCAGACCACGTATCAGACCGCCTATGCCAACCTGGTCAATGGAGCCGGGCGCTATGCCATCTATAACGCCAGTGGATCGGTCATCGGCCATCGCTGCACCACCGGATGTGTTTCGGGTGACGTCAATAGTCTGGGCGCATTCCAGGTTGCGCTGGACGATCTGGTGGGCGGTGGGGCGAGCAGCACCCCCAGCGTCGATGCGAAATATCTCAAGCCCGTCAAAATTCAGAAAGAGCTTGATGCGTTGAATGCCAAGCTCGCTGCGGCACAGACGCGGGAAACCAATGCCCAGAACCAGTTGAATCAGATCCAGGTGATGGTGAACAACCCGGCCGCTTGCAATGTCACCGGATCTGCGGTGATTCCCATGACGCCTGACCAGGCCGAAGCCATTTTGATCGACGTCGACCGCAAGGGAGGCACACGATGACGGTCAAGCGCTTCCCGCATCGTCGTCAGGCCGGGTTTTCCCTGGTGGAGCTGGGGGTGGTGATGGCCATTGTGGGCGTCATCGGTATCCTGACGTGGCGCTGGGTGGCATCCACACGGGAGCCCCTGCAACGGCCAGCCATCGTGAGCCAGTTGGCGGAAGCGCAAGTGGCGGTGGAGGGGTTCGTGCTGGCCCGACATCGCCTGCCCTGTGCTGCTGCAGACACCAATGGCAATGAGAATTGCGGTAATGCAGCGGCCGTGCATTTGCCCTGGCGCACGCTGGGGCTGAGCAGCCGGTTTGGCCAACTGCACTATGGCGTGAACCGGGGTGGGGTGGGGCTGGATCTCGCCGCGCTTTCCCCCGCATCGGTCTCGCCCGACCTGAACATCGACTTCAGTC
>JANJVX010000177.1 GCA_024709845.1 Burkholderiaceae bacterium | reverse complement strand
AACACCAGGTGGTGCAGACCGGTGCCGTCGCTCGTGTCGCCGATGTACATGCCGGGGCGCTTGCGCACGGCCTCCAGGCCTTCCAGGATCGTGATGGCGCCTTCGCCGTAGCCTTCGCTCGCGCCGGCCTGGTGGGCATCGATCTTGGGCGCGGCGGGGGCGCCGTTGCCGTTGTCTTCGGGCTCGGGCAGTTGGGTTTCAGCGGTCATGGTGGGCCTTGGCTGTCATGGGGAACACGGATGCCCCCGGGTACTCAATAGAAAATATGGCTCTAGCGCAATGTGGATAAGCGCCAGTAGCTATAAAATATATAGCAAATGCGTCAGATGCGCATGGGCATCACGACGTACTTGAAGCTGTCGCTGTCGGGCAGTGTCAGCAGGGCGGAGCTGTTGCCGTCGGCCAGCGAAACCTTCACCATGTCCTGGCCCATGTTGGACAGGGCATCGATGAGGTAGGTGACGTTGAAGCCGATCTCGATGGCGTCGCCGCCGTAGTCGATGTCCAGCTCGTCCACCGCCTCTTCCTGCTCGGCGTTGCTGCTCGCCACGCGGAGCTGGCCCGGCTCGATGTTCAGGCGCACGCCCTTGAACTTGTCGCTCGTCATGATGGCCGTGCGCTGCAGGCTCGCCAGCAGCGGGGCACGGCCCAGGGTCACGCTGTTGTGGTGGTTGCGTGGAATGACGCGGTTGTAGTCGGGGAACTTGCCCTCGACCAGCTTGGTGACGAACTCGAGCGCGCCGAAGCTGAACTTGGCCTGGTTGCTGGCGAAGCGCATTTCCAGTGCGCCGTCGGCGTCGCTGAGCAGGCGCTGCAGCTCGATCACGGTCTTGCGCGGCAGGATGACCTCCTGCTTGGGCACCTCCACGTCCAGCTCGGCGCTGGCGAAGGCCAGGCGGTGGCCGTCGGTGGCGACGAGCGAGAGCGTCTTGCCCTCGGCCACGAACAGGATGCCGTTGAGGTAGTAGCGGATGTCCTGCACGGCCATGGCGAAGGCCACCTGGCCCAGCAGGTGCTTGAGGGTCTTCTGCGGCACGCTGAAGGCGGGGCCGAAGCTGGCGGCCTCCTGCACGAGCGGGAAGTCTTCGGCGGCCAGGGTCTGCAGCGTGAAGCGGCTCTTGCCACCCTTGAGCACCAGCTTGTCCTGGCTGGTCTCCAGGCTTACCGTCATGTCGGACGGCATGGTGCGCAGCACGTCGATGATCTTGCGCGCGTTCACGGTGGTGGTGAAGTCGCCCGTGTCGCCGCCGAGTTCGGCCGTGGTGCGGATCTGTACCTCCAGGTCGCTGGTGGTGAGCTGCAGCGCATTGCCGGTCTTGCGGATCAGCACGTTGGCCAGAATGGGCAGGGTGTGGCGGCGCTCGACGATGCCGGCAACCGATTGCAGAACCGCGAGAACCTTGTCTTGTGTTGCCTTCAGGACGATCATGTCAACCTCTAGTGGTTTGGGGTACGGTGCGCGGGCAGCGGCATGGTGTCATGCCTCCTCCCTGCTGCACAGCCCGCCATTTTGCCCTCTCGGCGGGGTGGTTTCCCTCGGGGACTGCACCAGTCTCAACCCTTCAGGGTTTGCTCCAGCACATGCAACTGCTGGTTCAATTCGGTGAGCTGCTGGCGCTCGCCGGCAATCTTGCGCACGGCGTGCAGCACGGTGGTGTGGTCGCGCCCGCCGAACAGCTCCCCGATCTCGGGCAGACTCTTCTGCGTGAGTTCCTTGGCCAGGTACATGGCAATCTGGCGCGGCCGGGCAATGCTGGCCGGGCGCTTCTTGCTGTACATGTCGGCGACCTTGATCTTGTAGTAGTCGGCCACCGTCTTCTGGATGTTCTCCACACTGATCTGCCGGTTCTGGATGGACAGCAGATCACGCAGCGCCTCGCGGGCGAGCTGGATGGAGATTTCCTTCTGGTTGAAGCGCGAATACGCCAGAATCTTGCGCAGCGCGCCTTCGAGCTCGCGCACGTTCGATCGCACATTCTTGGCCACGAAGAAGGCCACTTCCTCGGGCATTTCGGTGCCTTCGGCGCGTGCCTTGTTGATCAGGATGGCCACGCGCATTTCGAGTTCGGGCGGCTCGATGGCCACCGTCAGGCCCGAATCGAAGCGCGAGACCAGGCGCTCGTGGATGTCCGTCAGGCCCTTGGGGTAGGTGTCCGAGGTCATCACGATGTGGCTCTTCTTGGCCAGCAGCGCCTCGAAGGCGTTGAAGAACTCTTCCTGCGTGCGGTCCTTGTTCGCAAAGAACTGCACGTCGTCGATCAGCAGCAGGTCGAGCGAGTGGTAACGCTCCTTGAATTCGTCAAACGTCTTGCGCTGGTAGGCCTTAACCACATCCGAAACAAATTGTTCTGCGTGGATGTAGAGAACTTTGGCGTCGGGCCGGTCGGCCAGCAGTCTGTTGCCCACGGCGTGCACCAGGTGGGTCTTGCCCAGGCCCACGCCGCCGTAGATGAACAGCGGGTTGTACAGGTGCCCGGGCATGCCCGCCACATGCATGGCAGCGGCGCGCGCCATGCGGTTGGCCGTGCCCTCCACCAGGGTGTCGAAGGTCAGCGCCGGGTTCAGCCGGTTGCGCAGCGGGCTGCGTGCGCCATCGTCGGTGGCCGGGGAAGGCGCCACGGGCTCCACCGGCGCGGCAGGCGCCTGATTGGCCGACTGCACATAAGTCCGTGCGCTCGCCGCACGCTGAGCAAGCGCTAACTCCAAAGCGATCGGCTGGCCATAGATGGCTTCCAGCAGCGCGGCAATCCGGCCCACATACTGGGCGCGAATCCAGTCGAGCGTGAAGCGGTTGGGAACGTATAGCGTGACCCGGGAAAGATCCTCGGCCACCTGTGCCGTGAGGGGTTTGATCCAGGTGTTGAACTGCTGGGCAGGCAGGTCCTGCGAGAGCTGTTCGGTGCAGGCCTGCCACAGGGCCTGGCCTGCATCATTGCCTTTGTAGGGGGGGGTGCCGCGCACGGGTTCCTCGGTCATTGAGAGGCTTCTTATTGTGGATAGGAGGAACGGTTCAAGGCCCGGCATTGTAGCTTGTCAAGAAGTTATCCACAAGCTGGGGCAGGGGTGTGCGGTGCCTTCAGGATGCCTGTTGCAAGGACAATCCGCCCAGCGGCATTGCCTCAATGGAATAAGCCTGCGATAATTTCCGGTTTCCCTGATTGTGTTCAGGGCAATCAGACCCTGCTGTGCCTTCCGGTGAAGGCGCGCTTTTTCACTGAACCCTCGAGGAATTCCCATGAAACGCACTTACCAACCCTCCAAGACGCGCCGCGCCCGTACCCACGGTTTCCTGGTGCGCATGAAGACCCGTGGTGGCCGCGCCGTCATCAACGCCCGCCGTGCCAAGGGCCGCAAGCGTCTGGCGGTCTAAGGCCTCACAAGGTCTTGATCTGCTCCCGGGTTTGCGCCTGCAGATTCCGGCGGGGGCGCCTTCATGCAGCGGCTGAAAACGCGCCCGCAGTTCCAGGCCGCCATGGCCGGTGAAACCGTGGCCCGAACAGCCCATTTTGCGCTGCACCGTCTGGTGCTTGGCGCGCGTGAGTGCGCGCCTGCGCCGGAGCAGTCTGGTGTGCGTGCCCTGTTCAATGCGCCGGATGTCTGGCTGGGTGCCATGGTGCCCAAGCGCTGGGCGCGCCGTGCCGTGACGCGCAATACCATCAAGCGCCAAATTTATGGTGTGGCCGAGTCCCTGGAGCCGTCTTTGCTTCCGGCGGCCCATGTGGTGCGCCTGCGGGCCGCGTTTGATCGCAAGCAGTTTGTCAGTGCCAGCTCCGGCCCGCTGAAGCAGGCCGTGCGCGCCGAGCTGCAACAGCTTTTCGAGCGTGCCATCGGCGCGCGCAAACCTGCACCAGCCCAGGGAGCGGCATGATGATGCAGCGCCTGCTGATCGCGCTGGTCAAAGGGTACCGCCTGTTGCTCAGCCCCTGGCTGGGATCGGCCTGCCGCTTCGAGCCCACCTGCTCCATCTATTCGCTGCAGGCGTTGCAGCAGCACGGTGCGGGTGCGGGCACATGGCTGACACTGGGGCGGCTGGCACGTTGCCATCCCTGGTGCAGCGGGGGCCATGATCCTGTGCCGCCGGAGGCACCACGCGCCACGCGGCTGTTCTCGCGGCTGATCACGCCGGCCTCTTCCACCTCCTCACCAAAGAAGTCTCCATGAACGACATCCGCCGCACGATCCTGTGGGTGATATTTGGCTTTTCCCTGGTCCTGATCTGGGACAAATGGCAGCTGCACAACGGCAAGCAAGCCACCTTCTTCCCCGGGCCTGCACCGGCAGTGACCGCCAGCGAACCCGCCGCGCCCGGTGCGGGCGCATCTGCGGTACCGGTGTCGAGTGCTGCAGTCCCGGCGGCGGCCCCGGCGCCGGTGGCCGCGCCTGCCGTACCGGCCGAGACCCCCGTGGTCCCGCGCGAGCGCGTGGAGGTGAGCACCGATGTTCTGCGCCTGACCTTTGACAGCGAAGGCGGTTCGCTGACCCACGCCGAACTGCGGCAGCATGCCGATCTGGTGGATGGCAGCAAGAAGTTCATGCTGCTTGACGACAGCAGTCAGCGCGTCTACGTGGCCCAGACCGGCCTGATTGGCGGGAGCTTCCCTACCCACAAGACCGGCATGACCGTGGTCCCTGGCGCGCGTGAGCTCAAGGACGGCGAGAACGAACTGAGCGTGCGCTTCGAGTCGCCCGACCTGGGAGGGGTGAAGCTGGTCAAGACCTGGACCGCCAAGCGCGGTGCTTATGACATTGCCGTCAAGCACGAGGTGATCAACACCGGTACGGCGCCCGTGGCGCCCAAGCTGTACCTGCAACTGGTGCGCGACGGCAACAAGCCGCCAGGGGAGTCGTCCTTCTACTCCACCTTCACCGGCCCTGCGGTCTTCACCCAGGAAAAGAAATACCAGAAGGTCGATTTCAAGGAAATCGAAGAGAACAAGGCGGACTTCGCAAAGGAAAGCAGCACCGGCTATGTGGCCATGGTGCAGCACTACTTCGCCACGGCCTGGCTGTTGCCCGAGGGCACGCCGCGCGAAATCTTCATGCGCAAGGTTGATGCCAACCTGTACTCGGTCGGCATGATCACCGCGCTCGACAGCATTGCCCCGGGTACCAGCAAGGTGCTGGATGCGCGCCTGTTTGCAGGCCCGCAGGTCGAGACCGTGCTCGAAACGCTTTCCCCCGGGCTCGAACTGGTCAAGGACTACGGCTGGCTGACCATCCTGTCCAAGCCGCTCTACTGGCTGCTCGACCAACTGCACAAAATTCTGGGCAACTGGGGCTGGGCCATCGTGGCCCTGGTGCTGTTGCTCAAGATCGCGTTTTACTGGCTCAACGCCAAGGCCTACGCCAGCATGGCCAAGATGAAGGCCGTCAATCCAAAGATCATGGAGATGCGCGAGCGCCTCAAGGACAAGCCGCAGCAGATGCAGCAGGAGATGATGCGCATCTACCGCGAGGAGAAGGTCAACCCCATGGGCGGGTGCTTCCCCATCATGATCCAGATCCCGGTGTTCATCGCACTCTACTGGGTGCTGCTGTCCAGTGTGGAAATGCGCAACGCCCCCTGGATCGGCTGGGTGCATGACCTTTCCGCGCCCGATCCGTTCTTCATCCTGCCAGTGCTCATGACCCTCAGCACCTTGCTGCAGACGGCCCTGAACCCCGCGCCGCCCGATCCGATGCAGGCCAAGATGATGTGGATCATGCCGCTGATGTTCAGCGTGATGTTCTTCTTCTTCCCGGCCGGCCTGGTGCTGTACTGGCTGACGAACAATATCCTGTCGATCGCCCAGCAGTGGATCATCAATACCCGCATGGGCGTGCCGCCGCAGTTCAACCTGCCGAAATTCAAGTGACCGCCTGAACGGTCCCCCTCACGAAGGCCGCGCGAGCGGCCTTCGTGTTTTCCGAACCCTGTAAAGTCCCTCCACCATGCTGCCGCGCCACCAGGACCCCATCGTCGCCATCGCCACCGCCCCCGGACGCGGGGCCGTGGGCATCGTGCGCGTGTCGGGCAAGGGACTGGGGGCACTGGTCCAGGCCCTGTGCGGGCGTGACCTGCGTCCGCGCGAGGCCACCTACCTGCCCTTCCGCGACGCCAACGGGCAGGCCATCGACCAGGGGTTGGCGCTGTTTTTTCCGGCGCCGCACTCCTATACCGGTGAGGACGTGCTGGAGTTGCAGGCCCATGGCGGCCCCGTGGTGCTGCAGCTGCTGCTGGCACGCTGCCTGGAGGTCGGCGCCCAGGCCGGTCCAGCCACGGATCTGCCCCTATTGCCCGGCTTGCGCGTGGCGCAGCCGGGCGAGTTCACCGAGCGCGCCTTTCTCAACGACAAGATTGACCTGGCCCAGGCCGAGGCCATCGCCGACCTGATCGACGCCTCGACCTCCGCAGCGGCGCGCAGTGCCAGCCGCTCGCTCACGGGCGCGTTCTCCGCCGAGATCCACCAGCTACGCGACGCGCTCATCCATTTGCGCATGCTGGTGGAGGCCACGCTGGACTTTCCTGAGGAAGAAATCGACTTCCTGCGCAAGGCAGATGCGCGCGGGCAGCTATCGAATTTGGAGCAAACATTGGCCCAGGTGATGCAGCGCGCACGGCAGGGAGCGCTGCTGCGCGAAGGCATCAAGGTGGTGATCGCAGGCCAGCCCAACGCGGGCAAGAGCTCGCTGCTCAACGCCTTGGCTGGCGCGGAGCTGGCCATCGTCACGCCCATCGCCGGCACCACGCGCGACAAGGTGCAGCAGACCATCCAGATCGAAGGCGTGCCCTTGCACGTGATCGATACCGCCGGACTGCGCGAGAGCCACGACGAGGTCGAGCGCATCGGCATCGCCCGCGCCTGGGACGAGATCGCCGCGGCCGACGCCGTGCTTTTCCTGCACGACCTCACGCGCTGCCATGGCGCGGACTACCAGGCGGCCGACGCGGCCATCGCCCGCGCCATGGCCGAGCGCCTGCTGCCGTCGGTGCCGGTGATCGATCTCTGGAACAAGAGCGACTGCGCACCCGCCGCCGCGGTTGCCACCCCGCAGGGCGGCGTGCGCCTGTCGGCGCGCACGGGCGAGGGCCTGGAGCCGCTGCGCCAGCGCCTGCTCGAAGTGGCTGGCTGGCAGGCGGCACCCGAGGGCGTGTACATCGCGCGCCAGCGCCATGTGCAGGCCCTGCGGACGGTGGCCGCCCACCTGGACATGGCGGCTGCGCAGCTTGATGCGACCGACCCGGCGCTCGATCTGCTGGCCGAGGAACTGCGACTGGCCCAGAACGCCTTGAGCGAAATCACCGGTGAGTTTTCGTCCGACGACCTGCTGGGCGTCATTTTTTCCAGTTTCTGCATCGGAAAGTAGCGCCCGCCGAATGTGTAAGTGTGGGTAAACAATGCTTGTGCTGCGGGAGCATTGCGGATAGCTTCAACAGGCTATGAATGCCGTCTTACCTTCCTCGAACAAGCTGGATCTGCAAGGCCTGATCCATGCCATAGCCCAGGCCAATGCAGACGACAGCATGAACAACCCGCTCAAGCCCGAGCAGTGGGACACCCTGTCTGCCTACTTGCAGCCCTGCTCGCTGGCCGCAGGTCAGTTGCTGTTCAGTCAGGGTGCTTCGGATCGCACGCTCTATCTGGTGGAAAGCGGCAGCTTAAGTGTGCACTACGAGGATGAAAAAGGCCGTCTGCGCATGGCCATCGTTCCGGCGGGCTCCGTGGTGGGGGAAGGCGGGTTTTTTTCGCACCGGCCCCGCAGCGCCACGGTGCAGGCTGCCGCGCCGAGCAAGCTGTGGGCCTTGACGGCGCTGCGCTTTACCGAACTGAGCAACCGCCAGCCGGGCATCGCGTTGAGCCTGGCCATGGCGGCAGGGGCCGTGCTGTCCAAGCGGCTGGGTAACCGCCGCAGGCGCGTTGCGTCTACCTGACACTACAGACCCGCAAACAGGGCTGGGAGGCAGCTGACGTCGACGGGACAGAGGGGCAAGTTACACTCTTTACGGAAGTGAGCTCACGCACCCCGGAGAAGGAAAGCCATGTCATTGTTCAGCTGGTTCACACGCAAACCCGCACCCGCCAAAAACCGGATGGCCGAGCCATCAGGGCTTCTCAACGCGGACGCCACGGTACCGCTGGTCCCGGGTCGGGACGGCAAGCCGGTGCTTGAGCCCGTGCCGCCTGAACACGCGGCAAACCGCAAGAACGAGCGGATGGAGCGGCGTGAACTGCTGTATTCGGTGGTGCGTGACGCCATGGTGCGCGCCGCCGTGCTGTCGGCCAGCTACAAGTTCAAAGTGCTTTCGCTGGACCAGCGGGGACGGCAGTTTCTGGTGATGATGGATCTGGCTCGGGAATACGGGGGCGATGCGGCGCGGCTGAGCGAAATCGAGGCCCTGATCGCGCAAACGGCCAAGACCCGCTACGACATCGCAGTCAATGCCGTTTACTGGCGTCTGAACGACCATGTGGCGGTGGGCATACCGCAGAAGGGGCTGGCAGCCCGGCCCCCTGCGGTGCCGCAGGCCGCCACGGCAGCCCCCGCTGCTGCTGCCGTGCGTCCCGCAGTGGCCGCGCCGAGCGCATCCCCGGTTTCGCCCAAGCCAGCGACCCCGGTGGCCCCCAGCCCGCGCCCAGCGGCACCACGCTTTGACCCGATCGAGGCCGACGAAGTGGCCGCATTCAAGCAGGCGCTGGCCTCCGCAGGACGCCCTGCCGCAGCCGCCGCGCCCGGTGTTCCCGTGCGCTCCGGCCCCACGCGCTCTTCGCCCTTGCTGCACAACGACTTTGCCGACACCGAAATGCCCGAGGATTCGCGTGCGCAGCCACTGAGCAGCACGCAGTACGGAGACCTCTGAGCCCAGGTTCAGTGGCCGGCGAAGTCCACCAGCGTGAACAGGTCCAATCCCTGTTCGCGCAGGCGTGCCGAGCCTCCCAGCTCCGGGAGATCGACGATGGCGGCGCCCTCCATGACCTGTGCGCCAAGTTTTTCCAGCAGTTTTTTGCCCGCCATCATGGTGCCGCCCGTGGCAATCAAGTCATCGATGAGCAAGACCCGGTCCCCAGAGCGCACCGCGTCGGTGTGCAGCTCCACCGTGGCACTGCCGTATTCCAGTTCGTAGGTTTCTTCCACCGTGGTGAAGGGCAGCTTGCCTTTCTTGCGGATCGGTACAAAGCCGACATTGAGCTCATACGCTACCACGGCGCCCAGGATGAAGCCGCGGGCATCCAGCCCGGCGACCACATCAGGCCGCAGATTTTTGTCCATGTAACGGTGCACAAAGGCATCGATCAATACACGAAACACCTTGGGGTCCTGCAGCAGGGGTGTGATGTCGCGAAACTGCACGCCCGGCGCGGGCCAGTCGGGCACGGTGCGGATATGTTGGCGAAGATAGTCGTTGACGCTGAGAGGCTGCATGGAGGTTCTGGGTTGGCGGGCTTGGGCCTGCAGGCCCGGGAGGCGCAGGCGCCGTGTGGGGCGATTGTCCGGGCTGCGCCCGCGCCGGGCAAGTGGCATCGGGCGCCGAAGGATAAAAGCACCGTGCGCAAATGCAGGCAGACACGCATAATCATTCGAAATCCCCCAACCCGGCAGGGGCGTTGCACGAAGGCTGCGCGCACCATGGATGAAGGCAGGCCATGCCCGTTTCTGTTCTGCTGATCGAAGGCCGAGACGACCACGCCCAGGCGGTGACCCAGGCGTTGGTGGATCCGTGGCTGGACTGGCACCTGCTGCGGGCGTCCACCGTGGAACAGGCCCAGGCGCTGCTGACGGGCGAGCATATTGACATCGTGCTGGTTGCGCGGTGTCTGCAGGATGGCTCGGCCTATGACGTGTTTGCGTCTCTGCAGGGTCAGCCCGCCCTGATTGCCGTCTCCGAAGGCGAAGAAGCGGATGCGGCATTGGCCATGCGCCATGGGTTCGTTGATTTTGTGGTCGAGGACGCGCAAGGCCGCTATCTTCTGAGCCTGCCTGCGCAGCTGGAGGCCGCCCTGGAGCGAAGCACCGAAAAACGTGCCCGCCAGCAGGCCGAGGCCATGCTCGCGCGCCAGCACCGGCTGCTGCAAGCCATAGCGAGCGCGCAGGGCCTTTTCATCGCCAGCGCGCCACCCAGAACGGCGTTCGAGGCCCTGCTCAAGGAGGTGCTGGTGCTCACTCAGAGTGCCTTTGGCATCGTCGGCCAGGTCGAGAACCTGCCCGGCCATGGGCCCAGGCTGCGTGTCCACGCCATCACCGACATCAGCTGGGATGATGCCTCGCGGGCACGCTATGCCCAGGTGGCCGAGCAAGGCATGGTTTTTGACAATCCCCGCACGCTGATAGGCGCCGCCTTGGTCAGCGGCGAACCGCTGATCAGCAACCACCCCGCCAGCGACCCGCGAGCGGGCGGTCTTCCGCCCGGGCATCCACCGCTGACAGCGTTCATGGGCCTGCCCATTCATGCAGCGGGGCAGCTTGTGGCCATGGTGGGCGTGGGGAACCGTGCGGGCGGGTATACCAGTGCGGACGTTCACTTTCTGCAGCCCTTGCTCAACAGCGTGGGGCAGCTTGAAATGGCGCGCCGCGCGGAAATCGAGCGCAAGGAGGTCGAGTCCAGACTGGCACAGACCCGTGCCGAACTTGAAGAGAAGACCCACGTACTGGAACTCACGCTCGCCAGCGTGGCGCAGGGCATTTCCTACGTCGACAGCGGGGGGCGCGTCTGCATCCACAACCAGCGCTATCTGGATTTGCTGGATCTTCCCCAGGATCTGCTGGCCCGCAAGCCACCGATGCAGGAGGTGGTTCGCCTGCAAATCGAGCGCGGAGATTTCGCCAGGGATGTCGCGGCGGGCGACGCCACGGCCCAAGCCTATCTTTCTTCCGATTTCACGGCCGGGGAGAGTCCGCAAAACACCCCGCAGCTTTATGTACGGCGCACTACCGCTGGCCGCTATCTGGAGGTGCGCACCCGCCTGTTGGACGGTGGGGGCATGGTGCGCACCTTCACCGACGTCACGGACTATCTGGCAGCCCAGGAGGCGTTGCGCCAGAGCGAGGCGCGCTGGCGCAGCCTGACCCAGCTCTCGTCGGACTGATATTGGGAGCAGGACGCCGATTTCCGGATCGTGCGGCTGGAAGGCAACGTCCAGGGGGACCCAGGCATGCCGGACAAGGGCCACCAGGGGCTAACCCTCTGGGAGCTGCCGGGCTCCATCGTCAGCGAGGCCCAATGGCGCGCCCACCGTGCGCAGCTGCAGGCCCATGAGGTGTTCCACGATTTTGAGATGCAGCGTCTGGGCGCGGACGGCGAACCCGTCTGGGTGTCTGTCAGCGGCGAGCCCATCTTTGACGGAGAGGGGCGCTTTACAGGCTACCGTGGCCTGGCGCGCAACATCACAGAGCGCAAACGGGCGGAGGCCGAGATCCAGAGGCTCGCTTTTTTTGACGAGCTGACGGGCTTGCCCAACCGCCGGTTGCTGCTGGAGCGGCTTGAAAGGGCCGCAGCGGCCTGTGAGCGCAGTGCGTGCCATGGTGCGCTGCTGTTCCTCGACCTGGACAACTTCAAGAACGTCAACGACACCCTGGGCCATGAGTCAGGGGACCATTTGCTGCAGCAGGCGGGGCGGCGTGTGGCGGATTGTGTCCGCAGCACGGACACCGTTGCCAGGCTCGGCGGCGATGAGTTTGTCGTGATCCTGCAGGGCCTGCATGCCCGGGAAGCCGAGGCAGCCGTGGAGGCTGAACTGGTGGCGCAGAAAATCCTCCGGGAACTGAACCAGCCCTATGACGTGCAGGGCAGCGAAGTGCACAGCACCCCCAGTCTCGGCATTGCCATGTTCCGCAGCGCCCAGCCTCCCGCGCAGGAGCTGCTGCAACGCGCCGACCTGGCCATGTACCAGGCCAAGGCACAGGGTCGCAATACCATGTGCTTTTTCGACCCGGCCATGCAGGCCTCAGCCTCGGCCCGGTCTGCCCTGGAGGCCGACATCCGCCAAGGCCTGCAGCGCAGAGAGTTCTTGCTGCATTACCAGCCCGTGGTGGACGTGCATGGCACGGTGCTGGGCGCCGAGGCGCTGGTGCGATGGGAGCATCCGCAGCGTGGCATGGTCTACCCCGGCGACTTCATCGCATTGGCCGAACATACCGGGCTGATCCTGCAGTTGGGGCGCCAGGTGTTGCAGGCAGCCTGTGAGCAATTGGTGCGCTGGAGCACCGAACCCACCCGCCAGGCTTGGACCATTGCAATCAATGTGAGCACCCGGGAGTTTCGCCATCCCGATTACGTCCAGGAGGTTCTTGACGTTCTGCGGCAGACAGGGGCCGATCCGCATCAGCTCAAACTGGAGCTGACCGAAAGCCTGCTGCTGCATGACGTGGAGGACGGAATCACCAAAATGCAGGCACTGCGGGCGCAGGGCGTGGGGTTTTCGCTGGACGATTTTGGTACCGGATATTCATCGCTCAGCTACCTCAAACGCTTGCCGCTGGACCAGCTCAAGATCGACCAGGGCTTTGTGCGCGATGTTCTGACCGACCCCAACGATGCCGCCATTGCCTGCACGGTCATCACCCTGGCACACAGCCTGGGTCTGGAAGTGGTGGCCGAGGGGGTGGAGAGCCAGGGGCAGCGCAAGTTTCTGCTGCGCAATGGCTGCCAGCGTTTCCAGGGCTACCTGTTTGGCCGTCCTGGGCCGGCCGAACTGCTGGCGGTGCACCGCTGAAGGCGCATCAGCCACGCAGCAGGCGGTCTTCGGCCAGCAGCAGTGCGGCGGGTTGCCCCGAAAGCACCAGCGTGTCGCCCTCGGACAGCACGGTGGTGTCCTGGGGGGGTGACATGCGCCCATTCCCATGGCGCAGGTTCAGCACACTCACTCCGATGGCGTGCAGCGCCAGGTCGCCCAGCGGCTGGCCCAGCGTCCGTGCACCAGGGGGCAGTGTCAGGGTGGACATGCGCGCCTGATCGCGTTCGCTGGCGGTGTCGTCGTCGGCGCCATGAAAGTACCCGCGCAGCAGGTCGTAGCGCGCGTCGCGCTGGTCCTGCACCAGCCGCAGCACGCGGCGCATGGGAACACCCACCAAAGCCAGTGCGTGGCTTGCCAGCATCAGCGAGCCCTCGATGGCTTCGGGCACCACTTCGGTGGCACCCGCCGTGCGCAGCTTGTCCAGATGCAGGTCATCCTGGGTGCGAACCACCACGGGAACCTGGGGTGCGTGGGCACGTGCGTTGGCCAGTACCTTGAGGGAGGACTGGATGTCCAGGTAGGTCACCGCCACGGCGCTGGAACGCACCAGGCCCGCCGCCATCAGGGCCTGCAGGCGCGAGGCATCGCCGTACACCACCGAATGGCCGGCAGCGGCGGCCTGGCGCACGCGGTCGGGGTCGAGGTCCAGTGCCATGTAGGCAATGCCTTCGTGTTCCAGCATGCGGGCCAGGTTCTGCCCGCATCGGCCGAAACCGCAGATGATGACGTGTCCGCTCGTGCCGATGGTCTTGCGCGCGATGGCCGTCATCTGCAGCGACTGCTGCAACCAATCGCTCGCCACAAATTTCATCACGATGCGGTCACTGTGCATGATGAGGAAGGGCGTCGCCAGCATCGACAGAACCATGGCCGCAAGAATGGGGTTCATGAGGGCCGGGTGCACCAGGCCGTTCTGTTGCGTGAGCGAGAGCAGCACGAAGCCGAACTCCCCCGCCTGCGCCAGGTACAGGCCGGCGCGCAGCGCCACACCGGTGCTGGCGCTCATGCCGCGCGCCAGCACCAGGATGACACCCAGTTTGAGCAGCATGGGCACCAGCAGCAGCCCCAGCACCAGCGCCCACTGCTCCAGCAGGATGTGCCAGTCCAGCATCATGCCGATGGTGATGAAGAACAGGCCCAGCAGCACATCGTGGAACGGCCGGATGTCGGTGCCCACCTGGTGCCGGTATTCGGTTTCCGATACCAGCACGCCGGCAATGAAGGCGCCCAGCGCCAGGCTCAGGCCCGCCAGCTCGGTCAGCCAGGCCAGACCCAGGGTGATGAGCAGCAGATTCAGCATGAAAAGCTCTTCGCTCTTGCGCCGCGCCACCAGGGTGAGCCACCAGCGCATCAGCTTTTGCCCCCCGGTCAGCAGCAGTCCGACGAGCACCGTGGCCTTGACCAGCGCCAGCCCCAGCGCCAGGAGCAGATCGTCTGGCGATGAACCCAGGGCAGGAATCAGCACCAGCAGCGGCACCACGGCTAGATCCTGGAACAGCAGAATGCCCATGATCTGCCGTCCGTGCTCGCTCTCGATCTCGGCGCGCTCGGCCATGAGCTTGACCACGATGGCCGTACTGCTCATCGCCAGCGTGCCGGCCAGGGCCAGGGCCGTCTGCCAGCTAACGTCCCACACACCGCCTAGCAAGGCCGCCAACGCCAGCGTGCCGCCAAAGGCTGCCGTCATGGTCAGCGCCACCTGCAGCAGGCCCAGGCCGAACACCTGGCGACGCATGGCGCGCAGCTTGGGGAGGCTGAATTCCAGTCCGATGGCGAACATCAGGAACACCACGCCGAACTCGCCCAGATGGCGCACACTTTCAGAGTTCTGCGCCAATGCCAGCGCATGCGGGCCGATGAGTACACCGGCCGCAAGG
>JANJVX010000132.1 GCA_024709845.1 Burkholderiaceae bacterium | reverse complement strand
GCCATGAAGACGTTCTACGACGTGCGCAACCTGCCGGGCCTGAAGAAAAAGCCCTCCACCTCCGAGCTGCTCGATTGGCTCAAGCTGCTGGTGGCCGAAGATATTCCGCTCACCGCGCTGCAAAGTGCCGACAACAAGGTGTCGGTGCCGCCGCTGGTGGGCGCGCTGCTGAAAAACGAACAGGACGTGAGCCTGTTCGAGAAGCTGGTGTTCATGAACCAGAGGAACCGTTGAACCCCGGAGCCCGGCCATGAGTTTCGTTCAACCGCTGGTGATGCGCCAGAACGGCGTACGCCTCGAACCCCTTGCGCTGGAGCACGAAGAGGGCCTGCGCGCCGCAGCCGCCGACGGCGCGCTATGGACGCTGCGCATCACCTCGGTGCCCGAGCCGCAGGACACGCGCACCTACATCGAAACCGCGCTGCAGATGCGCGCAGACGGCCACCGCTTTGCCTTTGCCGTGCGCGATGACGCCACGGGCGAAGTGCTGGGCAGCACCAGTTTTCACGACATCCTGCCCGCCGTCAAACGGGTGGAAATTGGCTACACCTGGTACCGCAAAAGCGTGCAGCGCAGCCACGTCAACACCACCTGCAAACTGCTGATGATGGGTCACGCCTTTGACCAGCTCGGCTGCAACGTCGTGGGCTGGCGCACCGACAACTTCAACTTCGCCTCGCAGCGCGCCATCGAGCGCCTGGGCGCGCAGAAGGACGGTGTGATCCGGGGCCACGCACTGCGCCGTGACGGGACCATCCGCGACACGGTGATGTACAGCATGCGCGCGGGCGAATGGCCCGAGGCCCGGGCTCAGTTGCTATATCTTTTGGAGCGCCATGCGCAGGACTGACGGGCGCCGGAGGGCAAAACCATGCTGATCGACTTTTTCTACACCCTGCGCGCCGCCAAGCTGCCGGTCTCGGTCAAGGAATACCTCACCCTGCTCGAAGCCCTGCAGGCCGGCGTGGTCGGCCCCAAATCGGACGACGCCTGGAGCCTGGACGACTTCTACAACCTCTCACGCCTCACGCTGGTGAAGGACGAGAAGCACTACGACAAGTTCGACCGGGCCTTTGGCGCCTACTTCAAGGGCGTGGAGATGGTGGCCGATTTCACCAAGGAGATCCCGGCCGACTGGCTGCGCAAGATCCTGGAAAACGAACTCACGCCCGAGCAGAAAGCTGCCATCGAGAAGATGGGCTGGGACGAGCTCATGGAGACGCTGAAAAAGCGCCTCGAAGAGCAGAAAGAGCGCCACCAGGGCGGCAACAAGTGGATCGGCACGGGCGGCACCAGCCCGTTCGGCCACGGCGGCTACAACCCGCAGGGCATCCGCATCGGCGGCGCGGGCAAGAACAAGAGCGCGGTGAAGGTGTGGGAGCAGCGCGCCTACCGCGACTACGACGACCAGCAGGAACTGGGCACGCGCAACATCAAGGTGGCGCTGCGCCGCCTGCGCAAGTTCGCGCGCGAGGGGCACGAGCTGGAACTGGATCTGCCCGACACCATCCGCAGCACGGCCGCCAACGCCGGGTACCTGGACATCAAGATGGTGCCCGAGCGCCACAACAACGTAAAGGTGCTGCTGCTCATGGACGTGGGCGGCACGATGGACGAGCACATCCAGCGCGTGGAGGAGCTTTTCAGCGCCGTGAAGAGCGAGTTCAAGCACCTGGAGTTCTACTACTTCCACAACTGCGTCTACGACTTCATGTGGAAGAACAACCGCCGCCGCTTTGCGGAAAAGTTCCCGACCTGGGACATCATCCGCAAGTACAACAAAGACTACAAACTCATCTTCGTGGGCGACGCCACCATGAGTCCTTACGAGATCCTGCAGCCCGGCGGCAGCGTGGAATACAACAACGAGGAACCGGGCGCGGAATGGATCCAGCGCCTGACACACGCCTTCCCCAAGTTTGCGTGGATCAACCCCGAGCCGCAGGGCGTGTGGCAGTACCGCCAGAGCATCAGCATCATCCAGCAACTCGTGGGCAACCGCATGTACCCCTTGTCACTCAAAGGGCTCGAAGAAGCCATGCGCCTGCTGTCAAAATAGGCACATGCCGCACCCCCCTCCAACGCCGGCCTTCTGGTCGGCGTTGCTGTTTTTAAGCCTGCTGTTCCTGCAGGGCTGCAGCCTGCTCTCCCGGCAGGAGGCCGATGCACAAGCCGCCGCCGCGGCTGCGCAGAGCGCCTTCACCCTCGTGGTCCACGCACCGCCCGCCGTCCGCCCCACCCTGGAGCGCCACCTTGATCTGCAGCGCTTTCGCCTGCAGCCCGACCTGCAGCCCCGCGAACTGACACGCCTGCTGGGCGCCGCCGACGGCGAAGCCCGCGAACTGCTGGCCACGCTGGGCTATTTCAGCCCCACGCTGACGGTGGACCTGGCGCCCACACCGCCCGGCAGCACGGCCCCGCCCACCGTCACCCTCACCGTGGAGCCCGGCCCGCAGACCCAGGTGGTGGAAGCCGAGGTGGACTTTGCCGGCCCGCCGCCCGGCAACGCCCCGGCGCGGCGCCAGCACTCCCGCATTCGAAGCGGCTGGCTGCTGCCGCCCGGCCAGCCCTTCACCCAGACGGGCTGGGACAACGCCAAGAACCAGGGCCTGCGCCAGTTGCAGACCCGGCGCCACCCCACCGCCCGCATCGCCCACAGCCGCGCCGACATCGATGCCGACCAGCAGCAGGCCCGTCTGGCGGTCACCTACGACCCCGGCCCGCTGTACCACTTTGGCCCGCTGCGCGTGGAGGGCAGCCAGCGCTACGACCCCGACGGCGCACGCCGCCTGGCCCGCCTGCCCACGGGCGCCGAATACGACGAAGCCCAGTTGCTTGACGCCCAGTTGCGCCTGGCCAGCAGCGGCTATTACGACGCGGTGTTCCTCACCCTCGACACCGAGGGCACCGACCCGCTGGCTGCCCCGGTGGTGGCCCAGGTGCGCGAGGCGCCCCTGCACAAGCTGGTGTCGGGCGTGGGCCTGTCCACCGACAGCGGCGCCCGGCTGTCGCTGGACCACACGCACAACCGCCTGCCGGTGATTGGCTGGCGCGCGCTGAGCAAGCTCTCGCTCGACCGCAACACCAAGCGCCTGGGCACCGACTGGATGGCGCTGCCCAATGAAGGCGGCTGGCGCTGGTTCAGCGGCGCGCAGCTGCAGCGCGAAACCACGGGCGACTACGAAGTGAACAGCACGCGCATGCGCGCCGGGCGCAGCCAGTTCACCGACCACATCGACCGCAACTACGCCTTGCAGATCGACACCGCCCGCAGCCAGGGCATGAACGCCCCGCCATCGAGCACCGCGCTCAGCGCCCAGTTCGGCTGGACCGGCCGCTACTTCAACAACCCCACCAACCCCACGCGCGGTCACGGCGTGGCCTGGGAGCTGGGCGTGGGCACCACGCTGCGCCCCCAGCGCGACCCCTTTGTGCGCCTGCTGGCACGCTGGCTGCACTACCAGCCCCTGGGCCGGGTGGAAGCCGCACAAGGCCCCGCCCGCCAGAGCCGCCTGGCCTGGCGCGCAGAAGCCGGGGCGGTGCTGGCGCGCAGCAGCGCCCAGTTGCCGGTAACCCAGCTTTTCTTGACCGGTGGCGACACCACCGTGCGCGGCTACGGCTACCGCGCCATCGGCGCGCGCACCGACAACGGCCAGCTGTTTGGCGGCCGCTACCTGGCCGTGGGCAGCGCCGAATGGCAGCGCCCCATCGTCTGGAAGGGCGAGATGACCGACTGGGAAAGTACCCTCTTTGTGGACGCAGGCGCCGTGGCCGACCAGCCCGGCGACCTGCATGCCCGCGTGGGCGTGGGCGCCGGACTGCGCTGGCGCAGCCCCGTGGGACCGGTGCAGGCCGACCTGGCCTGGGGCGTGCAGGCCAAAGAGTTGCGCCTGCACCTGCGCCTGGGCTTCTCTTTCTGACCGATGTCCGAGCGCCCCCCCCCCGCCCCCCCGCCCCGGCCCCGAAGTGTTTGCCGCCGGTGCCAGCCGCCCGCCCGGGCCCAACCCCTTTGCGGCCGGCGCCAGCAGCGCCCCCGCCGCCCGCACCGCGCCGCGCCTCCCCTGGCGGACCCTGGGCTGGGTGGGGGGCTTGCTCACCGGTCTGGTGACCCTGGTGCTGGTGGCGGCGGCCGCGCTGTGGTGGTGGCTGGGCAGCCCGCAATCGCTGGCCACCGCGCTGGCACAGGCAGCCGCCCGCCTGCCAGCCGGGCACCAGCTGGAGAGCCGCGAGGTGTCGGGCACGCTGCGCAGCGGCGGGCACATCGGCTGGCTGCGCTGGCGCAGCCCGACGCTGACGGTGGAGGTGCACGACATCCGCATCGGCTGGAGCCTGATGCCCCTGTTGCAGCGCACCGTGCAACTGGACGAGGTGCAGGCGGCCCGGGTGAACATTACCCCCACCCCACAGCCGGGTGAGGCAACGCCCCCGCAGCCCCTGGAGCAGCTGGTGCTGCCCGTGCGCGTGGAGTTTCCATTCCAGATCGGCCTGCTGCAGTGGCACGGCGCACCCGCCGTGCAGGCCCAGGCCCTGGCAGGCCGCTACCGCCACGACCGCACGCAGCACCAGCTGGAGATCAGCGGCGTCGATTGGGCCCAGGGCCACTACCGTGCCCAGGCCACGCTGCAGGCCCACGCCCCCATGCAGCTGGAGGCCACCATCGACGGCGAGGTACACACCACCCCGCCTGGCTCCACCCAGCCCCTGGCGCTGTCGGCCCACGCCACGCTGCAAGGCCCCCTGGCCGGCGCCACTGCCCAGCTGCAGCTGGCAGCGCAACTGCGCCCGGGCACCGGCACCACGCCCCCCGCTGCCCACGCCATGCAGGCCGAGGTGACGGCCGACATCGCCCCCTGGGCACCCCAGCCCCTGCACCAGGCCCAGGCCACGCTGCACGCCGTCAACCTGGCAGCCCTGTGGCCACAGGCCCCCGCCACCGCACTGCAGGGCACGGTGCAGGCCGGCCCGCACCCGGAGGGCTGGAGCATCACCGCCGCACTGCAAAACCTGGCACCCGGCCCGTGGGACCAGCAGAAACTGCCGCTCAGCGCCCTGAACGCCAGCACCCTGTACGACGGCACGCGCTGGACCGTGCCCGAAGCCCGCCTGCAGGTGGGCAGCGGCAGCATCACCCTGCAAGGCCACTACGCCATGGCCGACACCACCATCGAAGGCAGCGCCCAGGTGCAGGGCCTGAGCCCCGCCGCCGTGCACAGTCGGCTCGACGCCAGCCCGCTGGGCGGCCAGGTGCGCGCCCGCACCGAGGGCGGCACGGTGCACTTCCACCTCGATGTGCAGGCTGCGGCCCGTGCTGCAGCAAGGCCCCCATGGCCTGCAGCATCCCCCACCTCCCCGGTCCAGCTGCGCCTGCAAAGCGCCCGTGCCATCGGCACCTGGCGCCCGGGCCTGCTGGCGTTGCAAACGGTGGACCTCCAGGCCCTGCAGGCCCGGCTGCAAGGCCAGGCCATTGCCGTCACGCTGGGGGCCGCGCCGTCGGCGCGCGGCACGCTCTCGCTGGCCCTGCCCGGCGCCACGGCCAGCGCCAGCGGGCAGCTGGGGCAGAACGCCGGTGCCGGCCAGGCCCAGCTGGTGCTGGAACAGGCCGAACGCGCCCAGGCCTGGCTGCAGACCCTGCCCGGCCTCGCCCAGGCGCTGGGTGGGCGGCAACTGCAAGGCCAGGCCCGGCTCGATGCCCGCTGGCAAGGCGGCTGGAACGCGCTGCGCCACCCCTGGCAGTCCACCACCGGGCAGACGTCGGCCGCTCCCGCACCCCAAGGCGACTTCCGCCTGGACGCCACGCTGGCCAGCCCCCGGCTCGACATCACCCTGCCCCCGCCCGACCAAAGTGCCGAGCCCACCCGCGTGCAACTGCGCAACGTGCAGGCCCGGCTGGACGGCTCGCTGGCGCAGGCCACCCTGGCGCTCGACGGCCAGGCGCAGATGGACGGCGTCCGCGCCGACCTGAGCACGCGGCTCAGCGGCGGCCTGGGCCCCCGCCCCACCGCCACCTCGCCCTGGCGCGCCGACGTGGCCACGCTGCGCCTGCAGGTGCAGGCGCCGGAGCGCCCCGGCCCCTGGGTTCTGCAGCTCGACCAGCCCCTGGCCCTGACCCTGCGCCAGCCCCCCGCCGCAGCCGCTGGCGCCACCCGCAGCACCCTGCAGGCCGCCGAAGGCCAGGCCACCCTCAGCGGCCCCCTGCCCGGCCGCGTGGCCTTGCGCTGGCAGCCCACGCAGCTGGGCGCCACGGCCGGCGGCGCGCTGCAACTGCAAACGCGTGGCACCCTCGCCCAGCTGCCGCTGGCCTGGGCCGACACCCTGGCAGGCAAGGGCCAACGCCTGGCCGACCTGGGCCTGGGCGGCAACCTGGAGTTGCAAGGCGAGTGGGACGTGCAACTGGCCGACACCCTGCGCGCCAGCGCGCGCCTGCAGCGCAGCAGCGGCGACCTGCGACTGAACACGGGCGACCGCAGCGCCACCACCACCCCGGCCACGCAGCGCAGCGGCCCTGACGGCACGCCCCTGCCCACCCCGGCCAGCGCCGACGGCCCCGGCACCTGGGCCGGTGTGCGCCAGGCGTCGGTGCAGCTCGATGCGCGGGGCGGCGACATCCGCGCCCGCATCGACTGGGACAGCGAACGCGCGGGCACCCTGCAGGCCGACGTCCGCACCACGCTGGCGCCCGGCAGCGCCTCTGCGCCGAATGGCTGGCATTGGTCACCTGATGCCCCCGTGGCCGCCCGCGTGCAGGCCCGCCTGCCCGACCTGGGCGTGTGGTCGGCCCTGGCACCGCCGGGCTGGCGCGTGCAAGGCACGCTCAACCTTGATGCCACCCTCTCGGGCACCCGCCGCCAGCCCCAGTGGCAAGGCACGCTGGGGGCCGACCAGCTTGCCGTGCGCTCGCTGGCCGATGGCGTGGACCTGCAGGGCGGCCGCCTGCGCGGCCTGCTGCGCGGCAACCGCCTCGACATCACCGAATTCACCCTGCACGGCGGCAATGGCAGCAGCGCGCGCATTGCCGGTTACAGCGGCAACCGCACCGCCGCACCGCGCGACGGCGGCCGCCTGCAGGGCAGCGGCAACATCACCTGGGAGCCGCCCGCAGACGGCGCCCCCGCCGGCTCCGGCCTTCGCATGCAGTTCGCGGCCGAGGCGCGCGCGCTGCAGGTGCAGGTGCGCGCCGACCGCCAGGCCAGCGTGTCGGGCACCCTGCGCGGCTCGCTGGCCGAGGGCCTGTTCACCCTGCGCGGCCAGCTCACGGTAGACCGCGCCACCTTGCTGCTGCCCGACGAAACCGCGCCCCGCCTGGGCAGCGACGTGGTGGTGCGCTCGGCCGCGCGCGACGCCGCCGCGCAGGCCAACGCCCAGGCCGCCGCCCGCAGCGCCACCCGCACACAATCGGCGCGCCCGCCCGACATCGCCGTCACCATCGACCTGGGTACCGACTTCGCCCTGCAGGGCCAAGGCATCACCACGCGGCTCGAAGGAACGCTCGACATCCGCAGCGCCAGCACCGCCAACGCCCCGCCGCGCGTCACCGGCGAAATCCGCACCGTGCAGGGCCGCTACCGTGCCTGGGGCCAGATGCTGAACGTCGAGAGCGGCCTGATCCGCTTCAACGGTCCTTACAACAACCCCTCGCTCGACATCCTCGCGCTGCGCCCGCACATCAGCGTGCGCGCCGGTGTGCAGGTGCAGGGCACGGCCTTGGCGCCGCGCGTGCGGCTGTACTCCGAGCCTGACCTGCCCGACGCCGAAAAACTCGCCTGGGTGGTGCTGGGCCGCAGCGCCGCCACCGGGGGCGCCGAAGCCGCCGTGCTGCAGCAGGCCGCCCTGGCCCTGCTGGGCAGCAAAGGCGACAGCACCAGCACCCAGATCGCCAGCCGCCTGGGCCTGGACGAAATCGGCTTCAAAGGCCCCGGCACGGGCAACGACGCCACCGGCGCCGCCCTCACCCTGGGCAAACGCCTGTCGAAAGACCTGTATGTGACCTACGAGCGCAGCCTGTCGGGCACGCTGGGCACGCTCTACATCTTCTACGACCTCTCGCGCCACCTCACCCTGCGCGGCCAGACCGGCAGCACCAGCGCGGTGGATTTGATCCACACCCTGCGCTACGACTGAACCGCCACCGGCCACGCCAACAGTTTTTAAGGGAAATCGGCCCCTGGCGCTTATGCATCAAGCGCAAGCAGCTATCAAAACAGTAGTAAAAGAACACGTACAATCACGCCCTGCTCCTCCTCGTAGTTCAATGGATAGAACGAGTGCCTCCTAAGCGCTAGATACAGGTTCGATTCCTGTCGAGGGGACCAGGCACCTTTTGCAAACCCGCAGGCCGCATGGCATGGCGGGTTTTTTCTTGGGCCGGTCCATGGCACCGCAAAGCCCTGCAGGCACAAAAAAACCCGCAGGCCCTGGGGAGTGCGGGTTTTTCTGGCGGGTGTCTGGTGCCGATTGTCGGGATTGAACTGACGACCTACCGCTTACAAGGCGGTTGCTCTACCACTGAGCTAAATCGGCGAAGCGCGTATTCTAATCGCGAAGCAGGCTGATTTTCCCCGCTCCGGTTTTACTTGACCCGCTTGAGGGCGGGGCGCGATGCGCCACCTGGCGCGGGCGGACGCGGGTCGTCGCCATCCGGGCCGGCTTCGGTCGGAACGAGTTGCACGACGCGGCTGGCTTCAGGCTCCTGACCGGCATCGGGGGCATCGGGCTGGGCGGGACCATCCTCGATGGCCGCCAGCAGGTCCACCGGCGGCGGGAAGGCCATGCCCTGGCCGTTCTCCCGGGCGTAGATGGCGATCACCCGGCCCACGGGCACCATGATGTCACGTGGCTTGCCACCAAAGCGGGCCTTGAACTCGATGTAGTCGTTGCCCAGCTGCAGGCCGCTGGTGGCGTCAAAGCCGACGTTCAGCACGATCTCGCCCTCGTTCACGTATTCGCGCGGCACCTGCACGGAATCGTCCACGCGCACCGCGATGTACGGCGTGAAGCCGTTGTCGGTGCACCACTCGTGCAGGGCACGGATGAGGTAGGGGCGCGTGGAGGTGGATTCCTGTACGGTCATGGGCCTGTCAATTCGTGGAGATGCGAAACAGCGCAAATTCCGTTTCCCGATCAATCGTGCCTAAGCGCCAAGCCGCAGGCAGTGCGGGCGCACGACAGGGCGAAGCAACAACGGCACGGCTGATCTGGAAGGGTATTACTTGCGCATGACCTTTTCGGAGGGCGTGAGCGCCTCGATGTAGGCGGGGCGCGAGAAGATGCGCTCGGCGTACTTCAGCAGGGGCGCGGCGTTCTTGCTCAGGTCGATGCCGTAGTAGTCCAGGCGCCACAGCAATGGGGCAATGGCCACGTCGAGCATGGAGAAGTTGTCGCCCAGCATGTACTTGTTCTTGAGGAACACCGGGGCGAGCTGGGTCAGGCGGTCGCGGATGTGGGCGCGGGCCTTTTCCAGGGCCTTCTCGTTGCCCTTGGTGGCACGCGATTCAAGCGTGTTCACGTGCACGAACAGTTCCTTCTCGAAGTTGAGCAGGAACAGGCGCACGCGGGCGCGGTCGACCGGGTCGCCGGGCATGAGCTGCGGGTGCGGGAAGCGCTCGTCGATGTACTCGTTGATGATGTTCGACTCGTACAGGATGAGGTCGCGCTCGACCAGGATCGGAACCTGGCCGTAGGGGTTCATCACGCTGATGTCTTCGGGCTTGTTGTAGAGGTCGACATCACGGATCTCGAAGTCCATGCCTTTCTCGAACAACACGAAACGGCAGCGGTGGGAAAAGGGGCAGGTTGTACCCGAGTAAAGCACCATCATGGCTAGAGACTCCTAAAAACCAAAAGAGTGGAACGCAGGGATGCGTCCACTCTAGAAAAACAG
>JANJVX010000127.1 GCA_024709845.1 Burkholderiaceae bacterium | reverse complement strand
TTCGCTCCAGACGGTGGCGCTGGGGTTGTGCGGGCTGTTGATGAGGATGGCGCGGGTGCGCGGCGTGAGCGCGGCACTGATCTTGCCGAAGTCGGGGCGGAAGGTGCCGGGCGTGAGCGGCACGCGCACGGCCTTGCCACCGGCCAGCTCGATGTTGGGTACGTAGCTGTCGTAGCAGGGGTCGAGCACAATGACCTCGTCGCCCGGGTGCACGACGGCCAGGATGGCCGTGAGGATGGCCTGGGTGGCGCCCGCCGTGATGGTGATTTCGGTGTCGGGCGAATACCGGCGTGCGGTGATAGCTTCTATTTTGGTAGCAACCGCCTGGCGCAGGGTGGGAATGCCCGGCATGGGCGGGTACTGGTTGTGGCCGGCGCGCATGGCCTGGTGCACGGCGTCGATGAGGGCGGGGTCGCAGTCGAAGTCGGGAAAGCCCTGGCCCAGGTTCACGGCGCCGTGTTCGGCGGCCAGCGCCGACATGACGCTGAAAATGGTGGTGCCTACCTGGGGCAGGCGGCTGGTGAGGACAGGGGTGCGTTCGGTCATGGGAATCACTTTCGGTCAATGGGCGCTGCTGTGCCGATCCGATGGCCGCGGAGCAGGCCGCACCAGCGGACGCCGTGGAACGGGCTTCGCCCGGCCACTGGCTTCGTCCCCCTGGAGGGGGACGACGCGAAGCGGCTCAGGGGGTGCTTCACAATTCGTAGTCATTCACCTGGCCGCTCATGGCGCGGGCAACAAGCTCGCGGCTCAGGCGGTCGCTCAGCAGTTCGGCGAACTTGTAGACGAAGTTGCGCAGGTAGGCGCCACGCTTGAAGGCCACGCGCGCCACGCTCTGGCCGAACAGGTGGCCCACGGGGCGCACCACGAGGTCGCCCAGCGGGTCGTCGCGCATGGCCATCTCGGCCACGATGCCGATGCCCAGCCCCAGGCGCACGTAGGTCTTGATCACGTCGGAGTCGATGGCTTCGAGCGCGATGCGTGGCTGCAGGCGGCGTGCGGCGAAGGCGGCGTCGATCTTGCCGCGCCCGGTGAACGAGGGGTGGTAGGTGATGAGCGGCTCGTGGGCGATGTCGTCCAGGCCCACGCGGTCTTTTTGCGCCAGCGGGTGGCCGGGCGGCAGCACCAGCACATGCTGCCATTCGTAGCAGGGCAGGGTGACGAGCTCGGGGTAGTCGGCCAGCGATTCGGTGGCCATGCCAATTTCGGCCACCTCGTCGATCACCATGCGCGCCACCTCGTGCGGTGTGGCCTGGTGCAGGCTGATGTTGACCTTGGGGTAGGCCTCGCGCAGCTTGGCCACGGGCAGCGGCAGCACGTAGCGTGCCTGGGTGTGCGTGGTGGCGATGCTCAGGGTGCCGGCATCCTGTGCGCTGAACTGCTCGCCGATGCGCTTGAGGTTGCCGACCTCGCGCATGATGAGCTCGATGCTTTTCAGCACATGCTGGCCTGGTTCGGTGATGCGCTTGAGCCGCTTGCCGTGGCGCGCGAAAATTTCCACGCCCAGCTCGCCTTCGAGCTCAATGATGGCCTTGGATACGCCGGGCTGCGAGGTGTGCAGCGCCTTGGCCGCTTCCGTCAGGTTGAGGTTGCGGCGCGCGGCTTCCTGGACAAAGCGGAATTGGTGCAGATTCATACTGAAAAGCGGCTAAAAAGTCGCGTCATTATGCTGCATTTGTCTAAAGATTTCTGGACTTACTCCGGGCTGGAGCAGGCGATGCGCGCCATCAGCGCCGTCATGCGCGGGTCTTCGCCAATGGAGCCCTGCACATGGACACGCACGCCCGGGTGCTGCGCACGCAGATCGGCCACCAGCACCGGCAGGTCTTCGCGGGCGTGCTTGCCTGTGCCGAGGAACATGGGGACGATGGTGACCGAGGTGGCGCCACTGTCCACCAGCTCCTGCACGGCCTGGGGCAGGTCGGGTGTGGAGAGCTCCAGGTAGGCGCAGCGCACCGCCATGCCGGGGTGGCTGGCCAGGATGTGGCTTTGCACGGCCTCGATGGGCGCGCGCCAGAGTGGATCGCGCGAGCCGTGGGCGAAAAGGACGATGGCGGAGGAGGATGGGGTCTGTGTCATGGGGGTTCAGCGCCTCAGCACCAGCCAGGTGAAGGCGGCCAGCGAGACAAGCGAGTAGATGATGCCCGGCGCTGCGGCCGTGAGCCAGGGCGACCAGTTTTGCAGGTTGCCCGCGAAGCCGAACAGGTTGTTCAGCAGGAAAAAGCTGATGCCCGCCATCACGCCGCCAAATACATAGCCCGCGAGCGAGCCCGAGCGGAAATGCAGGTAGGCGAAGGGCAGGGCCAGCACCACCATCACCAGGCAGGAGAGCGGGTAGAACACCTTGCGCCAGAACTCGATCTCGTAACGTTGTGCCGACTGGCCGTTGTCCTTGAGGTGGCGGATGTACTGGAACAGGTCCAGCGTGGCCATGCGGTCGGGCTTGAGCACGGCGGCGGCGACCATGTCGGCGCTGATCGTGGTGGGCCAGCGCAGCAGGTCCGACGCAAGATGCTCCACGCCCGCATCTCCGCCCTCTGGGTAGGTGAAGCGGCTGCTCTGCACCTGGCTCAGGCTCCAGGCGCCGTCGGGTTCGAAGCGCGCGGTTTCAGCATGGATCTGTCCCGTCATCCGGCCCTGGCGGTCGAATTCGAAGATGCGCACGCCCAGCATGCCGCCGTCGGGCGCGAGGGCGCGGGCATTCACGGCGAACGACTGCTCGCCCTGGCGCTCCTTGAGCCAGGCGCCGGTGGCGCCCGTGGTCAGGCGCCCCAGATGCCGGGCCTTGACGAGCTGTGCCGCACGGTCGCTGAGCGGGGCGATGTAGTCGCCAATGGCGAAGGTGAGCAGCACGAACATGGCGCCCAGCGCCAGGAGCGTGCGCAGCGCGCGCACCGGCCCCAGTCCGCTGGTGCGCATGATGGTGAATTCCGAGCTTTGCGCGAGCCGGGCCATCACGAAGATGGTGCCGATCAGCACCGTGATCGGCAGCAGCTCGTACAGATGGCTGGGGATTCCCAGGGCCACGAACAGCAGCGCGTGCGATATGGCATACCCCCCGGTGGGGCTGCGTCCCACCCAGCGCAGCTCGTCCACCAGGTCAAAGAACAGCAGCAGCGCCAGGAAACCCAGGGTGACGAAGAGGACCGCCCCGATGATTTCACGGTGCACCAGTTTCCGGATGGTCTTCATGCCATGCCCCTGCGCCGCCAGAGTTGGCGGGGCGTCCAGTGGTTGTGCCGCACGGCGAGAACGAGCAGGGCAAACGCCAGCGTGCCGCCATGCAGCAAGGCGATGTAGCCGGGCAGCGAGAGCTTGCCGCCGCTGACCCAGCTTTGGCCCAGCGTCATCAGGTTGTAGTAGACGATGAAGGTGAACAGGGCGAACATCAGTCCGCCGCTGCGTCCTGCCCGCGGGTTGACACTGGAAAGTGCCAGTGCCAGCACGATGAGATTGAAGGCCGCGAGCGCCAGGCCGAGCCGCCAGCCGATCTCGGCCAGGTGCACGGGCTGCGGGTCTGACAGCAGTTGCCGGGTGCTGCGGGTCTTGGCCGAGAACTCGTTGGGGGCGTTGGGTTTCTCTGCACCAATACGGGTGCTGTATTCGGAAAATTCGCTGATCTTGATACCGGGCTTGTCCTTGGAGGTCTCCAGGCGCTGGCCCTGCGTCAGCACCAGCACCCGTTCGCCATCGCGCGCCTCCAGGCGGGCGCTGCGTGCAGAGGTCACGGCTTCGCTGCCGGGCTCGGTGGCCAGGATGAACACGTTGTTTGCGGCCTGGGGGTCCGGGCTGTCCTTGTCGATGAAGAACACCCGGTTGCCGCTGGCGGACTCCTGGAATTCGCCGGGGGCGATCCGGTCGATGTCGCTGCGCTGCTCGTACTGGGCGCGCAGCTCCTGGATCTGCTGGTTGGCCCAGGGCCAGACTCCGAGCGACAGCACGGCCACGGCCACCATCACCGGCCAGGCAAAGCGCAGCAGGGGCGGCAGCAGGCTGGCCAGCCCTCGGCCGCTGGCAAACCAGATGACCATTTCACTGTCGCGGTACATGCGCGAGAGCGTGCCGACGATGGCCACGAAAAGACTCAGGCTGAGGATGGTGGGCAACTGGCCGAGCACGGTGAAACCCATCACCAGCATCACGTCGGAAGGGCTCACGTTGCCGCGTGAAGCCTGGCCCAGCGTGCGGATCAGCATCATGGTCATGACCACCGTGACCAGTACCACCAGGGTCGCGCCAAAGCTGCGGGCAAGCTCCTTGCGGATGGATGAATCGAATAACATTGGTCGGACAGAAAAGGGCAATTATGAACTTTGATCTTAAGACGCTGGATCTCGCCGGCGCAGTAGCCGAGAAATGCGATCTGCTGGTGCTTCTGGTGCCCGATGGCTTTGTGCCGGGAGACGATGGGCTGTCGGTCATCGTGGCGCAGGCCACCAAAGCGAAGGACCTTGAAACCAAGCCGGGCAAATGCCTCCAGCTGTACCAGGCCCCAGGCATCGCGGCCCGCCGCGTGGTGCTGGCCGGGATGGGCAAGGGCGATGCGCGCTCGGTCCGGCAGGCCTTTGGTGCCGTCGGCGCCGTCTTCAAGAACGGTTCGGTCAAGCGGGCCGTGGTGTGCCTGGCTGGTCCGGCGCGCCCCGAGACCGTGGCCGCCGTGGTCCAGAACGTGGCTCAGGCCAGCTATGTCTACACCACCACCAAACCCAAGGCCGAGGCGCGCGTGCTGGGCCGGGTGGTTGTGGGCGTGAGCGACACCAGTGCCGTGGCGCAGTCTTTTGAACACAGTGTGGCGATGGTGGTCGGCATTGAGTTTGCGCGAGAGTGGGGCAACCGCCCCGCCAACCACGCCACTCCCACATTGTTGGCGGAAGCGGCCAAATCATTGGCCAAGTTCCCGGGGATCCAGTGCAAGGTCATGGGGCCTACCGAGGTGTCGCGTCTGGGCATGGGGGCTTTTCTCGCGGTGGCCAAGGGCTCCGGGGAGCCTCTGCGTTTCATCGAGCTGCGCTACAGCGGCGCGGCCAAGACGCAGGCGCCCGTGGTGTTGGTCGGCAAGGGCATCACCTTCGACACGGGCGGTATTTCCATCAAGCCGGCCCCCGAGATGGATGAAATGAAGTTTGACATGTGCGGTGCCGCCAGCGTGCTGGGGGTGTTCCGCGCACTGGCCGAACTGCAACCGGCGATCAATGTGGTGGGGCTGGTGCCCGCCTGTGAAAACATGCCCGATGGCCGCGCCATCAAGCCCGGTGATGTGGTTACCAGCATGAGCGGACAGACCATCGAGATACTGAACACCGATGCCGAAGGCCGCCTGGTGCTGTGCGACGCACTGACCTATGCCGCGCGCTTCAAGCCTGCGGCCGTGGTGGACATCGCCACGCTGACGGGGGCTTGCGTGATCGCGCTGGGTGGTGTGCGCAGCGGTCTGTTTGCCACCGATGATGCGCTGGCCGACGCCTTGCTCAAGGCTGGGGATGCCGCCGATGACCTGTGCTGGCGTATGCCGCTCGACGATGATTACGCCGAAGGCCTGAAAACCCATTTTGCCGATGTAGGCAACGTGGCCGGCAGGCCCGCCGGGGCTGTCACGGCGGCCAAGTTCCTTCAGCGGTTCGTGGGCGAATACCCATGGGCCCACCTGGATATTGCCGGGAGTGCATGGAAGAGCGGGGCGGCCAAGGGGGCCACGGGGCGGCCTGTTGGCTTGCTGGTGCAATACCTGCTGGGCGCGGCGAAGGATCCGGCGCCCAAGGCGCGCACCCGCAAGGTGGCTGCGCGCAGCGCCTGAGAACGGCATGACCGAGATCGCCTTCCATTTCAATGCCCCTGACAAGCTGGCGTATGCATGCCGGTTCGCACGCAAGCTTCTGAGGGCTGGCGATCTGAGGCTGGCCATTGCCGGGCCGGTCGAACTGCTGGACCAGATCGATCCGATGCTCTGGAACATGGCAGCGCATGATTTTGTCGCCCATTGCCGTGGCGACAGTGATCCTGCGCTGCTGGAAGCCTCGCCTATCGTCCTGCTCCCGGATCCCCGGCAATCGCCCCACTACGACGTGCTGCTCAATCTTTGGGACCAGGTTCCTCCGGGGTTCGACCGTTTCACCAGGCTGATTGAAGTGGTGGGATTGCATGATGGGGCGGATCGCCAGCATGCGCGCGCGCGCTGGCGGCATTACGCACAGCATGGCTACGCCCTGATTCGCCACGACCTGGAGCAGAAAGTGTCCTGATGACGACCTCGCCACCCAAACCTCCTCCGCGCTTCATTCCCACGCTCACCGAAGTGGTGCAGCCAGGCAGCGTTACGGCCCCAGCGGTGACTCCCTCTGTTCCGGCAGGCGGCGGGGCGCGCGCACCGTTGCCGGCCGCTGCCGGGATTTCTGCCGTGCCAGCGGAAGGCATGCCCTTGCCCTCGGCGAAGGACAGTGTGGAGCGTGCAGTGGCCTCACCGCCTCCGGCCACACCGTCCAGCCGTTCCGTGCAGGATGCCATAACGTGCCCAGCGCCCGTGGCCGCGCCCGCGATCACCCCGAGGGCGCAGGAGGCCGTGCCGAAGCAGCACCAGGCCCTGCCTGAAGGATTTGAAGAGTTCATGGTGCATCGCGTCATGCAGCGTGTCGATGTCATGCTTGAAAAGCGCCTGCGAGACGCCATTGCGACCGTGGTGCAGGAGCAGACCCGCTCGGTTCTGCCCCGGCTGCGGGAGGAGATCGAATCTGTGGTGCGGCATTCCGTGTACGAGGCCGTAGCAGACGAGCTGGCCGCCGGACAGGCACCGGCATCCGTGGCTTGAAAGCGTCGTGGTCTGTAATTTTTTCTAATGTCTATCGTGTTCCCTAGTGTCTGGGCTAGGAAATTTGATGTAACTTCGCTGGCGTTGAGAAATAAGAATAATCTCAGCATTTATCTTTACTGGAGATTTCTATGCAATTGAAGTTGAAACTGACCGTGGTTGCTGCTATCGCGGCTGTTGCTGGTATGGCCTCTGCACAAGAACAGGTG
Source organism: Burkholderiaceae bacterium (assembly GCA_024709845.1). Lineage (GTDB taxonomy): Bacteria > Pseudomonadota > Gammaproteobacteria > Burkholderiales > Burkholderiaceae_C > Simplicispira. The sequence continues at coordinate 5,950 of JANJVX010000127.1, read as the reverse complement.
GTCAAGATCGGTCACGTGGCTCCGGTTTCCGGCGCCCAAGCCCACTACGGCAAGGACAACGAAAACGGCGCCCGCATGGCCATTGAAGTCCTCAATGCCGAAGGCGTGACGATCGGCGGCAAGAAGATCAAGTTTGAACTGCAGGCCGAAGACGACGCAGCCGATCCCAAGCAGGGCACGGCAGCAGCGCAAAAGTTGTGTGACTCCAAGGTCGCTGGCGTGGTGGGTCACCTGAACTCGGGCACCACCATTCCCGCATCCAAGGTCTATAACGACTGCGGCATTCCCATGGTCACCGGTGCGGCCACCAACCCGAACCTGACCAAGCCCGGCTACAAGACCACTTTCCGCATCATCGCCAATGACAACGCCCTGGGCGGCGGCTTGGCTGCGTATGCGGCTGACACCCTGAAGCTCAAGACGGTTGCCATCATCGACGACCGTACCGCTTACGGCCAGGGTGTTGCCAACGTGTTCAAGGCGATTGCATCCGAAAAGGGTATGAAGGTGGTTGACGAGCAGTTCACCACCGACAAGGCCACCGACTTCATGGCCATCTTGACCGCCATCAAGTCCAAGAACCCCGATGCCATCTTCTTCGGCGGCATGGACCCCCAGGCTGGCCCGATGCTGCGCCAGATGGAACAGCTGGGCATGGCCAACGTGAAGTACTTCGGTGGCGACGGCGTGTGCACGTCTGAAATCGCCAAGCTGGCCGCTGGTGCCAAGACCCTCGGTAACGTGATCTGCGCCGAAGGCGGTGCATCGCTGGCCAAGATGCCTGGCGGCATGGCCTGGAAGGCCAAGTACGATGCCAAGTACCCTGGTCAGTTCCAAGTCTACAGCCCCTACACCTATGACGCCACGATGCTGCTGGTCGACGCCATGAAGCGCGCCAACTCGGTCGATCCCAAGGTTTACACGGCCGAGATCGGCAAGAGCAACTTCAAGGGTGTGACGGCCAACATCGCCTTTGAGCCCACCGGTGAAATGAAGAACCCCGCCATTACCTTGTATGTCTACAAGGATGGCAAGAAGACGCCTCTCTGACCGGTTTGGCGCAGATGCAGCGTGGCATTTGCCGCGCAGCTGAAAAAGGCTTCCTTCGGGAAGCCTTTTTCATTGGTAACGCTCGGGCAGCGGTCAGCGCCTGACCTGCAATGCCCCCGGATTGACGATGTTGGTGGGCGTGCCCTTGATGAAGTTCACCACATTGTCGAAGGCGGCTCCAAAGTACAGTTCATAGCTGTCCTGCTCCACATAGCCAATGTGCGGGGTGCAGATGCAGTTTTCCAGGCGCAACAAGGCATGGCCCTGCAAGATGGGCTCGCTCTCGAAGACATCGACCGCCGCCATGCCGGGCCGGCCACGGTTCAGGGCCGCAATCAGTGCGTCGGACTCAATGAGTTCCGCGCGTGAGGTGTTCACCAGGAGCGATGTGGGCTTCATGCACGACAAAGTCTCCAGCGTGATGATCCCCCGGGTTTCGTCGGTCAGGCGAAGATGCAGGGAAATGACGTCGCACTCTGAAAAAAAATCGGCGCAGGAGCTGGCCGCTTCGTAGCCATCGGCCTGGGCTCGTGCGCGTGACGCTTCCTGGCCCCAGATCCGGACGTTCATTCCAAAGGCCTTGCCGTAACCGGCGACGATCTGGCCAATCCGCCCGTATCCCCAGATGCCCAGGGTTTTGCCCCGCAGCGCGTTGCCAATGCAGAAATTGGGTGGCATGTTGGCGGCCTTCAGCCCGGATTGCTGCCATGCACCGTGCTTCAGGTTCGAGATGTACTGGGGAAGGCGGCGCATTGCGGCCAGGGTGAGAGCCCAGGTCAGCTCCGCAGGCGCAACGGGCGACCCGATGCCCTCGGCGACCGCAATCCCACGCTCGGTACAGGCGGTGACGTCAATGTGGCTGCCGACCTTGCCGGTCTGCGCAATCAACTTCAACCGGGGAAGTTTTTCGATCAGCTGGCGCGTGATGTGGGTCCGCTCGCGCACCAGAACGATGACATCTGCGTCCTTCAGCCGCACGGACAGCTGACCCAGTCCTTTGACCGTGTTGGTGTACACCTTGGCGGAATACGGGTCCAGGCGCGCTGCACAGTGGAGCTTTCGGACGGTATCTTGATAGTCGTCCAGAATCACAATGTTCATCCCCACATTGTGCCTTGGCCTGCGGCCTGCAATGGCAGGCCATGCCATGGTTTGTCCTGATGCGCTCAGTGCCGGAGTTCGCTGGCCGCCAGGCGGTCGAGCTCCGCGCACACCTCCGCCATGCGCCCGGATATGGCCATGCGGCCGCTGCGATGTGCGTGCAGCACCCGCAAAGGAAAGGCGTTTTCCGGCAGATGGCGTGCTGCGTGCAGGGCCCGGCCATCCGGCGGGCGCATACGCCCGGATGCGGTGGCGGGCCGCTCATGGGCGGCCTGGGGGAAGGGCATCGTCCTGCAGTCGGCGCCTGCCGTGCACGGCTCTGCAGACGATGGACGTGTCCGCGGCGCAGCGGCACGGATGGCCCCCGAGGGGGGCGGGCACTGCGGCGCAAGGGCCGCATGGCGGCTGCTCCACCAGCGGTGCAGGGCGGTCAGGGGCTGGGCCAGGGCAGAGGCGGCCAAGAGGGCAATTCCCATGTGAAACTCCAGAGGTCAGAGGTTGAACACAGGCAGGATTGCTGCGAAGCGCCGCTGCAGGGCTGGCGAACTTCCACGGTTCGCCCAACGCCCGCCACCTGCAACGGCGCAATGAATCACATGAGCATGGTGTTGCGGATCAGGCCGACCGCGAGCCCTTCGATGGCAAATGCTTCGCCGGGGGCCACCACGATGACCGGGTAGTCCGGGTTTTCTGGCAGCAGCTCAATGGCGTGCGCCGTGCGGCGCAGGCGCTTGACGGTCACGTCATCGCCCAGGCGGGCCACAATGATCTGGCCGTTGCGCGCTTCGTGCGCGATCTTCACGGCCAGAAGGTCGCCGTCCATGATGCCGGCGTCGCGCATGGACATGCCGCGCACCTTCAGCAGGTAGTCGGGCTTGTGCTGGAACAGGCTGTCTTCAACGCAGTAGGACTGATCGACATGTTCCTGCGCGAGAATGGGCGACCCGGCGGCCACGCGGCCCACCAGAGGCAGCACGAGCTGCGAGAGGCCGGGAATGGGCAGGCTGTATTGCGTGCCGCGTGCCGCGTTGATGGAACGCACCGCGTCGCTGCGCAGGCGGATGCCGCGTGAGGTGCCGCTCACCAGTTCGATCACGCCCTTGCGGGCCAGGGCCTGGAGGTGCTCTTCGGCGGCATTGGCCGACTTGAAGCCGAGCTCGGTGGCGTTTTCTGCGCGTGTGGGCGGAGCGCCGGTGCGTGCAATGGCCGCCTGGATGAGGTCCAGAATCTGCTGTTGGCGTGCCGTGAGCTTGGGGCTGTTGAGCATAGGGGCTCCAGAAATAAGGGGCTGTGATTTGATCCAGTAACTGTATTTTTAACCAGTTTTTCAAGGGATGCAAGTGAACGCAGGAAAAATCGTTGTTTTGGGCACCGGCGGCACCATTGCGGGCAAGGCAGGAACGGCGGGGGACAACATTGGCTACGTGGCGGGCCAGGTGGGCGTGCAGGACCTGCTGGATGCCGTGCCGGGCCTGGCACAGGCCGCGCAAGGGCCGCTGGTGGTCGAGCAGATCGCGCAGATCGACAGCAAGAACATGGAGTTCTGCGTCTGGGCCGCGCTGGCGCGCCGCTGCAGCGAGCATCTGAACGACGACAGCGTGCGCGCCATCGTGGTCACGCATGGCACGGACACGCTGGAGGAAACCGCCTGGTTCCTGCACAGCGTGCTCGACGCGCGCAAGCCCGTGGTGCTCGCCTGTGCGATGCGCCCGGCCACGGCCATCGCACCCGACGGGCCGCAGAACCTGCTCGACGCCCTGGCCGTGGTCAACGCGCCGGGCGCGCACGGGGTGCTCGCGGTGTGCGCCGGGGCGGTGCATGGCGCGCGGCAGGTGCAGAAGATGCACCCCTACCGTGTCGACGCGTTCAGCTCGGGCGAGGGTGGGCCGCTGGGCTGGATTGAGGAAGGGTGCGTGCGCTTGGCGCAAAATTGGTCTCAAACGCAGGCTGGATGGGCGCTAATAGCTCTCGAAAAGATAGCGATCGATGCGCCTTGGCCGCGTGTCGAGATCGTCATGAACTACGCCGGTGCGAGCGGAGCCATGGTCGATGCGCTGGTGCGCGACGGAGTCCAGGGCCTGGTGGTGGCGGCCACGGGCAACGGCACACTGCACCATGCGCTGCAGGCGGCGCTGGAGCGGGCCCAGCAGGCCGGGCTGGCCGTGCGCGTGACGACACGCTGCCCGCTGGGCCAGGTGCTGTCGCTGCCCGGGGTGCATGCCGCGCTGCCGCTGGCTCCAGGGCTCATTCCGGTGAAGGCGCGCGTGTCGCTGCTGCTGGAGCTGCTCTGCGCTTGATATACCAATGCAAACGCCCCGCGTGCGGGGCGTTTGCAGGAGGTCACGGGCCGGGCCCGCAGATGCCCGATCAGCCGGCCAGGGCAGCGAGGGCGCGCGCGGTGATTTCTTCCACGCTGCCGGTGCCGCTGATGGCGCGGTACTTGGGCGCGCTCGCGGGGTCCTGGGCGGCCCAGCCGGAGTAGTAGTCCACCAGAGGACGCGTCTGGGCGCTGTAGACCTCCAGGCGCTTCTTCACAGTCTCTTCCTTGTCGTCGTCGCGCTGGATCAGGTCTTCGCCGGTCGCGTCGTCCTTGCCCGCCACCTTGGGGGGGTTGAACTTGACGTGGTAGGTGCGGCCGCTGCCGGGGTGCGAGCGGCGGCCGCTCATGCGCTCGATGATGGCATCGAACGGCACGTCGATTTCGAGCACGTAGTCGAGCTTGACGCCGGCGGCCTTCATGGCGTCGGCCTGCGGGATGGTGCGCGGAAAGCCGTCGAACAGGAAGCCTTGGGCGCAGTCGGGCTGGGCGATGCGTTCCTTGACGAGGTTGATGATCAGGTCATCGCTGACCAGGCCACCGGACTCCATGACCGCCTTGGCCTGCAGGCCCAGCGGCGTACCGGCCTTGACGGCGGCGCGCAGCATGTCGCCGGTCGAGATTTGCGGGATGCCGTATTTCTGGCAGATGAAAGTGGCCTGCGTGCCCTTGCCGGCGCCGGGCGCGCCCAACAGAATCAGTCTCATGGGAGTCCTCTAAGTGTGTGAAATCTGACGGCACTGCGGGCCACGGGAACGCTGCCCCCCCGGATGCGGTGCTCTTTTTTGGAGGGCAAGGATAGCATGCGCATCTTTCGCCCCCGCTTACGGAAGGGCCGGGCCCAGCAGCGCACGCACGCGTGCCAGGTCTTCCGGCGTATCCACGCCCGGCCCGGGGGCGGAGGCCGTCACATGCACGGCGATGCGGTGACCGTGCCAGAGCGCGCGCAGCTGCTCCAGGCACTCGGCGTTTTCCAGCCAGCAAGGGCCCCAGGCGACGAAGTCGGCGAGGAAACCCGCGCGGTAGGCGTAGATGCCGATATGCCGGCGAAACGGGACGCCCGTCGGCAACTGGCTGCGGTCGCGGGCGAACTCGTCGCGCGCCCAGGGCAAGGGCGCGCGGCTGAAGGTCAGCGCCAGGCCATTGATGTCGGCCAGCACCTTGACCACGTTGGGATTGAACAGCGCCTGGGCATCGGTCAGCGGCTCGGCCAGGGTGGCGATGGCCGCCTGCGGATTGGCCGCCAGGTTGGCCGCCACCTGGTCGATCAGCGCGGGCGGAATCAGCGGCTCGTCGCCCTGCACGTTGACCACGATCGCGTCGCCGGCCAGGCCCAGCTTCTCGGCCACCTCGGCCAGCCGGTCGGTGCCGGAGTTGTGCTCGGCGCGCGTCAGCAGCGCCTCGGCGCCGAAGCCTGCGCAGGCCTCGAGGATGCGCGCGTCGTCGGTGGCGACCACCACGCGCTGCGCGCCGCTGCGCCGC
>JANJVX010000089.1 GCA_024709845.1 Burkholderiaceae bacterium | reverse complement strand
CGAGGTGTATTCGTAGATGTAGTCGCCCAGGAAGAGCACGAGGTCGGGCGCGTCCTGCGCCAGGTGGCGCCAGGCGGCGTAGTGGCCGTGCTCCCAGTTCTGGCACGAGGCAAAGGCCAGGCGCAGGCGCGCGGGCATCTGGCCGACGGCGGGCGCGGTGCGCGTGCGGCCCGTGGGGCTGACGGCGTCGCCATGCAGAAAGCGGTAGTGGTACCAGCGGCCGGGCGCCAGGCCGGCCAGCTCGACATGCACGCTGTGCGCCAGCGCGGGCAAGGCCGTGGCCGTGCCCTGCCGCACGATGCGCCGGAAGCCCTCGTCGTCGGCCAGCTCCCAGCGCACGGTGAGCGGGCCGGACGCCGCGCCGGGCTCGGCGGGCAGCAGCCGCGTCCACAGCACTACGCCGTCGCTCGTGGGGTCGCCGCTGGCCACGCCCAGCCCGAACGGATCGTGCCGCAGCAGGCCCCCCGCCCAAGCCCAGCGGGGCAGGGCAGCCGCGCCCGCCACGGTGGTGGCATGGCGCAGGAAAGCGCGCCGGTCCAGGCCAAGGAGAGTGTGCGCAGGCATGGAGGGATTCAATGACCGATGGCGCTGCGTGCGGCGCATGCCATCGGCGCGGCCCAGGCCAGCAGACGCCGCGCAAGGGCCGCCCCGCCGCGCTGGCGTCGTCCCCCCTCCCGCGAAGCGCAGCGGAGCGAGAGAGGGGGGAAGGAGCGCAGCGACACAGGGGGTGTTCTTGCTACGCCGCCATGACCCGGTTCTTGCCGGCCCGTTTGGCCAGGTACATGCTTTGGTCGGCGCGGCGAATGGCTTCGGTGGCGGTTTCCGTGCTGGTCATCTGGGCTACGCCCGCGCTGAAGGTGATGAGGATCTTCTCGTTGTTGCGCAGAAAGAAGCGCGTGGTCAGCTCGCGCTGCAGGCGCTGCATGGCCTCCACGCCCTGGGGCAGGGCGGTGTCGGGCAGCACCACGACGAATTCCTCGCCGCCGTAGCGCGCCAGCATGTCCTGTGGGCGCATGACTTCGCGCACCACGCTGGCCAGATGCACCAGGGCGGCGTCGCCGGTGTCGTGGCCCAGGCGGTCGTTGATCTGCTTGAAGTTGTCCACGTCGAGCAGGGCCACGCACAGCGGTGTCTCGGTGCGCTTGGCACGGGCGATCTCGCGCTCGATCACTTCGTCCAGGCCCTTGCGGTTGAGTGAGCCGGTCAGCGGGTCGTGCCGCGCCTGGGCGCTGGCCTTGTCGAGCTCGCTTTGCAGGCGTGCCATTTCGGCCTGCTTCTGTGCGGTGCGCTCGCGCAGGTCGGTCAGCTCATCGCGCACCACGCGGCTGTCCAGGGCCATGGTGCGCGTGGCGCCCACCACTTCCTTGAGGACGGGCGTGATCTCTTCGAGCGTGCTGGCCTGGGCAATCTGCTCGGCGTAGTGCTCCATCCGGTCCTGGTAGCCGCTGCTGGCCTGGGTCATGGCCGAGAGGCGTTCGATGAAGGTGGCAAGCATTTCCTTCATCTGTTCCTGCGCCTCGATCATGCGGCCCTTGGCTTCGGTCTGCTTGAAGATCACGTCCTTCAGGCGGCGCTGTACGTCGTCGAGCCTGCGCAGCGTGAGGGGCTGGGCGGTGGCGGTCACCAGTGCCTCTGCCTGCCCATGGAGCCAGCGGTCATCCAGGCTGAGCGAGGCGATGTTGGTGAACACCATGTGCAGAAGCTCCAGCAGCATGCTGCGGATGGCGGCCTGGTCTTCGGCGGCAAACGAGAGGCGGAAGCCGAAGTTGGCCAGCATCAGTTGCAGCGTGCTGGCGGGCGGAGCGGGCTGGCGCAGGAACTGCACCAGTTGCTCACCCAGAAGGTGCACGCGGGCGTCGTCGCTGCTCAGGCCGTGCAGTGTGTGCTCCACCAGCCGTGCCATCTGTTCGGCCAGTTCTTCGGGGACGATGAGCGCCACGCTGGCCGGCTGCGCCGCAGCGGCTGGCACAGCGCCGGCCACGCTGCTGCTGGCGGGGGGGCTGGAAGCCGCATCCAGGCTGGAGACGGAGGTGCCCGCACCGAGTTTTGCGTAGCCCACCAGCACGCTTTGCAGCGCCGACCAGTCTTTCTGGCCCACGGCAGACTCGAACTGGTCGAGCAGGCGCTTCTGGGGCGGTGTTTGCCCGGGGATCACCCGCAGGATCTGGCGCAGAGGCCCTTCGGGGAAGGGGGGTGGGGTGATGTTGCCGGAGATTTCGTCGTACAGGGCGCGGAAGTTGTCGGGGGTGGGCGCCAGCCTGCGCAGGGCCAGTTGCTTGAGGGTTTCACGCGCTATATCCGAAGGGAGTCTTTCGGCCATGTACAGCCACCGGGGCAGAGAATGCTGGAGGCAGCAAGTGTGACAGAGGCGACCGGGCTTGAATAGGGTCAAACCGAATGGCTGCTCAGGTTCTTGGTGCCGCCAGACTTGCTTCGAGTTGATCCACTGGTATCGGGCGGGCAAAGGCGTAGCCCTGGAGCACGTCGCAGCCCTGGTGTGTCAGGTAGTCGGCCTGTTCCAGGGTTTCCACCCCCTCTGCCGTCACGTCCAGC
>JANJVX010000052.1 GCA_024709845.1 Burkholderiaceae bacterium | reverse complement strand
CGAATGGGCGCGCGCCGCGCGCAACAGCTTCATCGTCGCGCCACTGGCCACGCTGCTGGCCACGACCCTGGGCACGCTCGCGGCCATGGGGCTGGCGCGCACACGCTTCGTCGGCAAGGGGCTCATCAGCGGCCTGCTGATCTCGCCCATGGTGGTGCCCATCGTCGTGGTGGCCGTCAGCACCTACCTGTTCTTCGCGCGCATCGGCCTGTCGGAAACCTACCTCGGCCTGGTGCTGGTGCACGCCGCGCTGGGCGCGCCCTTTGTGGTCACCACCGTGCTGGCCACGCTGCAGGGCTTCAACCAGAACCTGGTCAAGGCCAGCCTGAGCCTGGGCGCCGGGCCGGTGCGCACCTTCTTCAAGATCACCCTGCCCGTCATCGCGCCGGGCGTGATCTCGGGCGCGCTGTTCGCCTTTGCTGCCTCGTTCGACGAGGTGGTGGTCACGCTGTTCCTCGCCGGTCCCGAGCAGGTCACGCTGCCGCGCCAGATGTTCACCGGCATCCGCGAGAACATCTCGCCCGTGATCGCCGCCGTGGCCACGCTGCTGACGATCTTCACCACCGCGCTGATGATGACGCTCGAATGGCTGCGCGGCCGCCGCAAGTGAGCCCTGCTGTAAACATCAGAAAAAATGGCATCAAACGCCCGACCATAAAGCGTCAGTAGCTACGTTTTTAATAGCACAACATGTCTGCCACCCCCTTGCGCCCCGCCGCCCTTGCCACCGAGCAGATCCGCAACGCCCGCACCGTGGTCACCGAATGGCGCTTTCCCCCAGGCGCAGAGACCGGCTGGCACACCCATGGCCACGACTACGTGGTGGTGCCCACCACTGGCGGCGAGCTACTGCTGGAAACGCCCGAGGGCGAACGGCGCGTGCCGCTGGCGCCCGGCCAGTCGTACACCCGCCCCGTGGGCACGGCGCACAACGTCATCAACCCCACCGACCACGAGGTGACCTTCATCGAGATCGAGTTTCTGTAAACCGCAACGCTGCAGACCAGCGTCACCTGTGTTTACTTCAGCCTTTGCCATTTGCGGTAAGTTCCAGTTTTCTGTTCCATTCGCACCGTCGGAGCCCCCATGCCCACCTCCCAAGCCCACAGCCCCCTCGCCCAGCTCAAAGACCCGAGCCTGCTCAAGATCGATGCCCTGATCGACGGCCAATGGGTCACAGGCGCCAGCCGCTTCGCCGTGCACGACCCGGCCACCGGCGCCTTGCTCGCCGAGGTCGCCAACCTCGGCCCCCAGGATGCCCAGGCCGCCATTACCGCCGCCAATGCCGCCTGGCCCGCATGGCGCGCCAAGACCGCCAAGGAGCGCTCCATCATCCTGCGCAAGTGGTATGACCTGCTCATGGCGAACCAGGACGACCTGGGCCGCATCATGACCGCCGAGCAGGGCAAGCCCCTGCCTGAGGCCAAGGGCGAGGTCGCCTATGGCGCCAGCTTCGTCGAGTGGTTTGCCGAAGAGGCCAAGCGCGTCAATGGCGAGACGCTGCCCCAGTTTGACAACAACCGCCGTCTGTTGGTGCTCAAGCAGCCCATCGGCGTGTGCGCCGCCATCACGCCCTGGAACTTCCCGCTGGCCATGATCACCCGCAAGGTGGCGCCGGCCCTGGCCGCCGGTTGCCCGGTGGTCATCAAACCGGCCGAGCTGACCCCGCTCACGGCCCTGGCGGCCGCCGAGCTGGCGGTGCGCGCGGGCATTCCGGCCGGGGTGCTCAATATCCTGTCGGCCGACAGCGCCAACTCCATTGCCATCGGCAAGGTGCTGTGCGCCAGCGATGTGGTGCGCCACATCAGCTTCACCGGCTCCACCGAAGTGGGCCGCATCCTGATGGCGCAGTCGGCCCCCACGGTGAAGAAGATGTCGCTCGAACTCGGCGGCAATGCGCCTTTCATCGTGTTTGACGATGCCGACATTGATTCGGCCGTGGAAGGGGCCTTCGCCAGCAAGTACCGCAATGCCGGGCAGACCTGCGTGTGCACCAACCGCTTCTATGTGCAGGAGGGGGTGTACGACCAGTTCGTGGCCAAGTTCGCTGCCAAGGTCCGGACGGCCAAGGTGGGCAATGGCTTTGAGGACGGCGTGAACCAGGGGCCGCTGATCGAAGAGGCGGCGCTGGAGAAGGTGCAGCGCCATGTGGAGGATGCCGTGGCCAAGGGCGGCCAGGTGCTGACCGGCGGCCAGCGCCTCAAGGCCCTGGGCTCGGGCCAGTTCTTCGAGCCCACGGTGGTGGCGGGCGCCACGCCCGACATGCTGTGCGCGCGCGAGGAGACTTTCGGGCCGTTTGCCCCGGTGTTCAAGTTCAAGACCGAGCAGGAGGCCATTGCCGCGGCCAACGCCACCGAGTTCGGGCTGGCCAGCTACTTCTACTCGCGCGACGTGGGCCGCATCTTCCGCGTCAGCGAGGCACTGGAGTACGGCATGGTGGGCATCAACGTGGGCATTCTGGCCACCGAGCATGTGCCGTTTGGCGGCGTCAAGCAGTCGGGCCTGGGCCGCGAGGGCTCGCACTACGGCATGGACGACTATGTGGAGGTCAAGTACCTGTGCATGGGGGACATCCTCAAGTGAGGATGGACACCAGAATAGCTATTTAATTCATAGCTGCCTGCGCATGATGGTAAAGCGATAGAAGCCAAAAACATTCAAAACCGCCACACCGCGAGGTGCTGGTGGTTTTTTATCGGGTGGCGCATCCATAAACCACCCATAAACCACCCATAGAAATTTGATTTATCCGAAATCAGCCGGATTGAGAGACCCCTGGTACATAAACAGAGCCCTTGCCTGCTCCCTGCAACACAATGTCTCCAGCGGCAGACATGCGTTTAAGCAAGTGCTTGGCTTGCCACTCGCTCAATCTGCACAGCTCCATGACCTCTGCCCGCTTGATGCGCCCATGCTGGCGCACATAGCTCAGCACCATCTGCTCGTGCTGAATGGGCGCAAAACCTGCCTGCCGTGTGTACGCAGCCTTGTCCGCCACGGCGTCATACACAGCAGCCGACAGCATGTAGGTGCGCCCGCGCGTGGCGCCGTGGGCTTCCACAAAGCCCGCTTCCGTCAATACCTCCAGCGTGCGCTTGGCCGAAGCCACATCGCGCTGAATACGTTCGGCCAGTTCTTCCACCGTCAGGCGCTTGAGCTCGCGCAGCGCGCCCAGCGCAATCAGCGAATCAATAGGCAGCTCGGCATTGCGGCGGCGCTCCTCGTCCACCACCAGGCGGCGAAACTCCAGGTCGGCCGGTCCGGTGGGCAGGCGCAGCACCACATTCTGCGCATCGGTGCGGGTGTAGTCGGGGGCCGGACGGCCAAACTTGAGCAGCCCCCGGTAAATGGTGTCCACACCCCGGCCTGAGCGCTCCACCACGCCAATGCGCTTCATGGCATCGGCCAGCGCCCGATTGCGTGGACGCGGCTCCGTCACCAGCAGGTTGGCCAGCGTGACGCCATCCACCAGCCCCCCGGGGTTGCTCACCACCAGTGCATCGTCTTCCAGCCGCACATGCACCGCGCCCAGGCGGTGGTAGTCGCGGTGGATCAGGGCATTGGCCACAGCCTCACGAAAAGCGCCCATGTCCACCAGCGGCACCGGCACGCGAAACAGCCCCACCTGCAACTCTTCCTCTGGGTTGTAGGGGCGAAAATTGGTTTCCAGCCAATCCACCGCCTTCAGCAGCGGGTAGCGGCGAAACTCGTTGAACTTCACTGCCTGCTGCGCCAGCACCTGGAACGCAAACTCGTGCGTGGGCACCAGCTGCTGCAACACGGCCTCGCGCCCCACCAGCAGCAGCCCCGTCAGCGTGGGCAGGCGGCTGCCATCGGGCTGACGCGCCGTCAGGCCCAGGGCGCCGTCCAGCGCCTCGTCGTCCAGCTCCAGCAGCACCCGGTCGCCGCCATATTGCTGCACCGCCTGGCGCAGGCGCTCGCGCTCCAGCGGGTCAAAGTCGGCCAGCGTGGCACCTGCCACCGGCTGGGCCGACACGTCCACCAGACCAAAGCTCGATGCCCGGCTGGTGCGCTCGTGCGGCAGCATGGGCGCGCATTCGGGCGTGCCGTCGTGCTTGATGCGGCGGCGCAGGTACACCCCGCCCTGCGTGGCCACTTCGCCCTGCGCTTTGGGCACCTGGATGCAGGCCACAGCCACACCGCCTGCCTCCACCGCCGATACGATGACGTTGACCGAAGGCGAGGTGCGCGCCGCCACCATGCCGGCCAAGCCCGTCAACATTCGGTGGTCTGGGTGCAGGCCGGTGGGCGTGCCGTCGTCTTCCACGCCCAGCCACAGCTCACCACCCTCGGCGTTGGCCAGGCACACCACGGCCTCGACCAGTTCCGCGTCGGACAAGCGCTTGCGGTCGCTTTTGAATTCGACGGTGAGGGATTCCTGATCTGGAATGGGATATGTCATTGACAAACGGTTACGCAGGAAATCTGAACCCGATCATCGAGCAGGTTGAACATGGTGATCGGGTGTATTCGTTCTGCACGCCCAACAAGCGCAAGAAGATGCGTGCAACCAACCCGGTCAACTCCCGTTCCATTTGATGACGCTCTTTCGGATTGGCAAATCCGATCGGCTGCCCTGTGATCTGAACCGCTTGCATTATGCAGACGTAACAACCAGAGGCCTGCGAGACACCTCAGGCAGCAAGGCAAGATCCCTCTTCTGCGAGATGGCGTCATCCGGTAGTCGTATCAATCCTCGTCAAAGAATCGGCCGTGTTCTGTCCGCAGGGTGCAGGAGCACCTTGAAAGCCCCCCTGTTCCCACCCGGTTGCTCGGTGAGACTCTCCAGTGAGTCCCCAAGGCAGCACATGATTGCTATTTAATTGATAGCTTTTTGCGCATGATGGTAAAGCGCTAGAAGCCAAAAACATCTAAACCGCCACACCGCGAGATGCTGGCGGTTTTTTTTCGCCCTCCGTATTTACCCCGATAAAAATACTGCTGATATGTAGTTAATATATTAACAAGTCGAACACGACCAGACCCATTCACCACCCCACCTCCAGGAGTTTTTCCATGAGCACCACCCGCTGGCAAGGCATCTTCCCCGCCGTCACCACCAAGTTCCACCCGGATGAGCGCATCGACGCCGAAGGCACCGCCCGCCACATCGACTTCCAGATCCGCAACGGCATCCATGGTGTCGTCACCTGCGGCTCGCTGGGCGAGGCCAGCACGCTGTCGCTCGAAGAAAAGCTCGACGTGGCGCGCATCGCCATCGAGGCCAGCGGCGGCCGCGTGCCCGTGCTGGCCAACGTGTCGGAAACCAGCACCCGCGACGCGCTGCGCTACATCGACGGCGCCAACAAGCTCGGCGTGGCCGGCTACATGGTCATGCCCTCGGTCATCTACGTGGCCGACGCGCGCGAGGCCATGGCCAACGTGCGCGCCATGGCCAAGGCCGCGCAGAAGCCGCTGATGGTCTACAACAACCCCGTGGCCTACCGCGTGGACCTCAAGCCCGAGCACATGCTGGAGCTGGCCGACTGCGAGCAGGTCGTCGCCGTCAAGGAAAGCACGGGCGACATCCGCCGCGTGACCGACCTGCGCAACACCGTGGGCGACCGCTACCAGATCTTCTGCGGCGTGGACGACCTGGCCTACGAGGCCCTGGCCCTGGGCTGCGACGGCCTGGTGGCCGGCGTGGGCTGCGCCTTCCCGCGCGAAACCGTGGCGCTGTACGAGCTGATGAAGGTCGGCAAGTTCGCCGAGGCGCTGGCGCTGTACCAGTGGATGACGCCCATGCTGCACCTCGACGTGTCGAACAAGCTGGTGCAGAACCTCAAGCTCATCGACGCGCTGGTCGGCGTGGGCACCGAGCATGTGCGCCTGCCGCGCATGCCGCTGGTGGGCGCCGAACGCGAGTTCGTCACCGCCGTGGTGCAGAAGGCCCTGGAAAGCCGTCCCGCCCAGTACCGCTCGGTCGCCTGAGCCTCCCTCCACCACGCCCCCGAAAAGCCCCGCCATGAACGAACACAACCCTTCCCAGGACCTGTCCGGCCATGGCTGGGCCCGCGGGATCCAGCGCGCCTCGGGCGCGATCCTGCGGGCCGAGCGCCTGGCCCTGATGGCACTCATGGGCCTGCTCGCGCTGATGATCCTGCTCAACGTCGCCACGCGCTATTCCGGCATGCCGATCTACTGGGTGGACGAGGCGGCGGTCTACCTCGTGGTGTGGTTGTGCTTCGTCGGCGCCTCCACCATGACACGGCTGCGGCTGGATTTCGCCGTCACCCTGCTGACCGACACGCTGGGTGAACGCATGGCGCGCCGTGTCAAGGCGCTGTCCACCGCCTGCGTGCTGCTCTTTGGCTGCGCACTCATCGCCATGTGCTGGGTGTGGATGGACCCCGTGGGCATCGCCCGCCACGGCTTCGATGCGCGCGAATTCGCGGCCGAGAGCTTCAACTTCCTCTACACCGAACGCACCCAGACGCTGAACTGGCCCACCTGGGTGGTGCAGCTGGTGCTGCCGCTGTTCGCGCTGACGTTCACCACACACGCAGCAGCCAACCTCGTCGAGGACCTGGGCCTGCGGCCCCGCGCGCCCATCACCGGCTTCGACCTCGGCAGCGCCGAGGCCACCGTCAACTGAACCCGCGGGGACCGTCACCATGACCACCGGCCTGCTCTTCCTCGCCGTCATGCTGCTGGGCGTGCCCATCGGCGTGTGCCTGTGCCTCGCGGGCATCGTCTATATCTTCGCCACCGACGCCACGGTACTGTTCCAGTCCTTCCCCTCGCAGATGTTCGGTGGCGTGGACAGCTACGGGCTCATCGCCATTCCGCTCTTCATCCTCATCGGCGAGATCATGGGCAGCGGCGGCATCACGCGCCGCCTGGTCGAACTGGCCATGGGCTTCGTCGGCTCGGTGCGCGGCGGCCTGGCCTACGTCAACATCCTGGCCAACATGATGCTGGCCTCCATCATCGGCTCGGCCACGGCGCAGGTGGCCATCATGTCCAAGATCATGGTGCCCGAGATGGAGAAGCAGGGCTACGACAAGACCTTCGCCGCCGGTGTCACGGTCTATGGCGGCATGCTCGG
>JANJVX010000195.1 GCA_024709845.1 Burkholderiaceae bacterium | reverse complement strand
CGACGCCGCCAACATCTGCGAGAACGAGCAGGTGCACATCTGGAACATCAACAACGGCGAGCGTTTCATCACCTACGCCATCAAGGGCCAGCGCGGCAGCGGCATGATTTCGGTCAACGGCTCGGCCGCGCGCCGCGCCTCCGTGGGCGACCTGCTCATCATCGCCGACTTCGCCCAGGTGCCCGAGGCCGACGTGGCCGCGCACCGCCCGCAGCTCGTGTTTGTGGACGCCAACAACCGCCAGACCGAACTGCGCGACCACGTCCCAACGCAAAAGGACTGAGATGCCCCACCTCACCATCGAATACTCCGCCAACCTGGCCGGTTTTCCCGAAGCCCAGGTGCTGGCCGCGCTGAACCAGGCGGTCACCGCCAGCCCGGAGATCGCCGACGAGGCCGACCTCAAGAGCCGCTGCGTGGTGCACGACAGCTTCGCCATCGGCACGGCGCCAGAGCAGCGCGGTTTTGTGCACGCGCAATTGCGCCTGCTCTCGGGCCGCACGCCCGAGGCCAAGCAGGACTTCTCCGAGCGCATTGCCGCCGTGCTGCGCCGGCTCACCCCCCGCCCCACCGGGCTGCTGGTGCAGCTGAGCGTGGAGATCGTGGACATGGACCGGCCCTCCTACGTCAAGGAACGGCTGTAGTCTTTTAGGCAAAACAAGGCTGCAGTGCCCTGCCATCAAGCGTTGTAAGCTCTTCTTTTAATAGCAAACCTGCACTGCAGTGCCCCCCACACGCCCCCACTGCCCCGCCTGCCTGCGCCCGCTGCGCGGCTGCATCTGCCCATGGGTCACCCCGATGCAGCACACGGTGGAGGTGCTGATCCTGCAGCACCCGCAGGAGGTGGCGCAGGCCAAGGGCAGCGCCCGGCTCCTGCATCTGTGCCTGCCGCACAGCCGCATGGTGGCGGGCGATGTCTTTGACGAAGCCACGCTGCGCACCCTGCTGGCCGGTCCACGCCAGGCGGTGCTGCTCTACCCGGACACGCCGCCGCCGGGCCACGCCCTGCGCCCTCCCCCGCTGGAGCCCGGGAGCCTGAGCGACCCGGCCCGGCTGCGCCTGGTGGTGCTCGACGGCACCTGGCGCCAAAGCCGCAAGATGCTCCGGTGCAACCCGCTGCTGCAGCAGCTGCCGCGCCTGTCTCTGCAAGGCCTGCCTGCATCGCGCTACCACATCCGCAAGGCGCACCGTGCCGACCAGCACTCCACCCTGGAGGCGGCCTGCGCCGCACTGGCGCACCTGGAGGGCGATGGCGAGCGCTTCCGGCCGCTGCTCGCCGCCTTTGACGGCTTCGTGGCACAGCAGCAGCGCTATGCGCTGGGTGGCACGGCCGCTTAGGCCAACTCGATGCGGTTGCGGCCGCTGTTCTTGGCCCGGTACAGGGCGGCATCGGCCTGTGCCAGGCTGTGTCCGGCCGGGCCTTCCAGCGGGGCAAGTCCGGCGCTCAGGGTGATGGTGATCACGCGGCCCTCGCCAGAATCGATGCGGCTTTGCTCCAGCGCCAGGCGCAGACGCTCGGCGATGGCCGCCGCCTCGTCGGCACGGGTACGGGGCAGCAGCACCGCGAATTCCTCTCCGCCCAAGCGCCCTGCCAGGTCGCCCTGGCGCAACGCCTGGCCGCGCAGAATCTGCGCCAGATGCACCAGCACCTTGTCCCCGGCGGCGTGGCCATAGGTGTCGTTGACATGCTTGAAATGATCCAGGTCGAGCATGACCAGCATGCCCGGTGCACCGCCCTGCGCCACCTGCGCCAGTTCGGCGTCGAGCTGCGCCATGAAAGCCCGCCGGTTGGCCAGGCCGGTCAGCGCATCGGTGGTGGCCAGGTACTGCAGGGTCTGCTCATGGCGGCGGCGTTCGGTGATGTCACGCACGATCCACAGCCGTCCCATGTCCTCGCCCGCATGGTGCAGGGCAATCCGTTCAAACTTGAAAGTGCGGCCGTCGTGCAGGTCCAGCACGCTGCTGCCTTGCGGAGCGGCCAGCCAATGGCTCAGGAGCTCCGGCGTCATCCGGCCGTGCAAGGACCCGGCGTCCAGGCCCACCAGGGCGGCAGCGGGCGTGCGCAGCGCCAGCAGCTCGCAGGCTTCCTCGTTGGCCACCACCACGGTCCCGGCGGGGTTCTGCACCAGAACGCCCCCCGGAACATGCTCGATCACCTCCAGCAGGTGGGCCTGCGCCGTGGCCAGGGCTTCTTCCGAGCGCCTGCGCTCGGTGGTGTCCACCAGGGTCCAGATCAGGTCGCTCTCGGGATGTTCGGCATCCAGCAGCGTGCCCCGGATGGCAAACCAGCGCAGCTCGCCCTGGGCGGTGCGCAGAAGGTATTCGGTCCGGGCCTCACCCACAGTGCGCACCTGCTCGTAGTAATGGCCAAACTCCTGATAAGCGGCCTCGTCGCGGTGCAGAAAGCGCACGCTGCGTCCGGTCAAGGGCAGGCCGTCTTCGGAGAAGGTGTCCACGGCGCGCTGGTTGGCCAGATGGATGACACGGTCGGGCCCGATGACCAGCAAGGCCGCGCCCGCGTTGTCCAGCAAGGCACGGCGCAGGCGTGCATCGGCCATGCGCTGGCCAATGTCGGTCAGCGTGCCAATCACCAGAACGCCGTTGCTCAGGCCCGACGGCGTGACCTGCCCGCGAATCTCGGCCCAGCACCATCCGCCGCCTGCCTGGCGCAGGCGCAGTTCGGTCCCGAAGGGCTCGCCCAGCTCCACCTGGCGCTGCAGCAGGCTGAGCACCCCGTGGCGGTCGTTCGGATGGATCAACTCGCGCCAGTCGGCAAAGTCCATGCGGCCGGCTTGCCGTTCGTGGCCCAGAATTTCCTGGCACCGCGCATCGAACGCCATGGTGCCGCTGGCGGTGTCCCACTCCCACAGCCCGTCGCGCACCGCGGCGGTGGTCAGGCGCAGCCGCTCTTCGCTGCGGCGCAAGGCTTCATGGGCGGCATGCTGGTCCGTGATGTCGTGGATGTAACCGTGCCACAGCGTGCCGCCGTCGGCCTCGCGCTCGGGGTTGGCATGGCCCGCCAGCCAGCGGACCTCGCCGCTGGCGCGCACGAACCGGTACTCGCAGACCCAGGGCGTGAGGTCGCGCGCCGACGCCATGATGCTGTCGCTGACACGCGGCAGATCCTCGGGGTGGATGCGCGCGAAGACAGGCCCGGCGTCCTGCATCGCCACCTCCGGCGATACATCGTAGACATCGCCGATCCCCGGACTGGCGTAGGGGAAACTGCTGTGCCCGTCGGAATGCAGGCGGTACTGGTACACGGTGCCCGGCACCTGCGCCACCAGTTTGCCCAGCCGTGCCTGCAGTTCAGCCTGCGCCGCCTCGCTCTCGCGCCGCGCCGATACGTCGGTGAACGTGCCGAACACGCGCGTCGCGCGCCCCTGGGCATCACGCAGGCTCACCTTGCCGCGCACATTCACCCAGCGCCAGTGTCCATCGCTGTGGCGCATGCGCAGTTCGGCCTCGAAACTGTCGATCCGGCCATCACGCAGCTGCTCACGCGTGGCCTGCATGCCAGGCCAGTCATCCGGGTGCACCAGGCGCTGCACCTCTTCGAGGGTGGATGCGACGGCGTCCGGGGCCAGTCCGAGAATCTCGGCCAGGCGCTGGTCAATGCCCATGCGCCGGGTGGACAGGCTCCAGTCCCACACGCCCAGGGAGCCGCCTTCCAGCGCCAGCATGTAGCGCTGGCGGTTCTCCTGCAGCAGCGCACGGTCTTGCTGCACGCGGAAGAACAGACCCGCAATCCAGAGCAGCGCCAGCACGATGATGGTGCTGCCCGCCCCATTGCGCCACCGGCTGTCGTGAATGGCGCTGCGCGTGGCCGCCAGCGCATGCTCGCGGTCCAGCCCGACGCTGACGATGAGCGGATAGTCCGCCAGCCGCGTCCAGGCGTAGTGCCGTTCCACGCCGTCGATCGGGTCCACCGCCCGGTATTCCCCCTGCCGTGCCTTCGGTGCGGAGAGAAACTCGCGCTCCTTGGGGACCTGCTGGCCCTGCACCTTGTCCAGCAGGTGCGAGCGCGCCAGGTAGCTGCCGTCGTCTCGCACCAGCAGCGCCACGTCGCTGCTGTCGCCAAACAGCGCGCGGAATCCGCCCGCGATGTAGGCCGGGGAGATGGACAGCACCACCACGCCGTCAAAGCGGCCCTGCTGCCGGACGGGATAGGAAAACTGAATGGTCCATTGTCCAGACACCCGGCCCAGCACCGGCTGGCTGATGAACAGCCGCACAGGTCCATCCTGGGTGTGCGCCTTGAAATGGGCACGGTCGGAAATGAAGACGGTGCGGACGTCTGGCCGCTGGTGATCGGCCAGGCTGGAATAGGTCATGCGCCCCGACGCATCCGCCACGGCCACCTGCACGATGCTGCCCGCCGGAAACGTCTGCAGGGCCGCGCGCACGGCCAGCGGAAAGGCGTGCCCGGGATCGACTTCGTACGTGGTGGCCAGGCTGTGCGCCAGGTACTCCAGCCCGGCGACCAGTGTGCCGACCTGGGAGGCCAGCGTGGCCGACATCTGCACGGCGCGCAGGCGGGTCTGGTCCTCGGTGGAGCGGAGCCGGTCCGACTGGTCCCCCAGCAGATGTGCCCAGTAAATGGCGCAGGCCAGCAGCACAAGCACCACGCCCACCAGTACGCCAGGCAGGCGTTGACGTGCCAAAAGCACCGGACCGGAGGGTGTTTTCATTGTGTCTTGCGGGGGGCGTTGCGCCTGCCAATGCGGCAAACTGTGGACGCAAGCCCCCTGGGGCGCTGCAGATCCGGTTCCTGGCTCGTTATGATTGTCCCACGACGGGGTCATCATTGCCATTCGATGTGCTTTTGATTCCCCTACAAAACACATGTTATTAGCATGCACGACACATGGAACCGAAAACCGCACGCCTGACCCTGCTGATTGACCCTGCCAAAAAAAGGGCCTTCGAGCAACTTTGTGCCGAGCAGGACATCACCCCTTCGCAAGTGGTGCGACGCCTGATCCGGGATTACCTGGCCACCCACAACGTCGTCTACGGCACCAGCGGCGACGGCGCGCCACAGGCCTGAAACGGCGTCAGCGGCGCCTGGATGCGCCGTTCGGGCATGGGCGTGAAGCCCCCGGCCTGTGCGGCGTGGGCCAAGCCGCCGTCAACTGCCGCCGCGCCCGCCCGGTGGGTGCAGAGCGTTCATGTACTGCCGGTACTTCTCGTTCATGGGATTGAGTTCGCGCACGCGTTCGAGCAGCTCCATCACCTCGCCCATCAGGGCGTCGCTCTTGCCTTGCGCGCGCATCTGTCCGATCAGCAGGCCGCAGAGGTTCATCATCACCACCTCGCTGCCCGGCAGGTTCTGCAAGGCCGTGCGTAACAGCCGGGCACCTTCGGCGAAATCGCCCTGCTTGGCCAGCAGCACGCCCTGGTTGTTGATGCGAATGACTTCCTCCCGGGATTCGGCAATGAGCGAGCGGCCCTCCGCGCCCATCTGTGCCTGCTCGAAGAGCGCCTCCACCCGGTTCGACAGCTGAAGATCTTCATGGTGGTTTTTCACCAGGTCCCGCATCAGGCCAAAGGCCTTGTCCTTGCGGCCCAGGGCAAACATGGCCTGTGCCACCTCCAGCGCGGCGTCCTGGCTGAGCTTGCCGGGCTGGCTGGCGAGCAACTGCTCGGCCTGGGCCATGGCGGCATCGGACAGGTCGTGCTGCCCGGTCTTCCTGTACACCGCGCTTTCGACCGCTGCGGCCTGGATGGCCACATCGGTGCTGTCCTTGAAAACCCCCTTGGTGCGTGACAGCACCTTGAGCGCCTCGTCGGGGGCGTCATTGTCCGAAAGCACTTTGGCCAGCGCCACATAGGCCCCGGGATTCTTGTTGGAGGAGAACTCGCTGATCTTGATGGTTTTCTCGAACGCGGCCTGCGCCACGCCCAGATCACCATTCTTGTGCGCCGTCTCGCCCAGCACCTTCTGGCGGCTGGCCGAATTGGGCGAGAGCTTGACGGCTTCGAGCAGCACCTGCTGGGCACGCACCCGCTCGCCCATGGTATCGCAGGTCTTGGCCAGCCAGTCGGACGCCTCGATGAACATCCGGTTCTCGTCCAGCACCTGCTGGAAGGTGTTCCGGGCCATTTCGTAGTTGCCCTTGTGGAAATACACCTTGCCCAGGCCGGTGCGCGCCCAGGGCACGCTGCGGGCCGCCAGAATGGACTCGAACAGCCCCTTGGCACTGTCGTAGTCGCCCACCTTGAGCTGCAGATCGCTCTTGATACGCAGAATCTCCTGGGGCTTGGCCGCATCCGCATTCAGCAACTGGTCGCAACGCTGGATCGCCAGCGTGTAGTCCTTGGCCTTGATGGCTTCCTCGATGCCGCGCAAAGCCTGCTTCTTGACAATCAGCCGCTCCAGCCGGCCTTCGAGGATGCTCTGGTTGATGGGCTTGAGCAGGTACTCATCGGGCTTGACCTCGGCCGCCCCCATCACCATCTCTGCGGTCTTCTCGGCCGTGACCATGACCCAGATGGTGGAGACACCGATGTAGTCGTGCAGGCGCGCCTCGTCCAGCACCTGCTGGCCATTGAGCCCCGGCCCCAGATTGAAGTCGCAGATCACCACGTCGTAGCGGCTGCCGCGCAGCATCTGCAGCGCCTCCTTGCCGTTGGCAGCAGTGTCCACGCGCGTCACGCCCATGGCGCGCACGATGTCGCGCAGGATGGTGCGCATGCCCTGAAAGTCGTCTACGACCAGTATCCTGGCCTGTGTCAGCGATGCTGTCATGGATGGTCTTCCTCCCGCCGTTCAGGGCAACCGGACGACGAAACAGCCACCCCCGTAGGCGCCGCCGTTCTCGATGATGAGCATGCCCCGCCGCTCGCCATTCTTGTGCATGTGGGCCACCTGGGAGGAAAAATAAAAACCCAGGCCGGTGCTGCCGGTCAGAAAACTCACCCCCTTGGCCGTGGCCGTGGCCTCATCGCGCAGCATGAACGGTGGATAGCCCTTCCCGTTGTCCTCGATGCGCAATTCCAGCCAGCCGTCCTTGATCTGCGCAGCCACCCGGATCTTGTCCTGCGTGTATTGGTAAGCATTGTTCAGCGCATTGAGCAGCACGCCAGCCACCAGATCGCGGTCCACATACCAGAGGCAGTCGCCGCTGCAGTCCATCGCCACGGAGATGTTCTTGAAGTCCATGACCGACTTGTTCTGCAGCAGCACATCCTCGATCACCTCGGCGATGGAGCATTCGGCAATATCGACCGGATAGATCGCCTTGTCCAGCTTGTACAGGCTGAGCAGCTGGATCAGGTTGGAGTTCATCCGGTTGGCCTGGTAGATGACGCCGCCCAGGTCTTCATACGCCTGCAGGTCACCGACCTTCTTGCACTGGTCGGATATCTTTTCCAGTTCGCTGATCTGCACGTTCAGCGAATTCTTCATGTCGTGGATGGACGAGGCAATCAAGTCCGTGAAGCTGATGTCATCCTGGGCCATGCATCCCCCCTCTGTAGTGATTCAAACTGTAATCCGAATCTTGCCATGTCCGCGCCCCTGCGCGGCCCGCGCCGTGGGGCTCAAGCCAGTTCCGCCGCCAGCCAGCCGCGCAGGCTGTTGATGAAGGCCCAGCCCTGCACGCGCGGCAGGTCTTCCAGGCGCACCACGGCCTCGTGCACGCGCCCCTCGCGCAGCGCCACGGCGCGGCCCACGCCGGGCAGCAGGCCGCAGGCGAGCGGCGGCGTGACCCAGCGGCCGTCAAGCAGCAGGGCGATGTTGCCAAAGGTGCCCTCGGTGATCTCGCCCGCCGCGTTCCACAGCACGGTGTCGAACACGCCCGGCACGGCCGGGGCGAAGGCGGCGTAGTGCGCACGCCGCGTGGTCTTGTGGCGCACGAATTCACCGTGCGCCTCGGCCAGCGGGCGGTCGGCCAGCCGCAGCACGACAGGCTCGGGCGTGGGCTGCAGCGCAAAGGCCTCGGCGCGCGGCGCGCCCGCCGCCCCCTGCAGCAGGCGCACGCGCCAGGCCCCTTGCGCATGGGCGGCTGCCAGGTCGTGCAGGCATTGCTGCACGGCGGCGCCGTCCCAGGGGTGGTGGAAATGCGCGGCGGCCAGCCGCATGCGCGCGAGGTGCTCGTCCAGGTGGCGGAACCGGCCACCATCGAGCCGCAGGGTTTCCAGGATGTCGAAAGGCATGCTGGCGCGCTCCAGGAAGGCCCGCTTGTGGCGCCATTCGTTCCACTCGGCGTCGGCCGTGGCGTCGGCCGTGATGCCGCTGCCAATGCCGCACGTGGCCTGCGCTCCGCGCAGCACCACGGTGCGGATGGGCACGTTGAAGGTGGCGCGGATGCCGCCATCCGCGCCCGGCCGCACCAGGCCCACGGCGCCGCAGTAGAAGCCGCGGGGCCCGTCCTCGAATCCGGCGATGGCCTGCATGGCGCGCGCCTTGGGCGCGCCCGTGACCGAGCCGCAGGGGAACAGCGCCGCGAACACACCCGAGAGCCGGGTGCCGCGGCGGGTGCGCGCCTGCACGTCGGACGTCATTTGCCAGACGGCGGGCAGCGGCTCGGCATGGAACAGCCGGGGCGCGTGCACGCTGTGCGGCTCGGCAATGCGCGAGAGGTCGTTGCGCAGCAGGTCCACGATCATCACGTTCTCGGCGCGTTCCTTGGGCGAGGCGCGCAATTGCGCGGCCTGCGCCGCATCCTCGGCGGGCGTGGCGCCGCGCGGGGCCGTGCCCTTCATGGGCCGGGTCAGGATGTCGCCGCTGCCATCGGGCGTGGCATGCCAGTCGAAAAACAGCTCGGGCGAAACCGACAGCACCTGTTCACAGCCCATGCCGATGCAGGCCGCATAGCCGCCCGGTTGGGCGCGCTGCAGCGCGGCGAACAGCGCCAGCGCGCTACCCTCCAAGCGCCCGCTGAGCTGCGCGGTGTGGTTGACCTGGTAGTAGGCGCCCTCGGCAATGTCGCGGTGGATCGCCGCCAGCACGGCGTCGAAGCGCGCGCGCCCGGGTTCGCTCTCCCAGTGCAGTGCGTGGGTGCCTGCGGGCAGCGCATCGGGCCAGGGCGCCGGCGCATCGTGCACGGCGAACCAGGCCAGCGGCCCGTCCGGGGCGTGGGTGCGCAGCGCGGGGTCGAATGCGCTGGCAGCCTCGTAGCGCAGCCCGCCCACGCACCAGGCGCCCTGCGCAGCGGCTGCCTGCACGGCATCGAGCACGGCACGCACCTCGCCCGGCGCATGGGCCTCCAGCACCTGGCGCGGTGCGGCAAAGGCGCAGCGCAGGCGCGGCGCGGCGCTGTCGCGCGGGTCGCTGAAATCGATCAGTGAATCAATGGTCAAATTGGCCTCCAGCGCTTTATTCATAAGCGCCGTTAGCTATAATAAAGAGAGCAACACTCTCCCACCCTGCGGGGTCAGGCGGCTCCGATATGCGGCACCAGTCCCGCCGTGGGCTGGCCGTTGCGCAGCGCGGCGGTAAAGGCCAGCATGCGATCAATAGGCAGGCGCGCGCGCGGAATCAGGGCGGGGTCGACGTGGATGGCGTTGCTGCCCGTCTCCAGCACCTGTGCCACGCCCGCCAGGCCGTTCATGGCCATCCAGGGGCAGTGGGCGCAGCTCTTGCAGGTGGCGCTGTTGCCGGCGGTGGGCGCTTCGTAGAACACCTTGCCGGGGTTGAGCGCGCGCAGCTTGTGCATCATGCCGTTGTCGGTGGCGACGATGAACTCCTGGGCGTCCAGGGTCTGCGCGGCCTTGAGGATGGCGGAGGTGGAGCCCACGGCGTCGGCCAGGGCGATCACGTCGGCCGGGCTTTCCGGGTGCACCAGCACCTTGGCGTTCGGGTGCTCCTTCTTCAAGGCTTCCAGCTCGAAGGCTTTGAACTCGTCGTGCACGATGCAGGCGCCGTTCCAGAACACCATGTCGGCGCCGGTCTCGCGGCGGATGTAGTCGCCCAGGTGGCGGTCGGGCGCCCAGAGGATCTTGTGGCCCTGGTCTTTCAGCGCACGGACGATGTCGAGCGCGCAGCTCGACGTCACCAGCCAGTCGGCGCGCGCCTTCACGGCGGCGCTGGTGTTGGCGTAGACCACCACGGTGCGGTCGGGGTGCTGGTCGCAGAAGGCGCTGAACTCCTGGATCGGGCAACCCAGGTCGAGCGAGCAGGTGGCGTCGAGGTCGGGCATGAGGATGGTCTTCTCGGGCGAGAGGATCTTGGCCGTCTCGCCCATGAAACGCACGCCGCTCACCACCAGGGTCTGCGCCGCGTGGTCGCGACCGAAGCGCGCCATCTCCAGCGAGTCGCTGACGATGCCGCCGGTCTCCTCGGCCAGATCCTGCAGATCCGGGTGCACGTAGTAGTGCGACACCATCACCGCGTTCTTTTCCTTGAGCAAACGGCGGATCTTGTCCTTGAGCGCGGCGCGCTCGTCCGGCGAGGGCTCGGCGGGCACGCGCGCCCAGGCGTGCTTGGTGGAACAGACCGAGCCGCCCTCGGGCTGCTCGTAATCGACTTCCTTCAGAGTAATCGTGGTATTCATGTCAGTTATCCATTCCGCGTTTGTAGCACCCACGCTGCTTGAAACAGCAGCGGCCCAGGCCAGGGCTCCCGCGCAAGGGCCGCCCCGCCGCGCTGGGAGCGTCCCCCTTCCCGCGCATCGCGCGCGAGAAGGGGGAAGGCGCGAAGCGCCACAGGGAGTTGGTCACTCTAGTTCCTGCAGGCGCATGGAAAAGTCAGTGGCCTTCACGTCTTTGGTGAGGGTGCCAATCGAAATGCGGTCCACGCCGGTTTCTGCAAGGGCGCGCACGCTCTCCAGGGTCACGCCGCCCGAGATTTCGAGGATGGCACGGCCCGCGCTGAGGCGCACGGCCTCGTGCAGCATGGGCAGGGGCATGTTGTCGAGCAGCACCATCTTGGCACCGGCGTCCAGGGCCTCCTGCAATTGCGCGAGCGTTTCCACCTCGATTTCGATGAATTGCGCGCGCGCGGCCACTGCCTCGGCCGCGCGCAGCACGGCCGTGACGCCCCCCGCAGCGGCGATGTGGTTTTCCTTGATGAGCACCGCGTCGTGCAGGCCGATGCGGTGGTTGGTGCCGCCGCCGGTGCGCACGGCGTACTTCTGCGCCAGGCGCAGGCCGGGCAGGGTCTTGCGCGTGTCCACGATCTGGGCGCGCGTGCCTTTGACGGCCTCCACGTAGGTGGCCGTCTTGGTGGCCACGGCCGAGAGCAGTTGCAGGAAGTTCAACGCGGTGCGCTCGGCGCTCAGCAGCGCGCGGGCACCGGCCTCGACCTCCAGCACCACCTGGTCGGGCGCGCAGCGCTGGCCCTCGGCCACATGCCAGGTGATGCGCGCCTCGGGGTCGAGCGCGCGCAGCGCGGCGTCGGCCCAGGGGGCGCCGCAGATCACGGCGCTCTCGCGCGCGAGCACGCGGGCGCGAGCGCGGCGCGCGGGATCGATCAGGCCAGCGGTCAGGTCGCCGCCGCCCACGTCCTCCTGCAGGGCGCGGGCCACGTCCAGCAGCACCTGGGAACGCAAGGAATCGTTGGAAGGGTCAGCAAAATACGTCATGGGACCGAAGCATAGCGGCTTCGACTAGACTCGCGGCTCCCATGGACTTTGCAAGGATGGCCCCATGACCGAAACCTCCAAGCCCTCCGCCAACGCCGGCACCCCCTACGGCACGCTGCCACCGGCCTCGCCGCTGCCCCAGCGCCGCCCCGTGAGTCTGCCGCGCCTGCAGCAGATGCGCGACGCCGGCGAAAAAATCACCATGCTGACCGCCTACGACGCCACCTTCGCCGCCGTGGCCGACGCCGCCGGGGTGGAGTGCCTGCTGGTGGGCGACTCGCTCGGCATGGTCTGCCAGGGCCTGCCCAGCACCGTGGGCGTGACGCTGGAGACCATGGTCTACCACACCGAAAGCGTGGCGCGCGGGCTCTACCGCGTGCAGGGCACGGCCTGGCTGATCGCCGACCTGCCCTTCGGCAGCTACCACGAGTCGCGCGAGCAGGCCCTGCGCAGCGCCTCGGCCCTGATGCGCGCCGGCGCGCACATGGTCAAGCTCGCAGGTGGCGGCTGGACCACCGAAACCGTGCGCTTCCTGGTCGAGCGCGGCATTCCCGTCTGCGCCCACCTAGGCCTGACGCCGCAGACGGTGCACGCCCTGGGTGGCTACCGCGTGCAAGGCAAGACCGACGAGGCCGCGCTGACCATGCGCCGCCAGGCGCACGAGCTGCAGGACGCCGGCGCCTCCATGCTGGTGCTGGAGATGGTGCCCGCACAGCTCTCGGCCGAGCTGACCCTGGAACTGCCGCACTGCCACACCATCGGCATCGGCGCGGGCAACGGCACCGCCGGCCAGGTGCTGGTGCTGCACGACATGCTCGGCATGAACCTGGGCAAGATGGCCCGGTTCGTACACAACTTCATGCAGGACGCCGACAGCGTGCGCGGCGCCATGGAGGCCTATGTGCAGGCGGTCAAGCAGGGGCGCTTCCCCGACAATGCGGTGCACGCTTGGTAAAACCCAGCCCTCCCTTTCTGACTTTCAGCCATGCTCATCGTCCACACCCTTCCCGACCTGCGCGCGGCCCTGGCGGCCCACGGCAGGCCCGCCTTCGTGCCCACCATGGGCAACCTGCACGACGGGCATCTGGCCCTGGTGCGCCAGGCCAAGCCGCTGGGCGATGTGCTGGTGGCCAGCATCTTCGTGAACCGGCTGCAGTTTTTGCCACACGAGGACTTTGACAGCTACCCGCGCACGCTCGAAGCCGACGCGGCCAAGCTGCGCGCCGCGGGTTGCGATGTGCTGTTCGCTCCGCGCGAGTCCGACCTGTACCCCGAGCCGCAGACCTTCAAGGTGCAGCCCGACCCGCTGCTGGCCGACATTCTGGAAGGGCAGTTCCGCCCCGGCTTCTTCACCGGCGTGTGCACCGTGGTGATGAAGCTGTTTTGCGCCGTGTTCGCAGGCAAGGCCCAGGGCACGGCCGTGTTCGGCCAGAAGGATTACCAGCAGCTCATGGTGCTGCGGCGCATGGCGCAGCAGTTCGCCCTGCCCATCGAGCTGGTGGCGGGCCCCACGCAGCGCGCCGAGGACGGCCTGGCGCTGAGTTCGCGCAACGGTTACCTCAGCGAGGCCGAGCGCCAGGAAGCCGTGCAGCTGTCGCTGGCGCTGCGCGCGCTGGCCCGCGAGGCCGTGGCGGCCGCCCACGCCCTGCCGAACCAGGTGGCCGCGCTGGAGCAGCGCGCCCGGGAGGCCCTGGCCGCGCGCGGCTGGCAACCCGACTACCTGACGGTGCGCCGCCGCAGCGACCTGCAGCCGCCCCAGGTCGGCGACGCGCTGGTGGTGCTGGGCGCGGCGCGCCTGGGGACCACCCGCCTGATCGACAATTTCGAGGTCTGAAAGACCGGGTAAACGAAGCTGCCGCCATGGACATCCTCTTTCTCGGCTTTCTCATCGCCATCGGCATCTTCATGCTGAATGCGAAGCAGCAGCGCCAGCGCATTGTGTTGCTGGCCAGCTACCTGGGGCACTACCAGATCGAGAAGCTCATGGAGAACCTCACCGAGGGCTACCTGCGCGCGCTGGGCGAAAGCGACACCGAACGGCGCGAGCAGGTCTGGAGCCTGCTGCGCACCACCGAGCTGCAACTGAGCGAGCAGTTCACCCGTTTTGCCGCCGAGTTCGCGCGCGTGGACCCTGCGCAGGCCCGCGTCAGCACGCTCGCGCTGGCACTGCCCTTTGCCGACCAGTGGCTGCCCGGTGCAACGTTCGACATGCGCAAAGCCCTGCAGCTGCACGCCGAGGGCATCGAACGGGCCGTGCGCAACGAGGCCGGCCGCTCGCTGCGCGACAAGGCCTACACCCTCTCGGCCGAGCTGTTTCTGATGCAACACACCTGCCACTGGTTCTGCAAGTCCAAGACCATTGCGTCGGCGCGCATGCTGGCCCGGCACCAGACCTCGCACGAACAGGTGCTGGACACCGTGGCGCCCCAAACCCGCAGCGCCTACCTCGCCTTGCTGCGCGGGTGAGCGGCCGATGGCGTCACCGCCCCGCCGCCCCGTTGCCCGCCGTGCTGCCAAGGCGCCGCCGGCCATGCCGCGCCTGCTGCTGCTGAACAAGCCGTTTGACGTGCTGACCCAGTTCAGCCCGGACAGCGAAGGCCGCGCCACGCTCAAAGACTTTGTGGATGTGCCCGGCGTCTACCCGGCCGGGCGCCTGGACCGCGACAGCGAAGGCCTGCTGCTGCTGACCAACGACGGCGCCCTGCAGGCACGCATCGCCGACCCGCGCCACAAGCTGGCCAAGACCTACTGGGTGCAGGTGGAGGGTACGCCCACCGAAGAGCAGCTGCGCCAGCTGCGCGAGGGCGTACAACTCAAGGACGGTCCCACCCTGCCCGCGCAGGCGTGCGCACTGGAACCGCCCGCGCTGTGGGAGCGCAACCCGCCCGTGCGCTTTCGCCAGAGCATTCCCACCGCGTGGCTGGAGCTGACCATCCGCGAAGGCCGCAACCGCCAGGTGCGCCGCATGACCGCCGCCGTGGGCCTGCCCACGCTGCGCCTGGTGCGCATGCGCATCGGGCCCTGGAGCCTGGAGGGGTTGGCACCCGGCGAGTGGCGCGAGGTACCGACGACCCTGGCCTGAACGTATCGGTTTTTCATGGCACGTGCACCACCCGTGTCGCATGCAACGGGCGTGGCCCAGACCAGCGGCCACCGCGCAAGGGCGGCCCGCCGCGCTGGTGGCGTCCCCCTTCCGCATCGCGCAGCGATGCTAGAGAAGGGGGAAGGAGCGTAGCGACATAGGGGGTTGTTTCACTTCAGGAGCCTTCGCCCTTGGGCTCGCGCTCCATCAGAGCGGCCACGGCCTCGGCGGGCCGCAAGCGGCCGTCCAGCAGGGCCACCACGCCTTCGCTGATGGGCATTTCAACCCCCAGGTGGCGGGCACGCTGCACCACGGTGCGGGCGCAGTACACCCCCTCGGCCACATGGCCCAGCGAGGCCACGGCCTGCGCCAGCGTCTGGCCCTGCGCCAGCAGCAGGCCCACGCGGCGGTTGCGCGAGAGGTCGCCGGTGGCGGTAAGCACCAGGTCGCCCAGGCCCGACAGGCCCATGAAGGTGTCCACGCGCGCGCCCAGGGCCAAGCCCAGGCGCGTCATTTCGGCCAGACCGCGGGTGATGAGAGCCGCGCGGGCGTTCAGACCCAGTTGCAGGCCGTCGCACAGGCCGGTGGCAATGGCCAGCACATTCTTCACGGCGCCGCCCACCTCCACGCCCACGATGTCGTCGTTGGCGTACACGCGCAGGCTGGGGCTGTGGAAGGCGCGCACCAGGGCGTCGCGCACGCTGGCATGCTCGCTGGCGGCCACCAGGGCCGTGGGCTGGGCTCGCGCCACTTCCTGCGCGAAACTCGGGCCGCTGAGCACGCCCGCGATCAAATCAGGAGCAACCTGCGCACGCACCTCGTGCGCCAGCAGGCCAAAAGAGTCAGAATTTTCTGCAGCCGCCTCGAAGCCCTTGCACAGCCAGGCCACGGGGACGGTGCAGCCGCGCAGTTGCGCCAGCATGCCGCGCAGAGCCGCCATGGGCGTGGCCACGATGACCAGGTCGGCGGCGTGCGCCAGCGCTGCCACATCGCCACCGGCCACGGTCAGGGAAGGCGGCAGGCCGATGCCGGGAAGGTAGCGCGCATTGCTGCGCACGGCCTGCATGTCGGCCACCTGCGCGGCATCGCGCGCCCACAAGGTGACGGCATGGCCCGCAGGGTGCGCGGCGGCGCTGATGGCCATGGCCGTGCCCCAGGCACCGGCACCAATCACTACGATTTTCATAGCTGCTCGCGCTTGACTGAAAAGCGCTTGAGGTCAAAAAGACCTTAAATTTACTGGGGCAGCTGCGACGAGGGCGCCTCGGCAGCCTGGGCCCGTTGCTGCTCGTACATGCCTTGGAAGTTGATCTCCGCCAGGTGCACGGGCGGGAAACCGGCGCGGTTGATGGTGTCGGCCACGTTGCCGCGCAGGTAGGGGTAGATGATCTGCGGGCAGGCCACGCCGATCACGGCCCCCATCTGGTCTTCGGGCACGTTGCGGATCTCGAAGATGCCGGCCTGCTTGGCCTCGATCAGGAACACGGTCTTGTCCTTGATCTTGGTGTGCACGGTGGCGGTCACGCAGATTTCGAAAATGCCTTCGGCGGCAGGAGCCGCTTCCACGCCAATCTGGATGTCCACGTTGGGCTGCTCGGCTTCCAGCAGGATGGCGGGCGAGTTGGGCTGTTCGAGCGACAGGTCCTTGAGGTAGACGCGCTGGATCTGGAACACGGGATTTTCTTGATCGGCCATGGTAGGGGGACTCTTTCAGCTCAAACGGGGCCCGGCACGGCGCAGGGCCCATCAAACAAAAACCCGCTGCGAAAAACCGTTCCCGCAGCGGGCACATGGGGCAGGATTATGCAGCGCCCAGCAGAGGGGTCAGCCCCCCGCGCGCATCCAGGGCCATGAGATCGTCACAGCCACCCACATGGGTGTCGCCAATGAAGATCTGGGGCACGGTGCGCCGACCCGTGGTTTCCATCATGTGCGCGCGCGCCACGGGGTCGGTGTCGATGCGGATTTCCTCGATCTGCTCCACGCCCCGGGCCTTGAGAACCTGCTTGGCACGGGTGCAGTAGGGACAGACGGCGGTGGTGTACATCTTGACGGTTTGCATGGGGCCTCCTCTTCAGGCTTTCTCGACCGGCAGACCGGCTTCTTTCCAGGACTTGAGGCCGCCAGCCAGCACCTGGGCCTTTTCGTAACCCAGCTTGCGCGCGATGACGGCCGCGCGGGCCGCACGGCCGCCGCTGGCGCACACCATGACCACCGGCACGGCCTTGTTTTTCACGACGCTGGGCAGACGCGCTTCCAGCTCATCGAGCGGCACATTCTTGGCACCACCGGCATGCCCGGCGGCAAATTCATCGGCGCCGCACACGTCGATCAGCACGGCTTTTTCGCGGTTGATCAGCAAGACCGCATTGGCTGCCGTCAGCCCGCCAAAGCTGGCCCCCCGCAGCGCGGGCACCAGCAGCATGGAGCCCGAGGCGAGCGCGAGAACGAACAAATACCAGTTGTCGACGAAGAATTTCACGTTATTCCTTGGGTTGGCAAACACCGGGATTTTAGAATGATGGGTTTTGACCCGCTCGCTCTAGGGAAACCATGCACAAACTCGTTCTGATCCGCCACGGCGAATCCACCTGGAACCTGGAAAACCGCTTCACCGGCTGGACCGATGTGGACCTCACCCCCACCGGCGTTTCGCAGGCCATGTCGGCAGGCAAGCTGCTCAAGGCCGAGGGCTACGAGTTCGACCTGTGCTACACCAGCGTGCTCAAGCGCGCCATCCACACCCTGTGGTATGCCCTGGACGAGATGGACCGCACCTGGCTGCCCGTGCAGAAAAGCTGGCGCCTGAACGAGCGCCACTATGGCGCACTGCAGGGCCTCAACAAGGGCGAGACGGCCCAGAAATACGGCGACGAGCAGGTCCTGGTGTGGCGCCGCAGCTATGACACCCCGCCCCCGGCCCTGGAAGCGGGCGACCCGCGCTGCGAGCGCGGCGACCGCCGCTACGCCGGCCTCGATGCCAGCCAGGTGCCGCTGACCGAGTGCCTGAAAGACACCGTGGCGCGTGTGCTGCCGTTCTGGAACGACACCATGGCCCCCGCCATCCGCTCGGGCCAGCGCATTCTGCTGGCGGCCCATGGCAACTCGATCCGCGCCCTGGTCAAGTACCTCGACAACATCTCGGACGGCGACATCGTCGGCCTGAACATTCCCAACGGCATTCCGCTGGTATACGAACTGGATGCCGACCTCAAGCCCATCCGCCACTACTATCTGGGCGATGCCGAGGCAGCAGCCCGGGCCGCCGCCGCCGTAGCGAGCCAGGGCAAAGCGTAAAGCTGCGGTAAATCTCGCACCGCACCGGCCCAGCGGCGCGAAAACAAGGCCCGGCGCGGGAACCCGCGCGGGCCCGGCCCTTCCAAGGTGTATATTGAGTCGGTCAGAGGTGTTTGTATGGGCCAGAAACTGAAAATTGCAGGTTGGGTGTCTGTTGGCGCGCTTGCCGGGGTGCTGACCACGGTGTCGCTGCAGACCGTGGCGCGCGGCGCCATGGCGCCGCTGCCGCTGGAGGAAATCCAGCAGCTTTCGGCCGTCTTCGGCCTGGTCAAGACCGACTACGTGGAGCCGGTGGACGACAAGAAGCTGATCACCGACGCCATCTCCGGCATGGTTTCCAGCCTTGACCCGCACTCGCAATATTTCGACAAGAAGTCGTTCGCCGAATTCCGCGAAGGCACCACGGGCCGCTTCGTCGGGGTGGGCATCGAGATCACGCAGGAAGACGGGCTCATCAAGGTGGTCTCACCCATCGAGGGTTCTCCCGCCTTCCGGGCTGGCCTCAAGACCAACGACCTCATCACCAAGATCGACGAAACCGCCGTCAAGGGCCTGAGTCTGAGCGACGCTGTCAAGCGCATGCGCGGCGAGCCCAACACCAAGGTCACGCTCACCATTTTCCGCAAGGACGAGAACCGCACCTTTGCCGTGACCATCACGCGCGAAGAAATCAAGACGCAGTCCGTCAAGGGCAAGATGATCGAGCCAGGCTACGGCTGGATCCGCCTCTCGCAGTTCCAGGAGCGCACGGTGGACGATTTCGTGCGCAAGGCGGAAGAGCTGTACAAGCAGGACCCCAAGCTCAAGGGTCTGGTGCTCGATCTGCGCAATGACCCGGGCGGTCTGCTGGATGCCGCCGTCGCCATCTCCGCCGCCTTCCTGCCGCCGGACGTGACCGTGGTCTCCACCAACGGCCAGCTGGCCGAAAGCAAGGCCACCTTCAAGGCGTCCCCCGAGTTCTATGCCCGCCGGGGTGGGGGGGATCCGCTCAAGCGCCTGCCTGCGGCCCTCAAAACCGTGCCGCTGGTGGTGCTGGTGAATGAAGGCTCGGCCTCGGCCAGCGAGATCGTGGCGGGCGCCCTGCAAGACCACAAGCGCGCCACCATCATGGGCAGCCAGACCTTCGGTAAGGGCTCGGTGCAAACCGTGCGCCCCCTGGGGCCTGACACCGGCATCAAGCTGACCACGGCGCGCTATTACACGCCCAGCGGCAAATCGATCCAGGCGCGGGGCATCGTGCCCGACGTGATGCTCGACGAAACCGCCGAAGGCAGCCCGTTCGCCGCCCTGCGCATGCGTGAAGCCGACCTCGAAAAGCACCTGGGCAATGGCCAGGTCGAGGAGAAGAAGGATCCCGAACGCGAGAAAGCCCGCGAGGAAGCCCGCAAGCGCCTGGAGGAAGAGGCCAAGAAGCCCGCCGCCGACCGCAGGCTGCCCGAATTCGGCACCGACAAGGACTTCCAGCTCGCCCAGGCGCTGAACCAGTTGCGCGGCAAGCCCGTGCTGGTCAGCAAGACCCAGACCGAGCGCAAGGAAGAGAAGAAGGAACAGTAAGCCGTCCCCGCCTTCGCCCACCGGGGCCGGTCGTGTACCGGCCCTTTTTTCTGTCCCAGGCCCACCGCACCATGACCGACGACCAGCTCCTGCGCTATTCCCGCCACATCCTGCTCGACGAGGTGGGCATCGAGGGCCAGGAGCGCATCCTGGCCGCGCACGCGCTGGTGATCGGGGCCGGGGGACTGGGCTCGCCAGCCGCGCTGTACCTGGGCTCGGCCGGGGTGGGCCACCTCACGCTGGTGGACCACGACGTGGTGGACCTGACCAACCTGCAGCGCCAGATCGCCCACACCCAGGACCGCGTGGGCCAGCCCAAGGTGGCTTCGGCGGCACAGGCCGTGCATGCCATCAACCCCGAGGCACGGGTCACCTGCATCCAGCAGCGCGCAGACGCGTCCCTGCTCGAACGGCTGGTGCGGGAGGCCACCGTGGTGCTCGACTGCAGCGACAACTACGCCACGCGCCAGGCCGTCAACGCCGCCTGCGTGCGCCAGGGCATACCGCTGGTGGCCGGTGCCGTGATCCGATTCGACGCGCAGATCACCGTGGTGGACCCGCGCGATGCCACGGCCCCCTGCTATGCCTGTCTCTTCGATCCGCAGGCCCAATTCGAGGAAGTGGCCTGCTCCACCATGGGCGTGTTCGCGCCGCTGGTGGGCGTGGTGGGTGCGATGCAGGCAGCCGAGGCACTCAAGCTGGTGGCGGGCGTTGGGCCCTCGCTGGCCGGGCGCCTGCTGATGCTCGACGGACGCGGCATGGAATGGAGCTCGCTGCGCACCACGCGCAACCCCGCCTGCCCGGTATGCGGGCAGGCGCACGGCAGCGCGGGGTAGGAATCGGCCTACGGCCGGTGCGTGTGTGCGCTGGCACAATCAGCGCCGGACAGACCGTACATTGGATCTTCGATGCCGCCCGGCACCGCAATGGATGCATCCCGTGAAGCTCAAGACCTACATCGTTGAAGACAACGCCACCATCCGCGAGAACCTGATCGGTACGCTGGAAGAGCTTGCCTTCATCGAGGCCGTGGGAGTGGCCGACACCGAAGACGAGGGCAAACACTGGCTGACAGCGCACCCGGAGCAATGGGACATCGCCATCATCGATCTGTTTCTGCGCCAGGGCAGTGGCCTGGGGGTTCTGGCGGCGTGCCAGACCCGCATGCCCCATCAGCGCCTGGTGGTGCTCAGCAACTACGCCACGCCCGATGTGCGCATGCGCTGTGCACAACTGGGCGTGGATGCGGTGTTTGACAAATCCAACGAGATCGACGCACTGATCGACTACTGCATCACCCAGAGCCACAGCCTGCCCGAAACGCGATGAGATGCCCTGCCCACTCGCCTCGCAGGGACCTGGTTCAAGCGCGGGGCATTCAGATCAGTCGATCAGCCGGTTCTTGAGGGCGTAATAGGTCAGGTCGCTGTTGGACGACAGGCCCATCTTCTCCATCAGGCGCGTGCGGTAGGTGCTCACCGTCTTGACGCTCAGCGAGAGCGACTTGGCGATGTCCCCTGCCGTCTCTCCGCGTGCCAGCTTCAGGAACACCTGGAACTCACGCTCGGAGAGCTGTTCATGCACCGGCGCGTCGTCCTTGCGGTTCAGTTGCTGCGCCAGCAGTTCGGCCACCCCCGGCGTCACATATCGCCGCCCCAGCGCGATCGTGCGGATGGCCTCGACAATTTCGGCCGGGTCACACTCCTTGTTCAGGTAGCCGCTGGCACCCTGGCGGATCATGCTGATGGCGTAATGCTCCTCCGGATAGCCGCTGAGTATGAGAATGCCCATCTTCGGCGCCTTGGCGCGCAGCATGGCCAGTGCATCCAGCCCGCTCTGTCCGGGCATCGCCAGGTCCATGATGAGCACATGGACCTCGGCATTGCGGATCAGGTCGATGGCCTCGCGCCCGTTGGCCGCCTCGCCCACGACGCGCAAATCCACATGCTCGGACAGAAACTGGCGCAGTCCCGAGCGCACGATGGCGTGGTCATCGACAATGCCGATATTGATCATTGACAAACTCTCCGTGCGCAAGCCATCGGCCGCGCCTGCATGGAATTGGTGGACTGTTTCATTATCCCGATTTGCGCATTCCGCGCTGACCACGGAGAAATTCCATGCGCTGGACTTCATTGCACAGAATCGCCGTCAGCCTGCCCCTGGCCATGCTGGCGGCACTCACGCTGATCGGCATCAACGAAGCGGGTTACCACCGATCCCACGCAGCCCTGAATGAGCTGAACGAATGGCAGAAGGCCCGGACGTCGGTCAGCCGCCTGCTGCAAAGCATGCTGGACGCTGAAACCGGTCTGCGCGGCTACCTGCTCACCGGCGACGAACGCTACCTGGAGCCCTACCAAAGCGCCAATGCCACCATCCATGCCAATCTGGAAGAGCTGCGCAGTCAGTTCGCAGAGTCCTCGCAAGACCTGGACGATTACCTGCAGCTGTCGCAACAGGTCGCACGCAAGATGTCCGAACTCGACCTGAGCCTGAGCCTGCGGCGCAAGGGACAGGAGGACGCCTGGAAGTTCGTCATCAGCACCGACGTGGGCAAACAGAACATGGACGCCATTCGCCAGCATGCCCGCACACTGGTGGAGCGCAATACCGCGCGGGTGGCACGCAGCCAGGCGGAAATCGCCCAGTCGCTCTGGCTTTCGCGCCTGGGCATCGCCCTGGTGACGGCCATCGGTCTGCTCGCCTTTCACCTCTACCTGCGCCAGACGCGTGCGCTTCAGCAGGCCA
This sequence comes from Burkholderiaceae bacterium, assembly GCA_024709845.1. GTDB lineage: Bacteria > Pseudomonadota > Gammaproteobacteria > Burkholderiales > Burkholderiaceae_C > Simplicispira. Next base: position 19,939 of record JANJVX010000195.1, on the reverse strand, counting down.
CCGAACGCGAGCAGGCGGTGCTCGAAACAGAGCGCTCCCGGCTCGAAGACCTGGTGCGTGAGCGCACTGCCACGCTCAACGACCTGGCCAACCACCTGCAGCAGGTGCGTGAGGATGAACGCGGCCACCTGGCGCGCGAGTTGCACGACGAGCTCGGCGCGCTGCTCACCGCAGCCAAGCTGGATGTGGCGCGTCTCAAGTCACGGCTTGGCGACCAGGGCACGGAGGTGGTTGATCGCCTGCGGCATCTGAGCGAAACCCTCAACGGCGTGATTGCGCTCAAACGCCGCATCATCGAAGACCTGCGTCCCTCATCCCTCTCGAACCTCGGGCTGACAGCTTCCCTGGAAATCCTGGCGCACGAGTTTTCCCGGGGTGCCGGCATCGAGGTGCAGACCAGCCTGGAAACGGTCACGCTGCCCGAAGCCACCCAGCTTACGGTCTATCGCATGGTGCAGGAGTCGCTCACCAACATCGGCAAGTACGCACAGGCACGCAAGGTGCTGGTGACGGTGCATCAGCACCCCCGGCATGTGGCGGTGCAGATTCGCGACGATGGCCAGGGGTTCGACCCTGCCCGCATCGAACGCAGCCGGCACGGCCTGCTGGGCATGCGCCAGCGCGTGGAGGCCGTGGGCGGCCGGCTGACCATCACCTCCAGGCCCGGCGAGGGCACGCTGGTCGCCGCCATCCTGCCTTCCAGCACACCCGCCCCTGCCGCAGGCAGTCCGGCGCGGCCGGAGTAGGCGGTTTCCTACGGCGGCCCCTGCGCTGCGCTGACAATCTAACCCCCTTCGCACCTGCAAGCCCAGCGGTTTGGCCACCCTACAGTGCAGACAAGTGCACGGCAATACGGCCTGTGCGCCCCACCAAGGAGTAAAACATGTTGCACTACGCAGTTGTTTTTCTGGTCATCGCACTGATTGCGGCCCTTTTCGGCTTTGGCGGCATCGCCGCCGGGGCCGTCGGCATCGCCAAGATTCTCTTTTTCATCTTCATCGTCATGGCCGTGCTGACCTTTGTCTTTGGCCTGATCAAACGGGGCTGAACGCCCCTCACCCCAACTTCCACACCCACAAGGATCCTCCCATGAACACGCCACAACAAGCCCTGAAATACGCACGCTCCATGGCCTTTGCCCTGCTGGCGGGCGCCACCATTGCAACCACCGGCTGCTCGGTGGTGCGCGAACAGCAGACCGTGGGGGCCTACGTCGACGACGCCGCCATCACCACCGCCGTCAAGGCCAAGATGGCCGAGGACAGAACCGTCTCGGCCACCGCCATCAGCGTGGAAACGCTCAACGGCACGGTGCAACTGTCGGGCTTCGCCAAGTCGCAGCAGGAGCGCGACCGCGCCGAGAACATTGCCCGCACCACGCGCCATGTGCGCGAGGTGCGCAACAGCATCGTGGTACGCCCATAGCCCACGTCCGCTCTGTGCAAGAGCCCGCCCCAGTGCGGGCCTGCACATTGGCATGGCCCACAACAGGTAAGCTCTGCCCATGCGGGTTTACAACTGCGGCCATTGCGGCCACCTGGTTTTTTTTGACAACGTGCAGTGCATGCACTGCGGCAGCGCATTGGCATTTCTGCCCGACCAGCTCACGCTGGGTGCGTTGACCCCCGCCCCCGAAGCCGGCAGTGGCCTGTGGCGCAGACTCGGCAGCGAAACACCGGGCGCGCTCTACCGCCCGTGCTACAACCAGAGCACCTGGGGAGCCTGCAACTTTGCCGTTCCCGCCGCCAGCCCGCATCTGCTGTGCGTGGCCTGCCGCCAGACACAGCGCCTGCCCGATCTTTCAGACCCCTCGCACCGCCTGCGCTGGGCCCGCATCGAGGGCGCCAAGCGTCAGCTCTTCTACACCCTGGCCAGGCTTGGCCTGCAACCCACGGATGAGCATGCCCCGGCCGGTGCCGGGCCGGCCTACGCCTTCCTGGCCGACCTGCCCGGCACGCCCGCCATCGTCACCGGCCACCACGGCGGCACCATCACGCTGAACGTGGCCGAGGCCGACGACGATGAACGCGCCCGCCTGCGCGTGGCCCTGCATGAGCCCTACCGCACGCTGATCGGCCACCTACGCCACGAGTCAGGCCACTTTTATTGGGACAGGCTGGTGCAGGGCGGCGGGCGGCTGGATGCTTTCCGGGCCGTGTTCGGTGACGAACGGATGGATTACGCCGCCGCGCTGCAGGCGCATTACGCCCGCCAACCCGCCCCTGACTGGCACCCGCAGCATGTGAGCGCCTATGCCGCGGCCCACCCCTGGGAAGACTGGGCAGAAACCTGGGCACACTACCTGCACATGGTGGACCTGCTGGAAACCGCCGCCGCCTACGCCACCAGCCTGAGCGTGCCGGAACCCGGCACCCCGCCCCCCCTGCGCGAGCATGTGGCCGATCCTTTCGCCACCCCCGCGCCAGGGTTTGACACCATGGTGCGCCAGTGGGTGCCACTGACCCTGCTGCTCAACAGCCTGAACCGCAGCCTGGGCCAGCAGGACGCCTACCCGTTCGCCCTGTCGCCGGGCGCACTGCGCAAATTGCGCTTCGTGCATGACACGGTGGTGGAGCAGCGTGCGAACTGAGGAGTGAACGCCCCCGCCCTGCCACGTTGCGCCTGCACAACGGCCGAACGCACCGTCGCACTGGCGCACCTGCGATGACACCAGGTCGGAAGACCTGATCAGCCACCCCTGCTGACACAGCGGCGCGGTCCGCTTGACAGAGCTCGCCGTGCCTGCATTTAATGCCGCTACCACCCCTTTGCGACTTCGGCGGCCATGCCCCAGCCACGGATGAGGAAGCAACGATGCACGAAACCAGGATCCTGCTGGCCGAGGACCAGCAAATCATGCGCGACACCCAGTGCCGCCTGCTCCGCGCCATGGGCTACCACCAGGTCACTGCGGCACACAATGGCCAGGAAGCATGGGAAGCGCTGTGCACCCTGCACTACGACCTGGTCCTGTGCGACTGGAACATGCCCAAAATCGATGGACTGGAGTTGTTGCTGCGTGTGCGCGAGAACCCCAAAACGCAGCATCTGCCGTTCATCATGATCACCGGGGAAAACGCCGTCGACCAGGTTCGCATTGCACTGGCCTCAGGGATCAGCGATTTCATTGTCAAACCGTTCTCGGCCGCCCTGCTGCAAGAGCGCATCACCCGGGCACTGCGCCCTACACAGACCCCGCACGCGGCCTGAAGAGGGCGTGAACCCACCTGCCTTGCCCACACCCCCACGAAAGCGCGCCTGAATCGCGCCGCACACCTCACCCACCCGACACAATGACCAGCCCCTCCACCACCTCCTCGGTCGACCTGCCCGGCTACAACTCGCAGGAGCAATGCCGCCAGGTGGTCGAAAACCTGGCAGAGGGCTTGTTCGTGGTGCAGGACGACCGGGTGGTGTTCGCCAACCGCATGGCGGTCGACATCTTGCGCATCCCCCTTCACAAGCTCATGGGGGCCGATCCCGTGGTCTGGCTGCATCCGGAAGACCAGCCCCGCGCCCTGGCACTGCGCGCCGCACTGCAGAGCCACCCCGATCCCCATGCCAACGAGGAACTGCGCCACATTGGGCAGGACGGCGTGGTGCGCTGGCTCAGCGTACGCCCCCGGGTCGTGCCCTGGGAGGGGAAACCTGCCACCCTCACCTATTTCACCGAAGTGACCGAACAGCGCGCCATGGTCGAGGCGCTGCGGCATTCGGAAGAGCGTTACCGCCTGGTGGTCGAGCACTCAGGCGAAGGCATGCTCGTGGTTCAGGACGGGCATTTCGCATTCGTCAACCGGCGGGCCGCCGAGCTCTTGCACATGGACAAGGAAGAGCTGATGCGCAAGGGCTATTTGCATCTCATCCATCCGGATGACCGTGCGATGGTCGACGAACGCAGACGTCGGCGCCTCGCCGGAGAAGATGTACCCAACCGCTACGAGATTCGTCTGCTCATGCCGGACGGCATGGTGCGATGGCTCGACATCGGTGTGACCCTGGTCCCCTGGGACGGCGCAGGCGCCACCCTGACCTTTTTTTCCGATATTACCGAGCGCAAGGTGGCCGATGCCGCATTGCAGCGGACCTGGGCCGAACGCGAAGCACTTTTGAATACAGCCCTGGTCGGCATGGCGCTGGTCAAGGGCCGGACGATCCAGTGGACCAACCGGCGCATTGCCGACATGCTGGGCTACACAGACACTCAGCTGCTGGGAAAAAGCACGGAGTTTCTGTACGACAGCCATACCGAATGGGAGGAACTGGGCCGCATTCAGCACGCCGCACTGGCCGCACACAGCACCTATTCCCACGAGCGCGCCCTGCGCCGCTGCGATGGACGCATGCTGTGGGTCCAAATGGATGGCCAATGCGTGGAACCCTTCCAGCCCGACGCCGGTGTGATCTGGACGCTGCTGGACATCACCGAACGGCGGCAGGCCGAACTGGAGACCCACCGGGCGCTGGCCCAGCAAAAGGAGCTGAATGAGCTGCGCTCACGCTTTGTGGCCATGACCAGCCACGAATTCCGTACCCCGTTGGCAGCCATTCTTTCCTCCGTCGAGCTGCTCACACATTACAGCGAGCGCCTTTCCGGCAAGGATCGCCAGGACGTCCTGCACACCATCCAGGACAGCGTGCACCGCATGACCCACATGCTGGACCGTGTGCTGATGCTGGGACGCTCCGACGCAGGCATGCTCGAATTCAAGCCCGCCCCCCTGAATCTGAAAACCTGGTGCCAAACCCTGGTGGACGATGTCCAGGCCCAGTGGCGCAGTTCCCAGTGCACACTGCACACCGACTGGAGCCTTCTGCCGGAACCGGTGCTGGCCGACGAAAAGCTGCTGCGCCACATTTTTTCCAACCTGCTCACCAACGCCTTCAAATACTCGCCCCAGGGCGGGGAAATTCGATTCACGGCACATGCCCCAAACAACAAGGAGCTGGTCTTCGTGGTGCAGGACCAGGGCATTGGCATCCCTGCTGCGGAAATCGATCACTTGTTCGACAGCTTTCACCGCGCCAGCAACGTGGGGCACATCGCCGGCACCGGCCTGGGGCTGGCCATCGTCAAGACAGCCGTGCAATTGCACCAGGGGCGGATCGAAGTGGAAAGCTCCGTCAATCACGGTACCCGCTTCACGGTGGTGCTGCCCTTGGGCACACAGCACGAGGCCACATGACGGAAACCACCCCACCCCCTTCCGCCGACGCGCTGCGCGCTGCCCTGCTGCAGAACGTGTTCTTCCGCATGGCCGAGCGCGCCAGCGCCGGGCTGACCCTGCACGACTTCTTGCGCGACATCCACTTCCTGCTGGCCGAACTGATCCACGCTCCCAATTGCTATGTGTGCCTGCACAACGCTACGCAGCAAACCAACCACTTCCCCTACTATGTGGATGAACGCGACGGCAATGCCTTGCAGCAGAGCAATGTCCCGGTGCGCCGGGGGTTGACGGATTTCGTCCTGCGCACCGGGCAACCCCAGATCGTCGACCAAGAGCGCCTTGCCCGGCTGGCACACAGCGGAGAAGTGACCAGCGTGCGCGGAGACGCCAGCTTCAACTCCTGGCTGGGCGTTCCCATCACCATCCGCGGACGCATCGGCGGCGTGGTGGCGGTGCAGGACTACAGCGGAACGCAGTTCTACACCCCCGAAGACGCGGACATCCTGAACTTCGTCGCGCACCAATTGGGCAGCGCCATCGAACGCCACCAAGCCCTGGATGCGCTGCGCAAATCCGAGGAGCGCTACCGCAGCGTGATCGAAAAGGTCGGCGTTGGCGTGGTGGTGGTGCAGGACGGACACATGGTCTTTGTCAATCCGGCGCTCGAACGCATTGTCGGATATTCACACGAATACCTGCTCAGCCACCCCTTCACCTCCACCGTTCACCCCGAAGACGTATCCGCCATGATCGATCGCCACCAGCGGCGCCTGCATGGCGAGCCGGTCGAAGAGCACTATGGCTTCCGGATCGTCACCCCGTCCGGCGAAGTCCGTTCGCTCGAACTCTCGGCCGTCACCCTGGAGTGGGAAGGGCGCCCTGCCACGCTGATGTTCGTGGTGGATGCCACAGCCCGCCTGCGCGCCGAGGCGGCACAACGCCAGGCCATCGAGAACCAGGTCGAAATCGCGAACCTCAAGGCGCGGTTCATCTCGATGGCGTCGCACGAATTCCGAACCCCCCTGGCGACCATCCACGGCTCGGTGGAACTGCTGCAGCACTACGAGGCGCGCATGACAGCCCTGCAGAAGCAGACCACCCTGGACAAAATTGAGGATGCCGTGCAGCGCATGACGCACCTGCTCGACAACGTGCTGCTCATCGGGCGGCATGATGCAGGCCAGCTGGAATTTCGCCCGGCCCCCATGGCCCTGGCGCCGTTTTGCCAGTCGCTGCTGGACGAGCTGCGCAGCGCCATGACCACGGCCTACCAACGCGTCCAGTGGCAACTGGACTTGCCCGAAGAGACCCAAACCCACCTGCTCGATGCAGGGTTGCTGCGCCACATTTTGAGCAATCTGCTGACCAATGCACTCAAGTACTCCCCCCAGGGCGGCAACATCCTGCTGCGCGCGCGCCAGAAAGCCCACAACCTGGAGATCGTGGTGAGCGACCAGGGCATTGGCATCCCCGAGGCCGACCAGGCCGGTCTGTTCAAGGGCTTTCAGCGCGCCAGCAACGTGGGGGCCATTCCGGGCACGGGGCTGGGTCTGGCCATCGTCCAGCAGGCGGTGCAGCGCCATGGCGGCACCATCACGCTGCAAAGTCAGGTCGGCGCAGGAAGCTGCTTCACCATCACCTTGCCGCTCACCGGGAGCACACCATGAAAATCCTGATCGCAGAAGACGAGCCCGCGCTGCGCCAAAACCTGCAATGGCTGCTCGAAATGGAGGGCTATGACGTCTTGGTCGCCAGCGATGGCAACGAGGCCCTGGCCCTGGCACGCCAGAACACGCCGGACCTGCTCATCACCGACGTGATGATGCCTCACCTGGATGGATTCGGCCTGGTGCAGGCCATGCGCACGGACATGCAACTGTGCACCACACCCATCATCATGCTGTCGGCCAAGGCCGACCGCAGCGACATCCGCGCCGGCATGAACGTGGGCGCCGACGACTACCTCACCAAGCCCTACCAGCGCGAGGAACTGCTCACCACCCTGCAGAGCCGCCTGGCGCGCAGCGCCAGCCTTCGCCTGGCGCAGGCCCACCTGCACAGTGCGGCCGCCGCCGGCGGCGGACTGGATGCGCTGACCGCCCTGCCCCTGAAAGAAGCCTTCGAGGCGCAAATGGCCCAGGTGCTGCAGCGCAGCCGCGAAAACGGGCGGGGCTGCGCCGTGGTGTGCGTGGGCCTGCATGGCTTTGCCAAGATCAACGAATCCCTGGGCCGCCCCGCAGGCGACACCGTGCTGCGCGAGACGGCACAACGCCTGTGCGCACTGGTGCAACAGCTGCCATTCACCCACCCCCCCGAGCATGGATTTGTCGGCCGCCTCTCGGGCGACCTGTTCCTGGTCTGCCTTGCCGATCTGGAGCCCGATGCACTGATCCAGCGCGTGCAGGCCATCCTCGCCGCAGTCACGCAACCGCTGGAGGTCAATGGGCAAAACCTTTTCCTGAGCGCCTGCGCCGGTGCCAGCGAACACCAGGACAGCGAGATCCAGCACGCCACGCTGGTCGGCCAGGCCGAGGCGGCGCTGTACCACGCCAAACCCCGCGGCCCCGGAAGCTGGCAACTTTTTGACGCGGCACAGTCCCAGCAGGTCGTGCGCCGCTTGCGCCTGAACAACGCCCTGCACAGGGCGCTGGACCAGGGCGAACTGCGCCTGTTCTACCAGCCACAGATCCGCATCAGCGATGGCGCGCTCGTGGGTTTTGAAGCCTTGCTGCGCTGGCAGCACCCGGAGCTTGGCTGGGTTTCACCCGGGGAATTCATCCCCGTGGCCGAAGAAAGCGACGTCATCATCCCCATCGGCGAATGGGTGCTGCGCACCGCGGCTGCGCAGGCGGCGCAATGGGTGCGCAGCCAGGGGCGCGATGATTTCCATGTAGCCGTCAATCTGTCGGTGCGCCAGTTTGCCCGCGAGGACCTGCCCTCCCTGGTGCGCACCGTACTGCACGACACAGGGCTCCCCCCCCACGTGCTGGAGCTGGAAGTGACCGAAAGCATCGCCCTGCACAGCGTAACCAGCACCCTGGGCCTGATGCAGGGTTGCAAGGCCCTGGGCGTGCAACTGTCGATGGACGACTTTGGGACCGGCTATTCCAGCCTGTCCTACCTCAAGCGCTATCCACTCGACGCCCTGAAGATCGACCAGGGCTTTGTGCGCAACATTCCCGGAGATGCGGGCGACGTGGCCATCACCCGGGCCATCATCGCCATGGCGCACAGCTTTGGCATGCATGTGATCGCCGAAGGGGTCGAACACCGCGAACAACTGGAGCTTCTTCGCCAGCTCGGCTGCGAGCAGTTCCAGGGCTATCTGTGCAGCCGCCCCGTACCTGCCCCCGAGGCAGAACGCTTTTTTGCCGGATATCGACCCGAACGTGCGAGTCTGGCCTGAGAGAACGTCAACAGGTTCCGAGAACCGGTTCTCAGCGCCCCAGCTTGTCCATCAGCCGTGCGTGCACCACGGGTGAGACGAACTGCGTCACATCCCCCCCCAGCGTGGCGATCTCTCGCACCAGCGTGCTGCTGATGAACTGGTACTGGCTGCTGGGCGTGAGGAACACCGTCTCGATGCGCGGCATCAGCGCACGGTTCATGCCCGCGAGCTGGAATTCGTAGTCAAAGTCGGTGCCCGAGCGCAGGCCACGCACCATGGCCGAGCCACCGCGCGCGGCGGTGAACTCGGTCACCAGGCCCTCGAAGGGTTCCACGCTCACCTGCGGGCAGTCGCGCAGCGCCTCGCGGGCCATGTCCATGCGCTCGTCCAGGGTGAACAGGGTTTTCTTGTGGTGGGCGATGGCCACGGCCACGATCACCCGGTCGAACAGTTGCGCCGTGCGGCGCACCAGGTCTTCATGGCCCAGCGTGATCGGGTCGAAGGTGCCGGGGTAGACGGCAAGAACGTTCTGGGTCATGGACGGATTCCTGTGGAGCGAAAAATAATGCAAAAAACGGCTCTAGCGCTCTGCCAATAAGCGCAAGCAGCTATTTAATCAATAGCAATTCAGGTCAGCGGCTGCAACAGGTGCGCATGCACCGCGCCGGCCTTCAGGTGGCGGTGCGGCGCCAGGCCCAGCGGCGCCAGCGTCTCGGCAGTCCACTGCGTGGGCGCCTCCAGGTAGACAAAGCCCTTGGGGGCCAGCGCGCGGGCGGCGGCCTGCAGCGCGGACTGGAACAGCGGGCTTTCAAACGGCGGGTCGAGGAAGATCAGGTCCTGGCTGGCCGGCGCGCACTGCTGCAGCGCCGCCATGCCGTCTCCACGCCGCACCTGCACGGCCTTGGCCTGCAGGCGCTGGCACAACTGGCCCAGCCGGGCGACCAGGCCCGCGTCCTGCTCCACCAGTTGCACGCTGGCCGCACCGCGCGAGGCCGCCTCCAGCCCCAGCGCGCCGGTGCCGGCAAAGGCATCGAGGCAGCGCCAGCCGGTCAGGTCCTGGCCCAGCCAGTTGAACAGCGTCTCGCGCACGCGGTCAGGCGTGGGGCGCAGGCCGGGCAGTTGCGGCACCGGCAAGCGCGTGCGCTTCCACTGGCCGCCAATGATGCGCACCTCGCCCGTGCCCTGCGGCGCTGGCGGCTTCTTGGGTTTTTGGGGGGCCGCCGCAGGCGCGGCCGCAGGGGGCTGGCGCATGGCGGCGGCGGCCTGCGCGGGCGTGAGGCGCCGGCTCATGGCTGGGCCCCCAGCACCACGGTGACCATGCGCGCGGGCTGGAGCTTGCGCGCCATGGCGGCGCGGATGTCGGCCACGGTGAGTGCCTCCACGCGCTTTGTCCAGCCCTCCAGATAGTCGAGCGGCAGCCCGTTGGCGGCAATGTTCACCACCTGGCCCAGCCACTTGCGGTTGCTGTCGATGCGCAGCGCAAAGCCGCCCACCAGGTTGTCCTTGGCAGCGCGCAGTTCCTCTTCGGTGGGCCCCTCGGCCACGAAACGCTCCAGCACCTCGCGCACCACCTGCACGGCCTGCGCCGCCTGGTCGGGCCGGGTCTGCAGGCCGACGGTGAAGGCGCCCGCGTGCAGGCCGGGGGCGAAGCCGCTGTAGACGCTGTAACTCAGGCCGCGCTTCTCGCGCACCTCTTCCGTCAGGCGCGAGACAAAGCCGCCACCGCCCAGGATGTGGTTGCCCACCAGCAGCGCGAGAAAGTCCGGGTCGCTGCGCTTGAAGCCGGGCTGGCCGATGAGCACATGCGACTGCGCCGAGGCAAAAGCAATGTCCTTCTGCACCGGGGCCGCCAGCGCCTGCACCTCGGGCACGGCGGGCAGGGGTTCGCAGCGGCTGGCCGCGGGCAGGCGCGACAGCAAGGCCGCCACCAGCAGGCGCGCCTGTGCGCGCTCGACCGCGCCCACGATGTGCACGCGCGCGCGGCAGACATCGAGGTAGCGGGCGTGAAACTGCTGCATATCGGCCACCTGGATGCGCGCCAGGGTCGCCTCGGTGGCGCGCTGCCCATACGGATGGGTGCCATACACCGCCTCGGCATAGGCCTTGCCCGCCACCGTGCCGGGGCGCGTATCGGCCTCGCGGATGGAGGCACTCCAGCGCGCGCGATCGCGCTCCCACACGTCCTGCGGCCAGGCGGGCTCGGCCATCTGGCGCGCGGCCAGGTGGACGGCCTTGTCGAGCAGGTCGGGGGCGGTCAGCGAGCGCAGCGAAAAGCTCAGGGCATCGTTGCCGGCGCTGGCCTCAAACTGCCCCCCGAGATCGGCCCAGGCCTCACCCAGGGCGTTTTCATCCAGCGCCGCAGCCCCCCGCCCGGCGCGCACCCCCTTGGAGACCATGCTGGCCACGGCACGGGCCAGCCCGGCCTTCGCGGCCGGGTCGCGGCGGCTGCCGGCGTCGAAGTCGATCTGGATATCCACCATCGGAATGGCCGGGCTCTCCACCAGCCAGACCCGCGCCCCGCTGGGCTCCTGCCAGTGCTGGATGGGCAGCAAGGCCCAGGCGGATTGAGCATAAAAAACCGCTCCAGCGCTTACCAATAAAGCGCGAGCAGCTATCCATTTAATAGCGTTCATGGGTGTTCTGCTTTTCTGCGGTGTCAATGGCGGGAGCCCGTGCCCCCTGCGGCGGCAGGCGTGCGCGGCGCGGCGGTGGCCAGCGGTTGCGGCAGCAGGGTGGCCACGGTGAGCTGGTCGTCCCCAAAATAGCGCTGCGCCACCGACTGCACCTGCTGGGGCGTCACGGCGCGCAACTGCGCCAGGATGCGGTCTTCGGCATCGAGCACAAAGCCCTGCACCCAGTAGCTGCCCAGCTCGTTGGCCTGGCTGTGGAGCGAGTCCCGGCCATACACCTTGCTGGCCACCCACTGCGTCTTCACGCGTTCGAGCTCGGCCGGGGTCACGCCATCGCGGGCGATGCGCGCCACCTCGGCGCGCAAGGCATCCTCCACCTGCTGCGCGGTCTTGCCCTGCGCTGGCACCCCCGTCAGAACAAACTGGGCAGGCCCCCGCCCGACCACCGAGGCCGAGCTGTCCGCGCTGTCGGCCACGCGCTGCGGCCCCTGGCTGAGCGCGCGTTCCAGCCGCGCGCCGTCGTAGCCGCTGAGCACGGCCGAGAGCACCACCAGCGCCAGCGCGTCCCGGTCATCGGCCGTGGGCGCATCGGCCGCACTCAGGCCAGGCACACGGAAAGACAGCGCCACATAGGCCTGCTCGGCGGGCGCCTTGACGGCAATGCGCCGCAGGCCGCGCTGTGGCGGCTCGGTGCGCGGCTTGCGCTCGGGCAGGGCACGCGGCGGAATGCTGCCGTAGTACTTTTCGGCCAGCGCGCGCACCTGCTGCACATCCACATCGCCCGCCACCACCACGGCGGCGTTGCCCGGCACGTACCACTGGCGGTGGAACTGGCGCACATCCTCGGGGGTCATGGCCTCCAGGTCGCTCATCCAGCCCACCACCGGGCGGCGGTAAGGCGACGCCGTGAAGGCGGCGGCGCTGAGCTGCTCCCACAGCAGGGCACGCGGCTGGTCTTCGGTGCGCAGGCGGCGCTCTTCCTTGACCACCTCGATCTCCTTGCGGAACTCGGCATCGGGCCAATGGTTGTTGGCAAAGCGGTCGGCCTCCAGGCGCATCACGTCTTCGAGCCGGTGTGCCGGAATCTGCTGGTAGTAACCGGTGTAGTCCCGGCTGGTGAAAGCGTTCTCGGTGCCGCCCAGCGCCGCCACGCGGCGCGAAAAATCGCCCGGCGGCACCACCTTGGAGCCCTTGAACATCATGTGCTCCAGCACATGGGCCACGCCCGAGGTGCCGTCCACCTCGTCCATCGCGCCCACGCGCAGCCACACCATGTGCACGGCCGTGGGCGCGCGCCGGTCGGGCTGCACGATCAGCTGCATGCCATTGGAGAGCACGAATTGCTGCGCCCGGGGAGACGCAACCGGTGCAGGCAGCGCCCCGGCCTGGGCCGTGGAGGCACCCTTGGCAGGCGGTTGGGAAGAGCGGGCAGGCTGCGCGGTGGCAGCGCCAGCGGCAAGACAGGCCAGCAGGCCCAGAAGGGGGAGTGCGCGTTTCATAGAATGCAGTGATTCTACGAACCCGCCAATGTTCAGTTTTTTCAAGAAGAAACCCACCCCAGCGCCGTCGCCCGAGGGCCACGCGCCCGCACAGCCACCGGCTGCCCCCCCGCCCGCCGCCGAGCCTGCCGCCCCCCCCGCGGCCAGCAGCCCGGGCAGCGGCGGCCTCTTCGGCTGGCTGAACAGCCCCATCACCCCGCTGAACCCCGAAGCCACGGCTCCGGCGGACGTGCCGCCTGTGCCGCCTGTGCCGCCTGTGCCGCCTGTGCCGCCTGTGCCGCCTGTGCCGCCTGTACCGCCTGTACCGCCTGTACCGCCTGCAGCATCTGCAGAGCCTGTGACACCCTCCCCGGGCACAGCCCCCCTGCCCACGTCGGCGCAGGATCCGTTGCCCCCACCCGCCGCTCCAGCTCCAGCTCCAGCTCCAGCTCCAGCTCCAGCTCCAGCTCCAGCTCCAGCTCCAGCTCCAGCTCCAGCTCCAGCTCCAGCTCCAGCTCCAGCTCCAGTCCCGGCCACCGTTCTGGTTCCGGCGCCGGCACCCACCATGGCGCCGACACCTGTGCCAGTCCCCGAGCCCGCCCCGGCGCCCGAACTCCAGCGCAAGGGCTGGCTGGACCGCCTCAAGTCCGGGCTGCGCAAGACGGGCACCAGCATCGCCACGGTGTTCACCGGCACGCGCATCGACGATGCGCTCTACGAGGAACTGGAAGAAGCCCTGCTGCTGGCAGACACCGGTGTGAAAGCCACGCAATGGCTGCTCGACGACCTCAAGCGCCGCGTGAAGGACAGCAAGACCACCGACCCCGCCGCCGTCAAGGGCCTGCTGGCCGACGCGCTGGCCGAGCTGCTGCGCCCGCTCGAAAAAGCCCTGGTGATTGGCGAGCACACCCCCACGGTCATCATGGTGGCCGGCGTGAACGGCGCGGGCAAGACCACGTCGATTGGCAAGCTCACCAAGCACCTGGCCCATGAAGGTGCCTCGGTGCTGCTGGCGGCGGCCGACACCTTCCGCGCCGCCGCGCGCGAGCAGCTCGGCGTGTGGGCCGACCGCAACACCGTGGAGATCGTCAGCCAGGAAGGCGGCGACCCCGCCGCCGTGAGCTTTGACGCCGTGACCGCAGGCAAGGCGCGCGGCAAGGACGTGGTGCTGGTGGACACCGCCGGCCGCCTGCCCACGCAGCTGCACCTGATGGAGGAGCTGAAGAAAATCCGCCGCGTCGTCACCAAGGCCGACGCCACGGCGCCGCACGAGGTGCTGCTGGTGATCGACGGCAACACCGGCCAGAACGCGCTGGCCCAGGTGCGGGCGTTTGACGACGCGCTGCAGCTCACCGGCCTGGTCGTCACCAAGCTCGACGGCACGGCCAAGGGCGGCGTGCTGGCCGCCATCGCGCAGGAGCGTCCGATTCCGGTGTATTTCATCGGTGTGGGCGAAAAGCTCGAAGACCTGGAGACCTTCAACGCACGCGAGTTCGCGCAGGCCCTGCTGGGCTGACCCCGGACCCCGCGCGCGCCATGCCCGCCCGCATGGTCGCGGCTCTCTATCTTTGCCCGTTTACTCCCGGCGCCAATTGCCGGATGATGGCACCTCGTTGACTCCCGCCATCTGCCCGCAATGCCTGCGGACAGGTTCACGTGCCTCATGTTCACTGAGCTGGTCAAGGCCCTGGCCCTGCTGCTGACCCTGTGCTTCCTGCATGGGGTCCATATCCGCCTGTGGCATCAGAAGCCCATGGCCGGACGCATCACCTCCGGCCTGCTGTTCGGGGGCATTGCCGCCATCAGCATCTTCAGCCCGGTGTTCGAGATGTCGGGCGCCATCTTTGATGTGCGCTCCGTGGTGCTGAGCATGGCCGGTGTGTTTGGCGGCCCCATCGTGGCCGCGATTGCCGCCGTGATGGCTGCCGCCGCGCGCCTGTGGATCGGCGGCGCGGGCACCAGTGTGGGACTCGGGACCATCGCCCTGTCCGCCCTCCTGGGCCTGGCCTACCGCCATGCGCATGCGCGCGGCCGCCTGGACATCAAGCCCGTGCCCTTGCTGGCCTTTGGCCTGGTGCTGCATGCCCTGGTGCTGGCCACCGCCCAGCTTCTGCCTGGCGACCTGGCGCAGCAGATGAACCAGACGCTGACCCTGCCGCTGTTTCTGCTCTCGCTGCCCACCACCGCCCTGGTGGGCCTGCTGCTGCGCGATGTGGAGGACCGCATGGCCACCGAACAGGCACTGGCCAACAGTGCCGCGCGCCTGCGGGCCATTACCGCCGCCATTCCCGATGAGCTGCTGGTGATCGATGACCAGGGGCGCTATGTGGAAGTGCTGTCCTCCAACGAGCAAGCCCTGCTCGCCCCTGCCCGAACCTTGCTGGGCAAGAAGCTGCACGAGGTTCTGCCGGCGCCGCAGGCCAACAGCTTTCTGGAGCTGATCCGCGACACCCTGCGGCAGGGCGACACCCGCAGCTTCGAGTATGAAATGGCCACGCTCTCGGGTGTGCGCCAGTTCGAGGGCCGGGCCCGCCCCCTGGGCGCCCGGGTGCATGGCCACGCCGCCGTGGTCTTCATTGCCCGCGACATCACCCAGCGCACCCAGGCCGAGGAGGCCCTGCGCGAATCCGAACTGCGCTTTCGCTCGCTGCTGCGCGACATTCCCTCCATCTCGGTGCAGGGCTATGGCTCCGACGGCACGACCACCTACTGGAACAAGGCCTCGGAAACCCTCTACGGCTACTCCGAACAGGAGGCCCTGGGCAAGAACCTGCTGGACCTGATCATTCCCGCCGAAATGCGCGAGCCGGTGCGCAAGGACATCGCCGCCATGTTTGCCACAGGCCAGCCCATTCCGGCGGGCGAACTGCGCCTGCGGCGCAAGGACGGCTCGCTGGTGGACGTCTTTTCCAGCCATACCCGGATCGCGGTGCCGGGCCAGGCGCCCGAGATGTTTTGCATCGACATCGACATCTCGGCCCGCAAGGCCGCCGAGAAGGAGGCCCGCTTTCTGGCCTTCTACGACGCCCTCACCGGCCTGCCCAACCGGCGCCTGCTGGCCGACCGCCTGCAGCAGGTGATGGCCAGCAGCGCCCGCACCGGACACCACGCGGCCGTGCTGTTCGTGGACATCGACAACTTCAAGACCCTGAACGACACCCGGGGCCACGAGGTGGGCGACCTGCTGCTGGTGGAAATGGGCCGGCGCCTGCGCACCAGCCTGCGCGAGCAGGACACCGTGGCCCGCCTGGGCGGCGACGAATTCGTGCTGGTGCTGCAGAACCTCGGCCAGGAAGCCACCGAGGCCGCCGCCCAGGTGCGCACGATTGGCGAACTGATCCTGGCACAGGTGCGCCTGCCCTGCCACCTGCTGGGGCAGGAGCACCACTTCACGGCCAGCATTGGTGCCACCCTGCTGTGCCAGCCGCAGCCCTCCTCGGCGGACGAGGTGCTCAAACAGGCCGACCTGGCCATGTACCGCGCCAAGGATGCCGGGCGCAACACGCTGCGCTTTTTCGACCCCGACATGCAGGAGGCCATCAACCAGCGGGCCCGGCTGGAAACCGAGATGCACGACGGCCTGCGCATGGAGCAGTTCCTGCTGCTGTACCAGCCCCAGGTGGACAGCACCGGCCACGTGACCGGCGCCGAGGTGCTGCTGCGCTGGCAGCACCCGGACAAGGGCCTGGTCTCGCCCGCGCTGTTCATCCCCATGGCGGAAGAAACCGGGCTCATCCTGCCCCTGGGCCAATGGGCCCTGGAGACCGCCCTGTTCCAGCAGGCACGCTGGCGGGACGCCCCCCGGCTGGCCCATCTGACCCTGGCCATCAACGTCAGCGCGCGCCAGTTCCACCAGGCCGACTTCGTCACGCAGGTGCTCGCCATCCTGGAGCGCACCGGCGCCGACCCCGCACGCATCAAGCTGGAACTGACCGAAAGCCTGCTGCTGGAGGATGTGGACGGTGTCATTGCCACCATGCAGGCGCTCAAGGCGCATGGCGTGGGCTTTTCGCTGGACGACTTCGGCACGGGCTACTCCAGCCTGAGCTACCTCAAGCGCCTGCCGCTGGACCAGATCAAGATCGACCAGGGATTCGTGCGCGACGTGATGCTCGACCCCAGGGACGCCGCCATCGCCCACACCATCATCGCGCTGGCCCACATGCTGGGCCTGGCGGTGATCGCCGAAGGCGTGGAGACCACGGCGCACTACCAGTTCCTGCTGGAACACGGCTGCCGTGCCTTCCAGGGCTACCTGTTTGGCCGCCCCGAGCCCCTGGAAGCCTTCGAGCAGCGGGTGCTGGAAGGCGGCGCCCCGCAGTCCGTCTGACGCCGCTCAAGTTTTCTCCGGCTCGGCCGAAATGGGTCTATTTGTGCCCCGGAGGCCTGCCCATGAAAGTCGCGTCTTCCGCCCTGCACCTGCAGGCCCAGCACAGCGCCAGCCGGGTGCACGCACGCTCCGAGCGGCTGGAGCTCTGGGTGGGGCAGCGCCCGGCATCCGGCGGTACCCCCACGCCGCAGGAGCCCCTTGCCCGCGCCGCGTCCCTGCACATCTCCGGCGCGGCCCGGCAGGCAGCCGCTCTGGCTCCCGCGCCCGTGCAGGCAAACGGTGCACCCGTGCGTGCAGACAACGATGCACACCTGACCCCCCACCTGATCATGGTCCGCGATCTGATCGAACGCCTGACCGGCGTGGCCGCGCAGGCCGTGGTCAGTCCGGAGACGCCGACGGACCCGGTCCACCTGCCCCACCCACCCGCCCGCCACGCCACCGCGCCGGAACCTCCGCGCGGCGCGGGTTTTGGCCTGGTCCATGAAACCCACGAGGTGCTGGAGGAGTCGGAATACACGCGGTTCAGCGCCGAAGGGGTGGTGCGCACCCGCGACGGGCAGGCGGTCCGCTTCTCCCTGCAGCTGGAGATGCAGCGCTACCACCGCGAAGAATCCTGGAGCAGCCTGCGCCTGGGCGACGCCGCCGTGCCCGTGGACCCGCTGGTCATCAATTTCGACGGCACGGCCGCGCAATTGCAGGATCTGCGTTTTGCCTTCGACCTCGATGGCGACGGCCAGACCGAGGCCGTGCCCATGCTGTCTGGCGCGCGCGGCTACCTGGCGCTGGACCGCAACCAGAACCAGCGCATCGACAACGGCCTGGAACTGTTCGGCCCGGCCACCGGCAACGGCTTTACCGAGCTGGCCGCACACGACGGTGATGGCAACGGCTGGATCGACGAAAGCGACACGGTCTTTGGCCAGTTGCGCGTGTGGGTGCCTTCCGCCGACGGCACCGGCAGCCTGCACACCCTGGAGGAGGCTGGCGTGGGCGCAATCCACCTGGGCGCGCTGGACACCCCGTTCGCGCTGCGCACCGCCGACAACAGCGCGCTGGGCGCCGTGCGCGCAACCAGTGTCTACCTGCGCGAGGACGGCGGCGCGGGCACCGTGCAGCAGATCGACCTGGCGGTCTGACGTGGTTCAGCCGCCCTGCGTCTCCTGCCGCACCCAGCCCGCATAGTCTGCCGTGGCCTGCAGCGGCTGCACCACCAGCTGCGGCAGCTCGTAAGGGTGCAGTTCGCGCAGCAAGGCCAGCAGCGCTGGCACGGCGGCGGCCGTGGTCTTGCAGACCAGGCGCTGCTCCCCTTCTTCGTGCAGCGCCCCCTGCCAGCGGTAATGCGAAGTGACGGGCTCGGTCTGCACGCAGGCGGCCAGGCGCTGCCGCAGCACCGCCTGCGCCAGGCGCCGTGCGTCATCCGCCGTGGCCACGGTGGTGGTCACGGCGCTCAGTTCCATGAGGGGTTCCTGCGTTTCCATGGCAATCCTCCTTGCACCGCGCAGTCTGCCATGGCTACACCTTCCGCCCACCTGCTTTATAGCTATTAAATGAATAGCTGCCAGCGCTTTACTGCAAAGCGCAAAGTGCCAATTTGGCTCAAAAACCAGGGAGCTCACCGGCCGCTGGGCTGCCATCGATGCCGCCGGATGGAACCCGCTCCAGCACTCCGGAAAACCCGGGCAGACACAACCTTGCAGAGCTCCAGAGCGGCACCAGCGCAAACGGTGCTGCTACCAATTTTGCTGGGCACAGGTCCGGGGGCAGAAAGCACTTCACGCGCCTGGAGGGCATGCGTATACTGATGTTTTATACAGTATTCACATCTTTCCGAGATTCCGCCCCGCCAGGCGGCCTTCCATGTCCGTTCCCGCAGCTCCCAACCCCTTCGATCCTGGCGTGCTCCCGCGCCATGTGGCCGATGCTGTCTGGCGTGGCTGTGAGGTCGGGGGCACCGCAGCGCGCACCGTACCCACCGGCTTCGGGGCGCTTGATGCCCAGTTGCCCGGCGGTGGCTGGCCCACGCACAGCCTGACGGAACTGCTCCTGCCGCAGGCGGCGCTGTGTGAATGGCGCCTGCTGGGTCCTGCGCTCCCGGCGCTGGTGCGGTCCGGGGGCCGCATCTACCTGATCGCGCCGCCCAGGCCTCCGCATGCACCGGGGCTGGCGCAACTGGGGGTATCGGCGGACCAGCTGATCTGGGTCCGGACCACCACACCCATGGACGGTCTGTGGGTCACCGAGCAGATCGTGAAGTCCGCCCCCACGGGCGCCGTGCTGTCCTGGCTGCCCCAGGCCCGGCCCGGGCAGATTCGCCGCCTGCAGATCCATGCGCAGTCCTGCGGTGCGCCGGTCTTCCTGTTCCGGCCCCTGACCGCGCTGCACGACGCCTCACCGGCACCCTTGCGGGTGTGTGTCGCACTGGCCGATGGGTGGCAGTTGGAAGTCCGTATTCCCAAGCGCAGGGGCGCGTCATTCGACGAGCCCCTGTACCTGGCCGCCATGCCCATGAACCTGGCAGGCGTGCTGCCCCCCAGATTGCGGACACTGCCTGCCCCCATGGCTGCACCATCGCGCAAGGAGTCCGCCTATGCCCGGGCATTGGGCCGCGTTGCTTCCCCTTTCCCTGCCGCCGAGCCCCTCTCCCATTGATGCGGCCTCCCTCGGCACCTGGGCCTTGCAGTTCACGCCCCGGGTGGCGCTGCTGGAGGATGCCGTGGTGGCCGAGGTGTCGGGCTGCGCGCGGCTGTTTGGTGGCATGGAGCCGTTGCGCCTGAAGGTGCAGGCCGGGGCCGAGGAACTGGGCGCCCGGGTGGCTTGGGCACCCACGGCCACGGCGGCCTTAGCCCTCGCACGCCAGGGCGCGGGGCCTGCGGAGCGGGATGGGTTTCGTGGCCCGTTGACCGGCATCCTGGACCCGCTGCCGCTGCACGCCATCACGG
>JANJVX010000025.1 GCA_024709845.1 Burkholderiaceae bacterium | reverse complement strand
AAGGGCGTTGGAACATGAAGACAGCGTTCACTCCAGAAGGTTTCTTTGAGGCATCCAGCGAAGTGAATGAAGTCACCGTCCGACGGGTCAGGCTCTATCCGAGTTGTGCGTCAGCCCTGATGACCTATATCCGACCATCCAGCACCAAGGATGGAGCCTACGTAGCTGCGCCTTTGGGTATTGCCCCCAGAACAGCCGGTGACCTTTACGGCTATGAAATCGATAACTGCAGTTCCTACAGCTTTGGCGCTGGATTTGGATGTGGCTTCGGATACGAGGACGGAAAGCCAGCCCCTATTCAGTTGAGTGATGGCTTCATTCCCTGTAGCCCGAACAGGCCTGTGCAGTTTGACTTTCAGCTCAAGCGCGGCATGGTGGGCGTAACCTGTAGTGTTACCCCAGAGTTGAAAGCCACGTTTGACGAGAAGATGGCTAACACCTATGGTGAAGCGCCGCTTGGTAAAGACGGCACCCGTCAATGGAAGATGGGCGAGTATGTGGTCACCTCGGTTGAAATTGTCATCCTTGGGCGGAAGTTACATCGAGTCTCCGTCTACCGCGATTAGAGCGAAATTTCTGGTAGATAACATCTGACAGAACCCTGCGGTATAGGACCTTGACGGCAAGGTGGTACTCCAAGCCTGCGCGCGCTCAATGGAGTTGCCTCAAGGAAGCAGTCGCATCCGTATTCGGCCCCCATAGACGCTGCTCATCACTTGGAGCTGATCGCCCAGTTGCAGCTCTCACTTACCATTCAAGCCGACCTCGTAAAAAATTCGCTTTGCAATGGAGGCAAGTATCTGAGAGAACACTGATCTGGCCTCAGCAGGGTTTCCATCCATGGCAAAACCCAGTACCGCTGGCTACATAGTGGCTACATGACACGGAAAAAGAAAAACCCCGCTATCGAATAGATAGCGGGGTTTCTTTTACTGACTTGGTGCCGGAGAGATGAATCGAACACCCGACCTTCTCATTACGAATGAGCTGCTCTACCGACTGAGCTACACCGGCGTAAGCCTCAGATTATAGCGTGGAATGGTAGCTTGTCACGCGGTCCACTTCATTTTTTGAACCCAAAATCACGCTGACGCGTTCGTGCAACTGGGTGGGCTGGATGTCGAGGATTCGCTGCTTGCCGTTGGTGGCCGCGCCGCCAGCCTGTTCGATGAGCCAGCCCATGGGGTTGGCCTCGTACATCAGGCGCAGCTTGCCGGGCTTGTTGGGTTCGCGCTTGTCCCAGGGGTACATGAAGATGCCGCCGCGCGTCATGATGCGGTGCACGTCGGCCACCATGCTGGCGATCCAGCGCATGTTGAAGTCCTTGCCGCGCGGGCCTTCCTTGCCCTGCAGGCATTCGTCGATGTAGCGCTTGACCGGCTCGTCCCAGTGCCGCATGTTGCTCATGTTGATGGCGAATTCCTTGGTGTCCTCGGGAATGCGCACGTTCTCCTGCGTGAGCACGAATGAGCCCTGTTCGCGGTCGAGCGTGAACATGGCCACGCCGTCGCCCACGGTGAGCACCAGCGTGGTCTGGGGGCCGTAGACGCAGTAGCCCGCGGCCACCTGATGGCTGCCGGGCTGGAGGAAATCGCCCTCGTCCACGCCGCGGTCGTCTTCGGGCATCTTGAGCACGCTGAAGATGGTGCCGATGCTCACGTTGACGTCGATGTTGGACGAGCCGTCCAGGGGATCGAACAGCAGCAGGTATTCGCCCTTGGGATAGCGGTTGGGCACCACGTAGATGCCTTCCATTTCCTCGCTGGCCATGGCGGCGAGGTGGCCGCCCCATTCGTTGGCCTCGATCAGCACCTCGTTGGCGATGATGTCGAGTTTCTTCTGCATCTCGCCCTGCACGTTCTCGCTGTCGGCACTGCCGAGCACGCCGCCCAGGGCGCCCTTGTTGACGGCCTGGCTGATGCTCTTGCAGGCGCGTGCCACCACTTCGAGCAGCAGGCGCAGCTCCGACGGGATGTGGCCGGCCACGCGCTGCTGTTCCACCAGGTAGCGGGTGAGGCTGATTCGTTTTGCCATGCTTGTTCTCCTTATTCGTCGGCCAGTGCGCGGGTGACGACCTCGCGCACGTCGTTGCTCAGGCCCTCGCGGGCGGCCACGCGGGCGATGGCCTCGCGGGCGGCGTTGCGCCAGGGTTCGGCGAGTTTCTTCCAGCGGTCCATGGCGCGCGCCAGGCGTGCGGCCACCTGCGGGTTGATGCCGTCCAGTTCGATCACGCGCTCGCTCCAGAACACGTAGCCCGCCGCATCCCGGCGGTGGAAGGCACCGGGGTTGGCGCTGCAGTAGCTGAAGATGACGCTGCGCGCGCGGTTCGGGTTCTTCAGGCTGAAGTCGGGGTGCTGCAGGAGCTGACGCACGGTGGGCAGCACGTTACCGCCCCGGTCCGGGCTGCCGGCCTGCAGCGCGAACCATTTGTCGATGACCAGCGGTTCGTCCTTGAAGATCTGGTGGAAGCGCGCCAGCGCGGGCGCCGCCAGGGCGTGGCCGCTGCCCACGAGCGCGCTGAGCGCGTTGAAGCGGTCGGTCATGTTGCCCGCATCCTTGAAACGCTGCAGCGTCTTGCCGGGCCAGACGGTGTCGCCCGTGTGCTGCGCCGCCAGACACAGCATGTGCAGCGCCATGCCCGCCAGTGCGCGGCGCCCGGCCGAGGCGGCGTCGGGGCGGTAGGCGCCCGTGTGCTGGTGCTGCTCGTAGGCCCATTGCCAGTCGGCCTGCAGCGCCAGGGCGAGCTGCAGGCGCATGGCCTCGCGCACGGCATGCACGCGCTGCGGGTCCACCACGTCAAGCTGCTCGGCGATGTAGGTTTCGGACGGCAGCGCGAGCGCCAGTTCCTTGAAGGCGGCGTCGAGTTGCGGGTGGCGCAGCACGCCGCGCATGGCCTGGATGAAACTCTCGGGCAGAATGTTTTGGCTGATTTGGCCATTTACGCCCGCCTGGATTGCGCTGTCAGCTATGGTATTGATAGCGATGCGCAAGGCCAGGCGCTGACCGGCCTCCCAGCGGTTGAAGGCGTCGCTGTCGTGCGCCAGCAGGGTCAGCAGGTCGGCGTCGCTGTAGTCGCAGTCCAGCACCACGGGGGCGCTGAAACCGCGCAGCAGCGAGGGCACGGGGGCGTTGTCCACATTCACGAACGTGAGCTGCAGGCTTTCGTCGGCCAGCACTACGGTGCGCGTGGCGGCGCCGGGTGCGGCTTCGCCGTCGAGCTGCAGGGGCAGGGCGCGGCCGTCCTGCGCAAGCAGGCCCAGCTCCACGGGGATGACGAAGGGCGCCTTGGTGGGTTGGCCCGGCGTGGGCGCGCAGCTTTGCGCCAGGGTGAGCGTGTAGCGGCGCGTCTCTGCGTCGTACTGGCCCGTGGCGCGCACGTGCGGCGTGCCGGCCTGGCTGTACCAGTGTTTGAAGGCGTCCAGGCGCAGGGCCAGCTCGCTGCCCGGGTTGGCGTCTGC
>JANJVX010000011.1 GCA_024709845.1 Burkholderiaceae bacterium | reverse complement strand
CATGTGCGCCCCGACGACGGCCAGGCCGCGCGCGCCGATGGCACCAGCGCGCTCAAGCTCGCCGCCACACGCGTGTTTGCCGCGCAGGCCACTGCGCTGCCCGCATGGGAGGTGCCGCTGATGCGGGATGCCGATGAATGGGACGAACTGCGCTACGACGAGTTCGGCCCCGAGGGCGCCCGCGTAGGCTGGCTGGACTTCGACTTCCACAACGGCGCCATGTCCGAGCGCCAGTGCCAGCGCCTGTGCGACGCGCTGCGCTGGGTGCGTTCGCGCAGCACGCAGGTGCTTGTGCTGGCCGGGGGGGCGGAGTTTTTTTCCAACGGCATCCATCTGCACGACATCGAGGCGGCGCAGCGCATCGACGGCGACAGCGCGGCCGATGCCTCGTGGCGCGCCATCAACGCCATCGACGACGTGGCGCTGGAGATCCTCACGCTCACCGACCGCACCACCGTCGCGGCGCTGCAGGGCAATGCGGGCGCGGGCGGCTGCTTCCTGGCGCTGGCGGCCGACGAAGTCTGGGCGCACGAAGGCGTGGTGCTCAACCCGCACTACAAGAACATGGGCAACCTTTACGGCAGCGAGTACTGGACCTATTCGCTGCCGCGGCGCATCGGCGAGGCTGCCAGCCGTGCCGTCATGCAGCAGCGCCTGCCGCTGGTGGCGCCGCTGGCGGTGCAGCGCGGCCTGCTCGACGCCTGCTTTGCCGTCGGTGCCGACGCCTTTGTGGAGCAGTCGCGCGAACGCGCCCTGGCCCTGGCCGCCGCGCCTGACTTGCCGGAGCGCCTGCAGGGCAAGGCCCGGCGCCGTGCCGAGGATGAGGCACGCAAGCCCCTGGCACGCTACCGCGAAGAGGAGTTGCAACGCATGCAGCGCAATTTCTACGGCTTTGACCCCAGCTACCACGTGGCACGGCACCATTTTGTGTACCGCAAGCCGCACGCCTGGACGCCGCGCCACCTGGCAGCGCACCGCGGTCTGCGTCAGGCTGCCAGCCCATAACCACCCGCCCTGAAGGGGCCAATGAAATAATGGGCCGCCTGCAGCTGCGGCATGGGTAGACTTTCAGCCAAGGAAACACCGACCATGAACGTCATCGACTCCATTGCCGCGCACGCCCCCGCGATGGCGGCCCTGCGCCGCGACATCCATGCCCACCCCGAGCTGTGCTTTGAAGAGGTGCGCACGGCCGAACTGGTGGCGAAGAAGCTCGCCGATTGGGGCATTCCCGTGCACCGGGGGCTGGGCACCACGGGGGTGGTGGGCATCGTGCATGGGCGCGATGGTGGGGCCTGCGGGCGGGCCATCGGGTTGCGGGCCGACATGGACGCCCTGCCCATGCAGGAGTTCAACACCTTTGCCCACGCCAGCCAGCATGCGGGCAAAATGCATGCCTGTGGCCATGATGGGCACACCGCCATGCTGCTGGCGGCGGCCCATCACCTGGCGAACCACCGCGAATTCGACGGGACCGTGTACCTGGTGTTCCAGCCCGCGGAAGAAGGCGGCGGTGGTGCGCGCGAGATGATCCAGGACGGCCTGTTCGATCTCTTTCCCATGGAGGCGGTGTTTGGCATGCACAACTGGCCCGGCATGCCCGTGGGCAGTTTCGCGGTGAGCCCCGGCCCGGTGATGGCGTCGAGCAACGAGTTCAAGATCACCATCCGGGGCAAGGGCGGCCATGCGGCGCTGCCGCACACCGGCATCGACCCGGTGCCCATTGCCTGCCAGATGGTGCAGGCCTTCCAGACCATCATCAGCCGCAACAAGAAGCCGGTGGAGGCGGGCGTGATCTCGGTCACCATGGTCCATGCGGGCGAGGCCACCAACGTCGTGCCCGACAGCTGCGAACTGCAGGGCACGGTGCGCACCTTCACGCTGGAGGTGCTGGACCTGATCGAGCGGCGCATGCGCCAGATCGCCGAGCATACCTGCGCCGCGCACGAGGCCACCTGCGAATTCGCGTTCGTGCGCAATTACCCGCCGACGGTGAACGCCCCCGCCGAGGCCGCGTTTGCACGGCGTGTGATGGCCTCCATCGTGGGCGAGGACCAGGTGCTGGACCAGGAGCCCACCATGGGTGCGGAAGACTTCGCCTACATGCTGCAGGCCAGGCCCGGGGCCTATTGCTTCATCGCCAATGGTGAGGGCGACCACCGCGCCATGGGCCATGGCGGCGGCCCGTGCACCCTGCACAACCCCAGCTACGACTTCAATGACAGCCTGATCCCGCTCGGCGCCACCTACTGGGTGCGACTGGCCCAGGAGTGGCTTGCCACGCCGCGCGGCGCCTGAAGCGCGGCAGCGCCCCGGGAGGCTCCCCTTGCCTCGCGCGGCGTGCGGGGTGTTCGCAAGAAATGTGAGGGCTTTTGGGTGTTTTGCGCTTATTGGGTAAGCGCTTGAAGCTATTAAATATATAGCATCAATCGAGTGTCGCCCCCTGTGTGGCACCATGGCGGGTGGTCCGGTCGTACTCCTTTTCCTGTGCCACCTGCCCGGCCAGCAGGCGCTGGCCCAGGGCATTGGCCTGGCGCTCCAGCGTGGGGCAGTCGGGGGCCTCGGGCAGGGCGGCGATGCCCTGGTCGATGGCCTGGGCCGCTGCCCGGCCGAACTGCACATGGCCTTGCTCATGCTGGTGCAGCGCCCTGGCATAGCGTGCAAACTGGGTCTGCTGTGCCGCGCTGCCGGTGCGCAGTTCGGGCATCTGGATGCGTGTGCGCAGCCGGGTGGTCACACGCGTGATGCGGCAGCGGCCGGCGTCGTCGCTGTGCCACCAGAAGTTCCAGTGCACGTTCCAGTGCGTATAGCCATGAAAACGCCGCCCCTCCACCAGGATCGGCGTGGCGTCCTGCAGCGCCTGGCGCAGTGTCTGGCCCGGCTGGACGTGTACCGGGTAGGGTTCATGCGCGTGGTCCTCCTGCACCGCCGCCTGCGCGATGTGCGCGGCCAGCAGCAGGGTGGTGGCCAGGCTGCGGCTTATTCCGCTTCGCCCCATGGCAGCATCAGCGTGAGGGTGGCCAGGGCCTCGAATTCGGGGGCAAAGGCGTCAATGATCTGCTGCGGCTCGGGGCACAGCTGCGTGTCGGTGATGACGCCGAACTGCACGCCGCCACCGTAGCTCAGGATGGAAACCCCCAGCCCCACGTTGCCCGACTGCGGCACCCAGAACATGCACTGCGTCACGTGCGAGCCGCACAAATAGAGCGGCTCGCGCGGACCGGGCACATTGGTCATGACGGCCGTGGTCTTGCGGCTGAAGAGGTTGAGCAGCGCATCCTGCGCGGGCTTGATCAGCAGACCCGCCACGGCCAGCAGGCCAAAGGCCAGCAGGGGCTGTGTGCTGCCCTTGAGCGCTGCCATGCGATGGCGCACCTCGTACACGCGTTCGACCGGGTTGGTGATGCCGATGGGCAGCACCAGCGGCACCAGGCCGAAGTGGTTGCCGAGTTTCCAGGCCTCTTCCATGGGGCGCAGGTTCACCGGGATCATGGCGCGGATCTCCTTGCCCTCGGTGTCGTCGCCATGCTGGCGCAGGTAGCCGCCAATGGCTCCGGCCACGCAGGACAGCAGCACATCGTTCACCGAGCAGTTGAGCGCCTTGCCGATGGCCTTGACCTCGTCCAGCGGCAGGGGCGGGCACCAGGCCACGCGCTTTTCCGTGCCCGGCTCTCCCTTGAGCAGTGTGGGCGAGTCGTCGGGCATGAGCGCCAGCGCGGCCGCGTCGCTGACCAGCTGGTAGCCCAGGCGCGCGGCATCGACCGAGCCCGCCAGGCCGTGCTGCACGGCCTTCTCGGGGTCGAGCAGCAGGTGCAGTGACTTGGCGGCGCTCTCGCCCACGAGGTCCAGCGCCTTCACCGTCATGCCGGTGAAGGGCTTGATGAGCGCATCGGCGATCCAGTCCTCCGCGCTGGCCGGGGTCTTCTTGCGCCGCGCGGGGGGTTCGGAGCCGCCATCGACGAGCGACATGGTGACCGAGATCAGCGCGATGCCGTCGGCAATGCAGTGGTGCAGGCGCACCACCAGCGCGCTGCCGCTGCGGCCGTCATCCCCCACGAAATCCTCCACCAGGTAGAAGTGCCACAGCGGACGGCGTGGGTCGAGCGGCTTCATCGCCAGTTCGCCCACGAATTTCTGCAGCGCGGCCTGCTGGCTCAGGCCCTTGCGGCGCGGGAGCTGGGCGGGTTCCACATGGGCCGTGATGTCGAAGCGCTGGTCATCCACCCAGGTGGCACCCGCGGCGTCCTCGACCACGCGCTGGCGAAAGCGCGGGTACTGCAGCAGGCGCTCCTGGACGCGCTCGCGCAGCGCGGCCAGCGTGATGCCGGGCTCGACGGTCCACACGCCGTTGATCATCATCAGGTTGCTGGGCGAGTCCATGCGCAGCCAGGCGGTGTCCACCTTGCTCATGCGCTCGCCCGACAGGCCCAGCATGCCGGTGGCGGCACGGCGCACATTCTTTTGCACGGCCAGGGCGGCCTCGCGGGCTGCGGCGCTGGCGCTCGGGAGGGTTGGGCTGGGGGCGCTCGTGGCTGCGGCGGCGCGGGAGGAGGTGCGGGTCACCATGTGCGAAAAGATCCTGGTAGTTGTGATTGGAGGCAGGCGTCTATGGATAACCGCCATTGTGGCCGGACTGTGACCGTAAGATACAACGCACCGAGGGGATGGCATCCCCGTTATTTCCCCACCCCAACCCAGGAGCATCCGACCATGGCCGACCTGAATGCCGCTTTCGAAGCCGCCGTAGCCCAGTCCAAGAACCTCAGCGAGCGCCCCGACAACGGCACGCTGCTCAAGATCTATGCGCTGTACAAGCAGGGCACCGCAGGCGACAACGCCGAGAAGAAACCCGGCTTTGCCGACATGGTGGGCCGTGCCAAGTGGGATGCCTGGAACAACCTCAAGGGCACCACGCAGGACGCTGCCAAGCAGCAGTACATCGACCTCATCACCTCGCTGAGCTGATCCCGTCCACGGGCGCATTCAGGGCCTTTTGGGTGCCCCGGCCGCGCCTATGGCCTAATACGGGTTTTTCCACCCTTTGACAGAGACTCGCCATGGGCAACAAGATCGTTACCGAAGCCGACCGTAAATTCACCCCCCAGCCCAAGCCGCTGCCTGGCGTGAGCCTGCCCACGGGCGGCCGTGGCCAGCGTGTCAGCCTGGAGCGCGGCGTGGCCACGCGCAGCAAGAAGAACCCGGGCAAGCGCTCCAAGAAGGGCGGCTGACCGCACGCCAGGCGCTGTGGCGCCAGTGGCACAAGAGCCCTCTCCGGAGGGCTTTTTTGTGCCCGTTCCGCAGCCGCTCAGGCTTTCGGCGGGTGGGGCTTTCTCTTCTTTCCGGGCTTGGGCGAGTGCAGGAGGGTGTCGAGCTGTTCGGCGATCTCGGCCTCGATGCGCGACTTGAAGGCGCTGACCAGGAAGCCCAGTTCGGCCTTGAACTCGAATTCGCCGTCCAGCACCTGCAGCGTGCCCTTGACACCCGAGCGGCTGAAATACACCGTGTCCTGGGTGTCGCCTTCTTCGTAGGCGCATTCCATGTCGAATTTTTCTTCGGCCTTCTCGGCCCACAGAAAGGCGATCTTGCGGGCCTCTTCGAGGCCCAGATGGTGGTGGCGGTGGATATGGATCACGGACATGGTGCGTCTCCTCAGGGGGCGCTGGCGGGCGCGGGCCGCAGGGCGCGCAGACGATCCGAGCGCTCCAGGGGCGGCAGCGCCGCCAGCTTTTTGACCTCATCATAGAACGGTTGCCAGCGCCGTCCCGCCTGCTCGAACAAGGCCTCGAACGCGGGCACCTGTTCGTCGTAGGCGGCCTGCGCGGCAAAGCTGGCATTGTTGGCTTTTGCCACCCAGTGGTCGTAGCCCGCCAGCTGCGCGGGTGTGGCCTGCCATGTGGAGCGCAGTGCCGCGTAGCGGGTACGGAAGGCGTTCATTGCTTCATTTTTCATAGCTACTAGCGCTTGATGGTCATGCGCTAGAGCCTCTTTTTGTTCATATATTTCCGACAGGCGCGCACGCGTGGCCCGTGTCAGCGCGCGAAAGCCCTGGCGCCGCTCCTCGCTGGCGGCAAAGGCCTGGCGGGCCTGCGCGCTGGCCTGCGTGGCCAGCCACTGGGCGCTGCCCAGGCGTTCGACGGCCGTGGCGAACGATTCGTTGAACAGCGTATCGCCCTGCGCATATACCACCTGGTGCGCCAGTTCGTGGAACAGCAGGCGCACGAACTCGCCCTCGGGCCAGCCGATGAAGGTGTTCAGCAGCGGGTCGCCCCCCATCCAGTTCATGTAGCCCAGCGTGGAATAGGCGGGCACGCCGTAGACCTCCACCTCCAGCCCCTGCGCGGCCAACCGCGCAGCTTCAGCCTGGGCGGCGGCCTCGGTGAAGTAGCCCCGGTAGCCGATGCAACCCGTGACCGGAAAGCACCAAGTGTGCAATTGCAGCGCATACGGTGGCGCCGCCACCACGTTCCACACGGCGGCGGGGCGTTGCAGGTCGGCGTAACGGCGGTAGCTGCCGTTGTCGGGCAGGCCCAGTTCGGTCACGGCGAAGGCCCGGGCGCGTTGTGCCAGCTGCAATCGTGCGCGCAATGCCTCGGAGGTGCTGTCCCGGGCAATCCAGTCGTCCAGCGGCGCCGCGGCCTGCATGATCTGGAAATGGCCGCGCACCGATTGCCAGTAGTACGCCAGTGCGCCGTCGGTATGGGCGCAGCCGCTCGACCCCAGGCAGGCCAGCAGCGCCAGTGCACGGAAAAGAACGGGTCGTGGGGGCCAGGGCATGTGTGCGCAAATCTCACAAGGTGTGAAGGAATCCGGTGTGACCGGGCAGGCCGCGAAAACGCGGCCGATCGAGACGCACAGCGCAGCCATGGCGTGCATCTGCAATGGCGAGCGGGTGTGTTTTGGTGCAATGACCGGGCATGGCGGGTTCGTTCACGGCTTCTCTGGGGCGGAAGGGGCCTGGGGTTGAGCGCCGGGGTCTTCGGGTGCCGGGCGCAGCACCCACAAGGCCAGCGCCGCAGCCAGCCCGAGCGCGGCCGTCAGCACCACAGCAGCGGTACCGGTGGCATCGAGCAGCAGGCCAAACAGCAGGGGCGCAAAGGCCTGTGCGATCCGTGCGGGCACCATCAGCAGGCCCTGGCGCACGCCATAGCCCATGGGCCCGAACAGCACCAGGGGCAGCGTGCCTTTGGCGATGGTGAGAATGCCGTTGCCTGCGCCGTGCAGCACGGTGAACAGGGCGCCGGCGGGGTTGCCCACAGTGAGCAGAACGGCGGCTCCGAACGGGTGGGCCAGGGAGGCCAGGCGTGCCGATGCCAGCGGGTGCATGCGGCGCAGCAGTCCGAATTCCAGCAATCGCGCGGCGACCTGGGCAGGCCCCACCAGGGCTGCC
Organism: Burkholderiaceae bacterium; assembly: GCA_024709845.1. Classification (GTDB taxonomy): domain Bacteria; phylum Pseudomonadota; class Gammaproteobacteria; order Burkholderiales; family Burkholderiaceae_C; genus Simplicispira. The sequence continues at coordinate 5,442 of JANJVX010000011.1, read as the reverse complement.
ATCGCCACGGCTGCGTGCAGGGGCATGCCGCTGGCCTGCAGCAGGCGCGGCAGGTGGGCGGCCATGGCCGTGCTGGTGAACCAGGTCACGGCAAACACCAGTGATAGCAACACTGCTGCGCGCCGGGGGCGCGGGGGTTGTGCCGCCGGTGCATGGGCGGAGCCGCGATCTGTCGCGGCACTGCCGCAAGGCGTTGCCGGGGCACGGGGAAGCCAGCCGTTGAGCGGCATCCCCAGCAGCAGGTGCAGCGCCGCCCAGCCCAGGCAGGCCCCGCGCCAGCCGTAGGCGCCTTCCATCCATGCGGACAGGGGCCAGCCGACCGTGCTGGCGAACCCGGCCAGCAGCGTGATGCCGGTGATGGCGCCACGGGCGCCCTGGCCATACAGGCGCACCAGCGTGGCAAACGCCGCCTCGTACAGGCCCGAGCCCATGGCCACGCCGATCAGAACCCAGGCGGCGAACAGGCCAGCGGCGCCTTGTGCCAGGGCCAGCGCCGCGAGTCCGGCGGCAAACAGGGCATTCGTGGTCAGCAGCACCGGGCGGCCGCCGTGGCGGTCGATGGCGTGGCCTGCCAGCGGGCCGAGCAGCGCCGAAACGATCAATGCCACTGAAAATGCAGCGAACACCGTGGAAGGTGTGATGCCCAGGTCGCGCGCCATCGGCTCTGCCAGCATGGCGGGCAGGTAGTACGACGAGGCCCAGGCCAGTGTCTGGGTGGTGCCCAGGCGCAACACGGCCCAGCGTTGCGGCGTGGCGTTCATGGGGCGCGGGAGACCGGCATGACCGGGCAGGCTGGGCGTGCGGCGAGCCCGGTCTCTCAGGCGCGCTGGCTGCCGGCCGTGCGGACCACTTCACCGTCTTCCTTGGTGAAGTCATTCTGGAGGGGGTGGGGCAGTATGCCGAGCACCTGCTCCGAGGGGCGGCACAGACGTGTGCCCAGCGGCGTCACGACGATGGGCCGGTTGATGAGGATGGGATGTGCAAGCATGGCGTCGATGAGCTGGGCATCGGTCACGCCGCTTGCATCCAGGCCGAGCTCCGTGAAAAGCGCCTCCTTGCTGCGCACCAGGTCACGCACGGGCTGGCCGGTGGCGGCCACCAATGCCAGCAGCGTTTCGCGGCTGGGGGGGGTCTTGAGGTACTCGATGACCTCGGGCTCCACGCCGCTGCTGCGGATCATGGCCAGGGTGTTGCGCGAGGTGCCGCATCGGGGGTTGTGGTAGATGGTGATGTTGCTCATGGTGCTGCGGGAGAGAGGTGGGGAGCGCGCAGGGGTCAGCTGTTTTTTCCCAGCCAGCCCAGGTCCAATGGCCGGTCTTCGAACTCGGTGTTCAGCACCACGGTGCTGGTGGTGCGGGCCACGCCCTCGATGGCCTTGATCTGGTAGATCACGTCTTCGAGCGCGCGCGCGTGCGTGGTGCGGATTTTGGCCAGAAAGTCGTACTCACCCGCCACGCTGTGCAACTCCTCCACCTGGGGCATGGCGCGCAGGCGCGGCGCCACGTCGCGGCAGTGAATGCCGCCGTCGTTGCGGATGGCCACGAAGGCGGTGAAGTTCAGACCCACGCGCTCGGGGTCCACGCTGATGGAAAAGCGTCGGATCACGCCCTTGTCCAGCAGCTTCTTCACGCGCTCATGCACCGCTGCGGTCGAGAGGCCGACCTCGGCGCCCACCTCGGCGTAAGAACGGCGGCCATCTCCACTCAAGGCAGAAATAATTCTTGTGTCGATGTCGTCTGTCTGGATATTTGCTTGCATTGCGCCAGTGTTTCGGTAAAAATTCCGAAAACATTGTGTTTTCAATAAATTTTTCGGTCAGGTGAAGAATATGCCGGTATTTTTCAATGCGCAAGCGGCAAATCCACGAGGCCTGGCAATAGCCGTGGCGCTGCTGCTCGTCTACGTGGTCTGGGGCACCACCTATTTCGCCCTGGGTATTGCGCTGGAAACCATGCCGCCGCTGCTCATGAACGCAAGCCGTTTTCTCTGTGCAGGTGCCGTAATGCTGCTGGTGGCGTTGTGGCAGGGCCATGCCCTTCCCACGGTGGCGCAGTGGCGCCACAGTGCGCTGGTGGGGGCGCTGATGGTGTTTCTGGCCATGAACTGCATTGGTTTTGCCCAGAAGCTGGGCATTGGCTCGGGCCTGATGGCCACGGTGGTCACCACCATGCCCATGTGGCTGGCCTTGTGGACGCGGTGGGGTGGCGAGCGGGTGCCTGCCACCAGTTGGCTGGGCCTGGCGCTGGGCGTGGCGGGTGCATTGCTGCTGGCGCTGGAGGGTGATTTCTCCGCATCCGTGCCGGGGGCCTTGCTGGCTTTTGGTGCGCCGCTGTGCTGGAGTCTGGGTTCCTACGCCTCGCGCCGGTTGCCATTGCCTGCACCGGCCATGGCTTCCGGTGCCCAATGGCTGACAGGTGGCGCCCTGGGCATGGTGGTGGCGCTGGCCGTGGAACCCGTGGGTGCGCTGGCCGAGGTCAGCGTGCGCTCATGGATGGCCTGGGTGTACCTGCTGTCGCTGGGCACGCTGGTGGCGCTCAATGCCTATCTGTGGCTGCTGCAGAACACCACGGCGGCGCTCGCAGGCAGCTATTCGTTTGTGAACCCGGCGGTTGCCTTGCTGGTCGGCGTGGTGCTGGGCGGTGAACGCCTCACGGGCTGGGTGTATGCCGCGCTGCCGCTGATCGGGGCGGCGCTGGCATGCATTCTTTACGGCCCCGCACTGGTGCGGTTTTTGCCGCGTTTGCGGGCGGTGCTGTCAGGGCGCGGTGCGGCGTACCGCCGGTTTCTCTGAAGCACCGGACCCATCACCTTTCCCGGGAAGCCCGGTGGCATGGGCAGGTTCAGGCGTATGCTGTCACATGCAATGCCGCCCATCCAAGATCGTAGACAGATCGTAGACACCTTCCAAGGATTTTCATGCTCTACCGATTCAAATCCCGTGCCACGGCCGACCTGATCCTGCTGCTGCCCCATGCACGGCGCATCCTGGAACTCATTGGCAAAGAGCCGGGCGCACGGGGCATCATCACTGCAGCGCAGATTCCGGCGGCCGTGGCGGCGCTGGAGGCGGCTGTGCTCGAAGAGGAGCGCCGTCTGGCGGAGGCAGGCAAGACCGCCGACGATGATGAACTGGAGGCCGCTGGCGCGGAGGGCAAGGAGCGCGACACCGTCACGCTGCGTCAGCGTGCGGCGCCTTTCATCGACATGCTGCGCCGCAGCGCGGCCGAGGGGCACGATGTGGTCTGGGGCACATAGCGCCCCGCCGCGCCCGGCGCGGGGGCCGGACGTTCAGCGGTAGCTGCGTGCGTCCTCGATGACCTTGCCATCGTTGGGCAGGGAGCCGGGGGCGACCAGCTCCACTTCCCCGCGCAGTTTGGTGATTTCACGGGTCACTTCGGCCAGCTGGGTGGCCAGGCCGCCCGAGGTTTCGGTGGTTTCCACCTGCAGCACCATCTGGTCGTTGGCCATCTCGCCGCGCACCACGAGGCGCGCACGCAGCACCTGCGGGAAACGGCTGGCGATGGCGGCCACCTGGCCCGGGTGGACAAACATGCCACGCACCTTGGTCGTCTGGTCGGCGCGTCCCATCCAGCCCTTGATGCGGGTGTTGGTCCGCCCCGTGGGGCAGGGGCCCGGCAGCACGGCCGAAAGGTCGCCCGTGCCGAAGCGGATCAGAGGGTAGTCGGTGTTGAGCGTGGTGACCACGAGTTCACCCACTTCGCCTTCGGGCACCGGATCGCCTGTGCCCGGGCGCACGATCTCGACGATCACGTGCTCGTCCAGCACCAGCCCCTCGCGTGCCTCGGTTTCGTAGGCAATCAGGCCCAGGTCGGCCGTGCCGTAGCACTGGTACCCGGTGACTCCACGTTCTAGGAACCAGTCGCGCAGCGAGGGCGGGAAGGCCTCGGCCGAGAGCAGGGCCTTGGTCACGGTGGGCAGAGGCACCTGCATTTCCGCCGCCTTCTCCACAATGAGCTTGAGGAAGCTGGGTGTGCCGATGTAGCCCGCCGGGCGCAGCTCGGCCATGGCCTGCACTTGTTGCTCGGTCTGGCCCGTTCCCCCGGGGAACACGGTGCAGCCCATGGCGTGGGCGCCACTCTCCATCATCGAGCCGGCGGGCACGAAGTGGTAGGAGAAGCAGTTGTGGATCAGTTCGCCCGCACGAAAGCCGGCGGCATACATGGCACGCGCCATGCGCCAGTAGTCACGCCGGGTGCCTTCGGGCTCATAGATGGGGCCTGGGCTGGCGAAGACACGCGGCATCTGCGCGCCGAAACCGATGGTGGCGAAACCGCCAAAGGGGTTCTGGCTGCGCTGCGCCTGCTGGCGCTCCAGCAACTCGTGCTTGCGCGTGACCGGCAGGCGGGCCAGCGCCGCGCGGGTGTTGATTTCGGTGGGGTTGACGTCGGCCAGGATTTCGGCGAATGCCGCCGACTGGCTGCGTGCATGGGCCACCTGGGCAGGCAAGGCCCTGAGCAGGTCAGCCTCACGGTCGGCCGGAGCCCGGGTTTCCAGCGTGTCGTAAAAGGAAGTCATGGCGAAATGGTGTGGGAGGGTTGGGGGCTCAGGCGGACCTGTGCAGGGGCGACCCGGCCGCAGCCAGGCCAACCCGGAAGAAAGGGGGATCAGGCCAGCCAGCGCTTGCGCCGCTTGTAGCTCTTGACGTCCTTGAAGCTCTTGCGCTCGCCGCCGCCCACGCCGAGGTAGAACTCCTTCACGTCTTCGTTGCTCGCGAGGTCGGAAGAGACACCGTCCATCACGATGCGGCCCGATTCCATGATGTAGCCGTAATCGGAATACTTGAGCGCCATGTTGGTGTTCTGCTCGGCCAGGAGGAACGTGACCTTTTCCTTCTTGTTGAGGTCCTGCACGATGTTGAACACTTCTTCCACGATCTGCGGTGCCAGGCCCATGGAGGGCTCGTCGAGCAGCACCATGTTCGGGTTGGTCATCAGGGCACGGCCGATGGCGCACATCTGCTGCTCGCCGCCCGAGGTGTAGGCCGCCTGGGAGGTGCGGCGTGTCTTCAGGCGCGGGAAATAGTTGTAGACCTTTTCCAGGTTTGCGGCGATCTCCGCCTTGCTTGAGCGCGTGTAGGAGCCGGTGAGCAGGTTTTCCTCGATGGTCAGGTGGGCGAAGCAGTGGCGTCCTTCCATGACCTGCACCACCCCGCGCTTGACCAGGTCGGCCGGCGAGAGGTTTTCGATGCGCTCGCCGCGAAGGTCGATGCTGCCCTTGGTGACCTCGCCCCGCTCGCCCTTGAGCAGGTTCGAGATGGCGCGCAGCGTGGTGGTTTTGCCCGCGCCGTTGCCGCCCAGGATGGCGACGATGCTGCCCTCGGGCACCTGCAGCGAGACACCCTTGAGCACGAGGATCACGTGGTTGTAGATGACCTCGATGCCGTTGACGTTGAGAACGATGTTTTTAGAGTCCATGGTGTTG
>JANJVX010000184.1 GCA_024709845.1 Burkholderiaceae bacterium | reverse complement strand
TTGAAGCGGCCCTTGCCGGCGCGGCGGAAGTAGTGCGGCGCTTCGTACAGGGCGAACAGAGCGCCGGCCTGCTCGGCCAGCGTGGCGCTGGCAGAAAAGTAGTCGCGCGCCAGGTCGGCGAAGCCGAATTCGTCCTCGGGGGCGAACTCCCAGGCCAGGGGCAGCTCGATAGTGGCGGCCACGGCCTGTGCCTGGGTCACCAGTTCGGAGGGGGCGGGTTTTTCGAACTTGAGCAGGATGTGGGCGGCCTTGGCCTTGACCCGCTTGCCGGAGTCGAGCTCGATCTGGGCCGAAGTCTCGGCTTCGGAGAGGATGCGGCCGGCCAGAAACTTGCCGGCTTCTTCAAACAATGCGTACATGGGGGCGGATTGTCCCATGGGTGTGCAAAACGTCAGGCCAGGTCGAGAAAGCGCAGCACGGTGGGTAGGTGGTCGGCGAAATCGCTCAGCCCGTGGTCGCCGCCTTCGAGCAGCCGCAGCCGTGCCTGGGGGTAGCGCGCCACCATCTCGCGCCAGTCGAGCACCTCGTCGCCCTTGGCGATGATGGCCAACTCCGGCCCGCCCGGGGGGAGGCCGCGCTGGTCCAGGGCGCGCAGCTCGTCCACATATTCGGGCTGGAAAAAGAAGCGTTCTTCGGGGTTGTGCCAGGCTGTCTGTTCGCCGATGTGGCGGGCCAGGTCGCGCGCCGGGTCCACGGCGGGGTTCAGCAGCACGCTGGGGCAGCCCGTCTGCCGGGCCACCCAGCTGGCATAGAAGCCGCCCAGCGACGAGCCCACCACGGCCATGCCGTCGCGCGGCCACCCGGCAATGCCCTCGGCCACCAGTGCCATGGCGGCGCGCGGCGAGGGCGGGAGCTGCGGCGCCCAGAAATGCACCTGCGGGCAATGCGCGGCCATGTGGGCGGCCACCATCCGGGCCTTGGCGGACTGGGGGGAGGAGCGGAAGCCGTGCAGATACAGGAGGTGGGTGGTGGCCATGGAGAGGGGACAGAAATCAATGTAACCGCCGCATGCGGGCGGGCAGTTGTAAGCATAAGATACGGACTCCGGGGCAGTGCAGTGTGCGCTGCCCATCCTGCCCGTCCACACCATGCCTGATTTTGCCCCGCTCGCCACCGCCCGACGCCTCGTGATGGGGGGAGGGGGGCAACAACCGGCATTTCTGGGGCGGTTCGAGCTGTTGCGCGTGCTGGGCCAGGGCGCCCAGGCCACGGTGTGGCTGGCGCAGGACCCGCGCCTGGAGCGCCAGGTCGCCATCAAGCTCATGCCGCCCATGCAGGGGCAGGACGCTTCGGTGCTCGAAACCTGGTTGCGCGAGGCGCGCCATGTGGGGCGCCTGGCCCACCCCGGCATCGTGCCGGTGTTCGAGGCCGATGTGCAGGGCAGCCAGCCCTTTCTGGTGTTCGAGTATGTGCCCGGCAGCACCTTGGCCGAGCACCTGGCGCACCAGGGGCGCTGCGCGCCGCACGATGCCGTGGCGCTGATGGTGGATGTGCTCGACGGACTGCACGCGGCCCATGAGGCGGGTATCGTGCACCGCGACCTCAAGCCCTCGAACGTGATGGTGGATGCGCACCGCCACGCGCGGGTCATGGATTTCGGACTGGCGGCCGCCGTGGCCAGCCCGTCCGACGCCCAGCTGGCCAGCGGCACGCCGGCCTACATGGCGCCCGAGGCCACGGCCGGGGCCGCGCCCGCGCCGTCCATGGACATCTATTCGGCCGCGCTGGTGCTTGTGGAGCTGCTCACCGGCCGCCCGTTGATTCACCAGAGCGACACCTGGCAAGCGCTCTACCGCATCGCCAACGAGACGCTGGAGCTGCCTGCAGATCTCGGGCCCGGCGCGGACGACAACCTGCGCGCCATCCTGCAGCGCGCCCTGGCGCGCGAACCTTCGGCGCGCTTTGCCTCGGCGGCCGATTTCCGCGATGCGCTGCGCGCCTGGGCGGCGCCCGTGAGCGCACCCACGGCGGCGAGCAACGCCACGCTCGACTTTCTGCTGCGGCGCATGCGGCACAAGAGCGACTTTCCGGCGCTGTCGGACTCGGTGGCGCGCATCCAGCGCGTGGCCAGTTCCGAGGACGACAGCATCAGCGACCTGACGAACGAGATCCTCAAGGACGTGGCGCTGACCAACAAGCTGCTGCGCCTGGTCAACAGTGTGAACTTCGCCCACGCCAGCCGGGGCAATGTGAGCACCGTTTCGCGCGCCGTGAGCCTGGTGGGCTTCAATGCGGTGCGCAACATGGCGCTGAGCCTGGTGCTGCTGGACCACATGCAGAACAAGCAGCATGCCAGCCAGATGCGCGAGGAGTTCCTGCGCGCCATGATGGCGGGCACCTTGGCGGCCGAGCTGTGCGGCCCCGGCCAGGGGGGCGAGGAGGCCTTCATCGGCGCCATGTTCCAGAACCTGGGGCGCATGCTGTGCGAGTTCTATTTTCCCGAGGAGGCGGGCCAGATCCGCGCGCTGGCGGCGTCGGGGCGGGTCGAGGGCGGCGACGAATCGGCCGCGGTGCAGGTGCTGGGCCTGGGGTTTGAAGACCTGGGCGCGGGTGTGGCGCGCGTCTGGGGCCTGCCCGAGACCTTGCAGCGCTGCATCCGCAAGCCCCAGGGCTCGCCGCCGCAGCGCCCGCCCGAACAGGGCCCAGAGCGGCTGCGCTGGGTGGCGCGGGCCGCCAACGAGGCCACCACGATCCTGTTGCGCAACGAACGCAAGCAGGCCGAGGAGGGGTTGAGGGTGCTGGCCACGCAGTACGCGCGCACGCTGGCCATGTCGGCCGAGGCGATTGGCGCGGCCACCCAGGTGGCTCGCCAGAAGCTGGTGACCATGGCCCAGGTGTTGGAGTTGCGCGTGGAAAAGGGGGCGCCCGCAGCGCGCCTGCTGGCCCTGCCTGCATCCGCCGATGCGCCGCCGGACATCGAGGACATGCTCTCGACCCATGAACTGCGCGCCAGCGAGACCCAGCCGCTGCCTGCGGCGTTGCAGGCGCAGGCCGGCATGGCGCCGTCCCCGGCCGAGGTGGCCGAGGTGCTGTCGGCAGGCATCCAGGACATCACCAATGCCATGGTCGAGAACTTCAAGCTCAATGACATCCTGCGCATGATCCTGGAAACCATGTTCCGCGCCCTGGGCGCGAGGCGCATGGTGTTCTGCCTGCGTGACGCCAAGACCGATATTGTCACCGGCCGTTTCGGCCTGGGCGAGGGCAGTGACGAGGCGGTGCGCGCCTTGGCGGTGCCACTGAAGGTGCCGGGCGATCTGTTTGCGGCCGTGTGCCTGCGCGGGGCCGACACCCTGATCAGCGACGCCACCGAGCCGCGCATGCAGGAGCGTCTGCCTAGCTGGTATCTCAAGGGGCTCAATGCACCTGCGTTTTTGCTGCTCCCGTTGCAGATCAAGGGGCGCCCCTTCGCCCTGATCTATGCTGACCAGTCCCGCCCCGGAGGCATTGCGGTGGACGACAAGGCCCTGGGGCTGCTGCGCACGCTGCGTAACCAGGCCATCATGGCGTTCCGTCAGGCGGGTTGACGGCTGGCTTGCAGGCCGTGCGGCAATGCCGCCCGATAATTGCGCCATGGGAACCACATTTGACAAGCCTTCGCTGATCCAGCGCATCCTGCCCCTGTTTCGTGGGTTTGACGGGTGGCTGGCCGGTGTCGTGCTGCTGCTGGCCGCTGCGGGCCTGGTGGCGATGTATTCGTCGGGCTATGACCACGGCACGCGTTTTACCGACCATGGCCGCAACATGCTGATCGCGGGTTCCATCCTGTTCCTGGTGGCGCAGGTGCCCCCGCAGCGCATCATGGCCCTGGCTGTTCCGCTGTACGCGCTGGGGGTGGCCTTGCTGGTGGCCGTGGCCTTGTTCGGCATCACCAAAAAAGGGGCGCAGCGCTGGATCAATGTGGGTATCGTCATCCAGCCCAGTGAAATCCTCAAGATCGCCATGCCCTTGATGCTGGCCTGGTGGTTCCAGCGGCGCGAGGGGCAACTGCGCCCGCTCGACTTTGCCGTGGCGGGGCTGCTGCTGGCGCTGCCCGTGGGGCTGATCATGAAGCAGCCGGACCTGGGGACTTCGCTGCTGGTGCTGGCGGCCGGACTGTCCGTCATATTCTTTGCCGGACTGCCCTGGAAGCTGGTGCTTCCCCCCGTGGTGCTGGGCCTGACGGGGATCGCCGTGCTCGTGGTCATGGGGGATGCCTGGTGCGCCGACGGCGTGCGCTGGCCGGTGCTGCACGACTACCAGCAGCAGCGCATCTGTACGCTGCTCGACCCCACGCGTGACCCGCTGGGCAAGGGGTTTCACATCATCCAGGGCATGATTGCCATTGGTGCCGGGGGTGTGTTTGGCAAGGGTTTCATGGCGGGCACGCAGACGCACCTGGAGTTCATTCCCGAACGCACCACCGATTTCATTTTCGCCGCATATTCAGAAGAGTTCGGCCTGGCTGGCAATGTCTTTCTGATCGTGTGTTTTCTGTTCCTGGTGTGGCGCGGCCTGGCCATCGCAGTGGGTGCAGGCACGCTGTTCGGCCGGTTGATGGCCGGGGCGGTGTCGATGATCTTTTTCTCCTATGCCTTCGTGAACATGGGCATGGTCAGCGGCATGCTGCCTGTGGTGGGGGTGCCTCTGCCGTTCATCAGCTACGGGGGCACCGCCATGGTCACGCTGGGACTGGCGCTGGGTATCCTGATGTCGATTGCCCGGGCCCAGCGGCAGCCTGCCAAGGACGCCCGGCCGATGCTGTAGTGCCCATGCACCGGTACGGCCATGGCGGGGCGCCTAAAATGTCCCGATGAATTTCAGCTCCTCTACCGCCGCTCCCCGGCGCGCGTCCACCACCCAGCGCATTGATGTGGCCCGCCAGTTGTTGATGGCACCTTTTGGCCTGGACGAAGGCCATCTGGCGCGGGCGCTGGCCGAGATCCGGGCGCACCAGGTCGATGATGCCGATCTGTATTTCCAGTACACCCGCAGCGAGGGCTGGAGCCTGGAGGAGGGCATCGTCAAGACAGGCTCGTTCAGCATTGACCAGGGGGTCGGCGTGCGTGCCGTCAGCGGCGAGAAGACGGCTTTTGCCTATTCCGACGACATTTCCGAGGCCTCGCTGCTCGATGCTGCCCGGACGGTACGGTCTATTTCGGCTGCGGCGAAGTCCGGTAAAGCGCGAGTAGCTGCTAAAAAGATAGCAAACAGCCGCAGCCTCTACCCCGGTGTCGATCCCATCGGCACCCTCGACAGCACGGCCAAGGTGCAGCTGCTGGAGAAGGCCGAGCAATTGGCCCGCGCCAAGGACCCGCGCGTGGCCCAGGTGATGGCCGGCCTGGCGAGCGAATACGACGTGGTGCTGGTGGCACGCGCCGACGGCACCCTGGCCGCCGACGTGCGCCCGCTGGTGCGTCTGTCCATCACCGTGATCGCCGAGCAGGGGGGGCGCCGCGAGGTGGGCTCCTCCGGCGGCGGCGGGCGCTTCGGGCTGGCCTATTTCGATGATGAGCAGATCGGCCAGTATGTGGATGAGGCGGTGAATGCCGCGCTGGTGAACCTGGATGCGCGCCCCGCGCCTGCGGGCGAGATGACGGTGGTGCTTGGCCCGGGCTGGCCCGGCGTGCTGCTGCACGAGGCCGTGGGCCACGGGCTGGAAGGCGACTTCAATCGCAAGGGCTCCAGCGCCTTCAGCGGGCGCATCGGTCAGCGCGTAGCGGCCAAGGGCGTGACGGTGCTGGACGACGGCACCATTGCCGATCGGCGCGGCTCGCTCAACGTGGACGACGAAGGCCACGCCAGCCAGCGCAACGTGTTGATCGAGGACGGCATCCTCAAGGGCTATATCCAGGACAGCCTCAACGCCCGCCTGATGGGCGTGGCGCCCACCGGCAACGGCCGGCGCGAGAGCTATGCGCACATTCCCATGCCGCGCATGACCAACACCTACATGCTGGGTGGCGACAAGGACCCGCAGGAAATCGTCGCCAGCATCAAGAAAGGCCTGTACGCCACCAACTTTGGCGGCGGGCAGGTGGACATCACCTCGGGCAAGTTCGTGTTCTCGGCCAGCGAGGCCTACTGGGTGGAGAACGGCAAGATTCTGTACCCGGTCAAGGGCGCAACCATCGTCGGCAGTGGCCCGGAATCGCTCAAGAAGGTCAGCATGATCGGCAATGACATGCGCCTGGACAGCGGCGTGGGCACCTGCGGCAAGGAAGGCCAGAGCGTTCCCGTGGGCGTGGGCCAGCCCACGCTGCGCATTGACGGCCTGACGGTCGGCGGCACGGCCTGAACCTGCTGGGGCAGGGAGCCCTTGCCGAGCTAGTGTCCTGAATCGGAAGTTCGCTTCATAAAGATACCGAGCATCGCCGTCATGCCGCGTTGCAAATCCTCGCGATAGCGACGGCGATCGCTGCGGTTTGCGCCTTGCCTGACAACGATTTCGGCATCTTTGTTTTTTCAACGAACTTCCAACTCAGGACACTAGCGCATGTGTTGCTGTGCGGCGCCATCCAGGCGCGGCGGGGGGTGTCGCGTGCGCAAAAATCCGCGCAGCGGCGCACAATAGCGCGCATGGCCGAGTCGCGCTCACTGTCCCTGCAGACCATCCATTCGTTTGGAGACATCAGCCGTTTTTTGCGTGAAGGCGTGGCGGGCGAGGAGTCGCGGCAGATGCGCGACAGCGTGGGTGCTCTCGCCCAGGCCATTGACGAGGCGGTGCGCGCACGCCGTGCCCGCCAGGACACGGCGCAGATCACCCGGCGCGCCGCCGCGCTGGCGCAAAGCGTGCGGGACCACCAGTTCTTCCTGACCAGCGTGGACTCCGCGTGGCACGCACTGTACGAGTTCGGGGCTTACCAGAGCGCGCTGCGTGAGTTGCGCAAGGCGGTCGATGCCTGGCACAAGGCACTGGAAACCCGCAGTTCGCGCGAAGGTGCGGGGTTCGACAGGATGGAGTTGCTGGCCTGGCGGACTTTGGGCGAAGGCATGTTGCTGATCGACATGTACGAACAGGGCGGGCAGTCGCTGAGCGAGCCGCCCACGCCGTTGCACCGCTCTCCCGCGGGAGCCTGGGCCCGTGTCCAGGTCTGGTGGCAGAGGCTGCGCCGCTGACACCAACCGGCTCCAGCTGCAAGGGGCGTGGGGCGCCCCTTTTTGAGTGTGCTACATTGCATGTATGCAAATGCGCGGCGTAT
>JANJVX010000266.1 GCA_024709845.1 Burkholderiaceae bacterium | reverse complement strand
GGGGTCCACTTCGGCCAGGCTTTTCGGGCCGTCCTGGAGGGACTTGGGTGCCGAGTAGTAGCAGAGGGCGCGGAAGTCGATGGGCTCCATGTGCAGGTGCGCCCAGTCGGGCGGCGCCATGGTCAGCCAGCGCTCGAAGGCGGCCAGGCGCCAGCGCAGCAGGAACTCGGGCTCGCGCTTGCGCCGTGAGATGGCGCGGATGGTGTCCTCGTCCAGGCCCGGGGGCAGGGCGTCGGACTCGATGTCGGTGATGAAGCCGTGCTGGTAGGGCTGCTGCAGCGCCTGGGCCAGGGGGGCAGCCTGTTCAACGCTGGACATGGCGGTCTCCCAAGCCGCGGCATGCGGGCTGGTTGATGGGAAAAGGGCGGCCAGTGGTACCGGGGGCAGGGGTCATGGTGGGGCCTTGAATCGAATGTTTTAATATTCATATCGTATGCATCTTTTGGTGGTGCGGCAAACCCGAGCCGCTGTGACCGCGCCATTGCCATGGGCTTCGAGGGGTTGGAAACGACACGGACGCCGTGCCTGCAGCCGGATTTGGGGATATCTGCGAGTGGAACTGCGTGCACCGTGATCTGATGAGGGACAATGATTCGCATGCCATAACAGCTTTTCCGACCCATGCGCGCTCCCACGCCTCGTCAACAACAGTGGCTGCTATCGCTGCTGGTGTTTGCCTGCGGCCTTTTGTTGGTCGCGGCATGGGTGCGTCATTCGGAGCAGTTGCAGCGTGAGAAGAGCATGGCGCTGGCCACCGATCTGGCGGCGGACCACGCCCAGTCGCTGCAGCGAGGAATTGAGCGCGCGCTGTCGGCTACCTACGCCATCGCCGCACTGGTGCGCCAGGGCAATGGCCAAGTACCAGGGTTTGAAGGCATTGCCACCGAAATGCTGCCTTTTTACCCGGGCATTGCCGCGCTGGGCCTGTCGCCCGGCGGTGTCATCTGCTGTGTGGTACCGCGGGCGGGCAACGAGAAGAGCATCGGCTTCAACCAGCTGGAGGATATTGCGCAGAACAAGGAGGCCCGGCTTGCGCGCGATACCGGGCACCTGACGTTGGCAGGCCCGCTGACCCTGGCCCAGGGGGGCATGGGGGTGGTGGGGCGGCTGCCCATCTTTCTTTCGGACTCCGAGGGAGCGCGCAATTTCTGGGGGTTCACGTACGTCACGCTGCGGTTCCCCGAGTCGCTGGATGCGGCGCGCCTGCCCTTGCTGCGTGAACGGGGCTATGCCTACGAGCTGTGGCGCATCGTCCCGGACTCGGGCGTGCGCCAGCGCATCGACGCCTGGAACGAGCACGCGCTAACCCATCCCGTCGAGCGCTCGCTCCAGTTGCCCAACGGGGTGTGGACCCTGAGCGTGGCGCCCGTCAACGGGTGGAGTGATACCGCCAGTCTGGTGATGGAGGCCATGGTCGGTGTCCTGTTCAGCGCGCTGGTGGCCTATCTGGCCTGGCTGCTGTATGCCATGCGCCTGCGCGACGCCCAGCTCGAAGCCCTGGTGGCCGAGCGCACCGCCGAAATCCTGGCGACCCAGCAGCACCTGGAGGCCACGGTCAACGCCATTCCCGACCTGCTGTTCGAAGTGGGGATCGACGGGCGCTACTACAGCACCCATTCACCGCGCGAGGAGCTGCTGGCGCGGCCCGGCAACGAGCTGCTGGGCCGCACGGTGCAGGATGTCATGCCGCCGGAGCAGGCCCGCAAGGTGCTCGATGCGCTGCAGGAGGCCAGCGAGAAGACCTGGTCCGTGGGCACCCAGATCTGCCTGCCGCTGGAGATCGGGCCGCGCTGGTTCGAGCTGTCGGTGGCCCGCAAGGCCGTGGGGCCCGGGGAGGCGCCGCGTTTCGTGGTGCTTTCGCGCGACATCACCAAAAGCAAGGAGGCCGAGGAAAAAGTGCTCCAGCTGGCGCACTTTGATGTTCTGACCGGTCTGCCCAACCGCAGTCTGCTGGCCGACCGCTGCCAGTACGCACTGAGCACCGCGCAGCGCAATGGCCAGGCCGTGGCGCTGATGTTCCTGGACCTGGACCATTTCAAGAACGTCAACGATTCCCTCGGGCACCGTGTGGGCGACGCGCTGCTGTGCGCGCTGGCGCGGCGCTTGACGATGCTGGTGCGCGATCAGGACACGGTGTCGCGGCTCAGCGGCGACGAATTCATTCTGGTGCTGCCGGAAACCTGTGCCGTGGGCGCCGCCCATGTCGCGGAAAAGCTGCTGGCGGCGGCGGCCGAGCCGTTCGAGATCGAATCGCATGAACTGGTCGTGACGCCGAGCATCGGCATCGCCATGTTTCCGAACGATGGCGGCGATTTCGATGCATTGTCGCGTTGCGCCGATGCGGCCATGTACTACGCCAAGCAGTGCGGGCGCAACCAGTACCGCTTCTTTACGGCCGAGATGCAGGCCCGCTCGGAGCGCGCGCTGCTGCTGGAAAATGCCCTGCGCCGCGCGCTGGAGCGCAACCAGCTGCAGTTGCATTACCAGCCGCAGGTGTCCGTCACCACGGGCACCATCATCGGGGCCGAGGCGCTGCTGCGCTGGAACCATCCGGAACTGGGGCCGGTCTCTCCGGCGGAGTTCATTCCGGTGGCCGAAAGCAGCGGCATGATCCTGCCGATCGGCGAATGGGTGCTGCGCACCGCCACGCGCCAGCTCAAGGAGTGGATGCAGGCAGGCCATGCGCTGACCATGGCCGTGAACCTGTCGCTGGTGCAGTTCCGGCAGGCGGACTTTCCCCAGCTGATCGAGAGCATCCTGGCCGATGCGCAGCTGCCCGCGCATTGCCTTGAGCTCGAACTGACCGAGGGTGTGGCCATGACCGACCCGGCCGCCGCCATCGCCATGATGGACCGGCTGCACCAGTGCGGTGTGCTGTTGTCGATCGATGACTTCGGCACGGGCTACTCGTCGCTCAGCCACCTCAAGAAATTCAAGGTCTACAAGCTCAAGATCGACCAGTCCTTCGTGCGCGACATCGCCGACGACCCGGATGACCGCGCCATCGTCAGCGCCATCATCTCCATGGCGGACAGCCTGGGCATGCAGACCATCGCCGAAGGGGTGGAGACAGCGGGGCAACGGGCCTTTCTGCAGGCGCAGGGCTGCGCCGAGGTGCAGGGCTATTTGTTCAGCCGCCCGGTGCCGGCGCCGCAGTTTCAGCGACTGCTGGAGCAAGGGCTGGGCGAGCGCTGAAGCCTATGGGCGCGTGCGCACCGGGCTTCTCGCCTGCAGGTGCTCCAGGTACTGCGCCATACCGGCCGTCTCGTGCTGCAGGTAGCGGTCGACCGCATCGGCGAACGCCGGGTGGGCCAGCCAGTGGGCACTGCGCGTGGCCACGGGAAGCAGGGCACGGGCCATCTTGTGTTCGCCCTGCGCTCCGCCCTCGAAACGCTGCACGCCGTGCGCGATGCACCACTGCAGGGGCTGGTAGTAGCAGGCCTCGAAGTGCAGGCAGTCCACGCGCTCCAGCGCACCCCAATAGCGGCCATAGGCCACAAATCCGGAGTCTTTTTGGCCTTGAGCGCTTGATGAATAAGCGCTGATAGCTATCAAACTACTAGCAATCGGTCGGCCCTCGCGTTCCGCGATGAACAGTAGCCAGGCCTCGGGCATGTGCGCCGCCATGCGATGGAAGAAGTCGCGCGAGAGGTAGGGCGGGTTGCCGTGCTCCAGGTAGGTGCGCTCGTAGCAGCGGTAGAAGAAGTCCCAGTCGTCCGCCGGGATGTCCGCACCCCGCGCCCAGCGGAAAGTGACCCCGGCATCCCGCACGCGGCGGCGCTCCTGGCGGATTTTCTTGCGCTTGTCCTGCGAAAGGTGGGAAAGAAAATCGTCGAAGTCGCGGTAGACCGATGAGCCTCCGCCGGGTGAGCTTCCGACGGCAGCGAGAGCGTCCTCAGAAGGCCGCGAGGACACGCCAGTGCCGAGCGTGGGGGGCGCCGAGCCGCTGCCGGGCCGCCCCAAGGCGGCGAGAGCCCCCTCGGGGGGCAGCGAGGACACGCCAGTGCCGAGCGTGGGGGCCATATTTGTCCAGTGGAACTGGACGGTCTGGCGCAGCATCAATCCGGCCTGTGCGCAGGCGTCCAGGTCCTCGTCGGCGGCAAACAGCACATGCAGCGATGAAACGCCTTCGCTTGCGCACCAGGCAAGCAGCGCCTTGACCAGCGCCGTGCGGGCCTGGGCATCGCGCGCCATCAGGCGCGTGCCCGGCACGGGGGTGAAGGGCACGGCCACCACGGCCTTGGGGTAGTAGGGCAGGCCGTGCGCGGCATGGGCGTTGGCCCAGGCCCAGTCGAACACATATTCGCCGTAGGAATGGTCTTTGAGGTACAGCGGGCAGGCGGCCACCAGTTCGCTGTCCTGCCAGAGCGTGAGAAAGCGCGGCGCCCATCCGGTGGCGGGTGTGGCACTGCCGCTGGCCTCCAGCGCGGCCAGGTATTCATGGCGCATGAACGGCGTGGGGTGCTGCTGCAGGGCGGCCAGGGTGTTCCAGGCGGCCGCGCCGATGTCCTGCAGGGAATGGCATACGCGGGTGATAATGGCGGCCCCGGCCACGCCCGCCCGCGCCGTCAGGCGCGGCCCAGGGTCTGCATGCGCTGAACCGGCGTTTTTTTCAGGGGCCTCGGCGGCCTGTTTCCAATCCATGACGCTTTCCATTTGCACTGCGCAGCTTAATTTCGTGGTGGGTGATCTGCCCGCCAACGTGCAGAAAATCGTTGATGCGGCCCGGCAGGCCCATGCGGCGGGTGCGCACCTGCTGCTGACGCCCGAGTTGGCCTTGTGCGGCTACGCCGCCGAAGACCTGTTCCTGCGGCCCGCCTTTCTGACCGCCTGCGATGATGCCGTCAATGCCGTGGCCCGTGAGACGGTGGGGCTGAAAGACCTGGTGATCGTGCTGGGTCATCCGCAGCGCACCGAGCAGAATTCGCCCGCTTTTGTCCCCTGCCTGAACGCCGCCAGCGTGCTGCGCAATGGCCGCGTCGAGCACCGCTACGCCAAGCGCGAGCTGCCCAACTACCAGGTGTTCGACGAGCGCCGCTACTTCGTGCCGGGCCATGCGCCCTGCGTGTTCGAGGTGCAGGGCGTGCGCGTGGGCCTGCTGATCTGCGAGGACGCCTGGCATGCGGGGCCCGCGCGCGACAGCGCCCAGGCGGGCGCCGAGCTGCTGGCCGTGATCAACGCCTCGCCCTTCCACATGGGCAAGAGCGCCGAGCGCGAGCAGACCATGCGCGAGCGTGTGCTTGAAACCAGGCTCCCGCTGGTCTATGCGCACCTCGTCGGCGGGCAGGACGAGGTGGTGTTCGAGGGCCGGTCGTTCGCGCTCGATGCCGCTGGCAACGTGGCGGGACGGGCCCCTGGTTTTGAAGAAAAACTGGTTTTCACGCAGGTGGATAAAGCGCCATCAGCTATGAAAATGGTAGCTGACGTGACGCCCGAGCGCAGCCTGGAGGCCGACCTGTGGGACGCGCTGGTGCTGGGCGTGCGCGACTACGTGGGCAAGAACGGTTTTCCGGGCGTGCTGCTGGGCCTGTCGGGTGGCATTGATTCGGCGCTGGTGCTGGCCATTGCCGTCGATGCACTGGGCGCTGACAAGGTGCGCACGGTAATGATGCCCTCGCCCTATACGGCCGACATCAGCTGGATCGACGCACGCGACATGGCCGAGCGCCTGGGTGTGCAGTACGACGAGATCGCCATCGCCCCGCAGTTCGAGGCCTTCAAGGCGGCGCTGGCGCCGCATTTCACCGGCCGGGCCGAGGACACGACCGAGGAGAATTTGCAGGCGCGCATCCGGGGCACGCTGCTCATGGCGCTGTCGAACAAGTTTGGCGCCGTGGTGCTGACCACCGGCAACAAGAGCGAGCTGGCCACGGGCTACTGCACGCTTTACGGTGACATGGCGGGGGGCTTTGCGCCCATCAAGGATGTGGCCAAGACCCAGGTGTTCGCGCTGGCGCGCTGGCGCAACGCTAACGACCCCTATGGCACGGGTGCCAACCCCATCCCCGAGCGCATCATCACGCGCCCGCCCAGCGCCGAGCTGCGCCCCGACCAGAAGGACCAGGACAGCCTGCCGCCCTACGAGGTGCTGGACGCCATCGTGGCGCGCTACATGGAGAACGATGAGCCGATCGAGGGCATCATCGCCGCCGGCTTCGAGCGCGCCGACGTCGAGCGCGTGACGCGGCTCATCAAGGTCAATGAATACAAGCGCCGCCAGGCGCCCGTGGGCATCCGCGTCACGCGCCGCAGTTTCGGCAAGGACTGGCGTTATCCCATCACCAGCCATTTCCGCGCCTGAATCCAGCGGCGGCCCACCCCCCCATTCGCAGCATCAAGGAGTACCCCACCATGAAAATGATCACCGCCGTCATCAAGCCCTTCAAGCTCGAAGAGGTCCGCGAGGCCCTGGCCGAGTGCGGCGTCACCGGCCTCACGGTCACCGAGGTCAAGGGTTTCGGCCGCCAGAAGGGGCACACCGAGCTCTACCGGGGCGCCGAGTACGTGGTGGACTTCCTGCCCAAGGTGAAGGTCGAGGTGGTGGTCAAGTCGGAAGACCTGGACCGCTGCGTCGACGCCATCGTCAACGTGGCCCGCACGGGCAAGATTGGCGACGGCAAGATCTTCGTCACGGCGGTCGAGCGCGTGGTGCGCATCCGTACCGGCGACCTGGACGAATCGGCCGTCTGAGGCTTCTGGCCCTGCGCGTCGTACCGCAGGGCGTCAGATCACCGTGCGCAGCGCTGGCCCGGGCGCCGCGCCTTGCGCCGCCTGGGCCCGGCGGCCGAGCAGCGCGGCGGCGTCGTCGCTGGCATCCACCAGGTCCATCTGCCATGGCCCCATGAAGCCTTGGGCCACGCTGCCGCGCAGGAAGGTCAGCAGGCCGTCGTAGTAGCCCGCCACGTTGAGCAGGCCGATGGGCTTGCCGTGGTAGCCGAGCTGGCGCCAGGTCCAGACCTCGAACAGTTCCTCGAATGTGCCGATGCCGCCGGGCAGTGCCAGGAAGGCGCTGCTGCGCTCGGCCATCAGGGCCTTGCGCTCGTGCATGGTCTGCACGATGTGCAGCTCGTCGCAGTCATGGTTGGCGAACTCGCGGTCCACCAGCGACTGCGGAATCACCCCCACCACGCGCCCGCCGGCCTCGGCCGTGGCCCGGGCCACGGTGCCCATGAGGCCGCCGCTGCCGCCGCCATAGACCAGCTGGCCGCCGTGCTGGCCGATCCAGGTGCCCACGGCGCGCGCCGCATCGGCAAACAAGGGGTTCTCGCCGGGGCGCGAGCCGCAATAGACGCAGAGGGAAAAAGCCGGTTCAGCCATGGATCAACCTTTGGTAGAGGGCCGCGCCCCAGACGCCCGCGCACAGCAGCAGGCTCAGCAGCACGGCGGCGCTGCCCATGTCCTTGGCGCGCTTGGAGAGTTCATGCCATTCGGGGCCAATGCGGTCGATGGCGGCCTCAATGCCCGTGTTGAGCAGCTCCACCACCATGAGCAGCACCACCGTGCCGGCCAGCAGGGCGGTTTCCACCCAGCCGCGGCCCAGCCAGAAAGCGGTGGGCACCAGCACCAGGGCGGCGATGGCTTCCTGGCGGAAGGCGGTCTCGCCCCAGGCCGTGCGCAGGCCCTGCAGCGAATACCCTGTGGCATGCCAGAGGCGGTGCAGGCCCGTGCGGGTCTTCTGGGGGTTGGCGGGTGCCGTGCCGAGGGGGTGGGGCGCAGACATGAAGGACCTTGAAACAGGGAGGCCACCTCCCATGGAAATGGGGAGGGGCTGGCTGCCACTACCGTGCGGGGGGTGCCCAATGCACCAGGCGGGTTCCCGCCAGAGCGTCGTGCCAGAACTGCTGTTGCGGGTGCAGACGGCTGGACAGTGCCCATACGGCAACCCAGCCGAACACGAGCACCGCCACTTCGCCTGCCGGCAGTGCAAAAGGGGCAACCCCCAGCAGCGGAGGCAGGAACCACAGCCAGCTCAGCATGTAGCGCCACAGTGCACGGGCTTGCGAGACAGGGCGGCCAGCGGTGTCCACTACACGGATGTGCCAGGTTTTCATGGCCAGGGTCTGGCCTTTGGCCCAGAACCAGGTGAAGTAGATGCCGAACACGACGAACAGGAAGGCCTGCAGGGCATTGCGGTTGTCCAGGGCGTTGCGGGTCTGGCTCAGCGTGCCGAACAGATAGCCGGCAATGAAGACCACGCCAAACATCAGGATGCCTTCGTAGAGCCAGCAGGCCATCCGGCGTCCGAGGCTGGGGGCCAAGGTGTTGGCGCTGGCGGGGCTCGCGTTGGAATCGATCGATGGGGTGGCGGGCATGGGCATGGCGGACGGGTTCACACCTTCAGTTCAGATAGAGGTTCGCAGGCGGCGCTTCGGCCGGGGATTCCGTTGGTGCCGCCGCCGGTGTGGCGGCCGGTGGCGCCGTGGCCGATGCTGCCGGGAGTGGCACGGGGGAGAGCAGACCGGGATTATCCGGGGTTTCGCCAGGCCGCGGATCGGGTGGCAGGCCGCTGGGCGCTGCAATGCGCGCCGTGGCGCCGGAGGCCGGGGCGACTTTGGGCGGGTTTGCCACGTTGCCGGGAGCGTTGGCCGCCGCAGGTATCTTGGCCAGCTTTCGGGGAGAAACGGGGTGCAGCGCGGCGGCAGCGCCCTGCGGTTTGCTGGCGGCGCGGGCGGCCAGCTTGCGTTTGTCTTCCTCGCTCAACGCCTGGTAGGCATCCCATTGCGAGCGTTTGTTGTCGGGGGCCAGCCGGTTGGTCACCGCGTAGTTGAACCGGGCCTGGTTGCGCTGCTGCGTGCTCAGGCTGGCCCATTCGGTCATCCGTTCATGCAGGCGGGACTGTTCATCAGGGGGCAGGGCAGCGAATCCCTGGGCCAGGGCCAGCCAGCGGCGCTTTTGCAGCGCGCTGAGCAGTACCCAGCGGTCCGCCAAGGGGTAGAGCGCCAGCTTTTGCGGTGTATTGAGCGTTTCCCATCCGGGGCCTTCGCCAGTGGCCTGCATGGCAGACGCCGTGCTCCGGGCATCGGCCGTTTGTGCCTGGGTGCTGGGCGTGTCTGCCGGCACCACGATGGCCGTGCCAGGAGTCAGGGGGGCTTGCTGAATGAACAGCCATCCTCCGGCGGTCAATGTCCCTAGCAAGGCACACGCCAGCACGATGGCTGGCGTGGGGCTGCTGGAGGAGGGGGCGCGGGAGAGCTCGGATGGGGGCATGCCGTCGAGGAAGGGAGTCAACGGGGCTGTTCGCCGCCCAATTTCAGGAACTGCACGAAACCTGGGTCGGCGTAGGCCGTGGGGGGAAGGTCATCGGCCAGCAGGGCCGCATCGACCTGGGCCACTTCCAGGGTGCCCGCTTCATCCAGGTCAAGATTGACCACGACCAGACCGGCCAGCAAGGCCATGATGGGCAGTGCCGACAGAGCGGATTGCCACCAGGGGGCGCCGCCACCCCCGTGGCCGAGCGTGGCGCTGTGCCCCGCCGGGATAAGTACCGGGGCTGTTCGCAACGGGGATACGGCCTTCTTCCGGCGGGCCAGGGCCTGCATGCGCGAAGCGCGCAGCCGCTCCGAGATGTCGTAGGGCAGTTCGCTGGTGCTTTCGGACAGACGCTCGGTGACGCGCCGGGCGAAGCGGTCGGCGGCCAGCTCGTTGGGGTGCATGGGCGAAGTGTTCATATGCTGATTCCTTTGGCCTTCAGCGCCTTGCTGAGGGACTGAATGGCGCGAAAGCAGTGGGTCTTGACGCTGCCTTCGGAGCAGCCCATCGCGGCCGCAGTCTCCGCCACATCCATTTCTTCCCAGTAACGCATCAGGAACGCCTCGCGTTGACGCGGGGGCAGCTCCTGGATCTCAAGCTCGATGTCTCGCAGAGTCTGGCCCCGCTGCGCCAGGTCTTGGGCGCTCTGGGTTGATTCGCCCCCTTCGGGGCCGCTCCAGGCTTCCAGCAGGTCGAAGTCTTCGTCGCCGCTGCCTTCGAAGTCGCTGAGGTGCGCGAACAGCGCATTGTGCGTCTTTTGCCGTCTGAACCAGTCGAGGGTGCAATTGGACAGGATGCGGTGAAAGAGCATCGGCAATTCGTTTGCGGGCTTGTCGCCATAGTGTTCTGCCAGCCGCATCATGCTGTCCTGCACGATGTCCAGGGCCGATTCCTCGTTGCGCACGTGGTACAGAGAGCGCTTGGAGGCGCGCTTTTCCACGCTTTGCAGGAAGTCCGAGAGTTCTTTTTCGGTGGCCAAGAGGAGTCAGGCAGGATGGGGCGCGAGAACGGGGCTGATTATGGCACTGGCGTGGTTTTTTTCCATGGCCGGTATTTTTTGTTTGCTGCGGTGCGATAATGTTCGTCTGCAAACATAAAGGCAAACGGGTCACGGTCCGGCGCGGCAATCTTCACGCCCATGTCCTTGGCCTCAAGTTTCGAGCTGGCTTCACGAGAGTCCACGCAAGAAGCACCCAAGGTTTTTCGTCAGAGAAATTCACAAAGGTTCATCATGGAAATCACCAAGGCCGAAATCGCTTCGGCAGCCGCTGCGCAAAACGCTTCCACCCAAGAGCTCATGGGCTCCGAGATCCTCGTCAAGGCCCTTCAGGCCGAAGGCGTGCAATACATCTGGGGTTACCCTGGTGGCGCGGTCCTCTATATTTACGACGCCCTGTACAAGCAGGACACCATTCAGCATGTGCTGGTGCGCCACGAGCAGGCTGCCGTGCATGCGGCCGACGGCTATGCCCGTGCGACGGGCGATGTCGGCGTGGCGCTGGTCACCTCGGGTCCCGGCGTCACCAATGCCATCACCGGCATCGCCACGGCCTACATGGACAGCATTCCCATGGTCATCGTCACGGGCCAGGTGCCCACGGCGGCCATCGGGCTGGACGCCTTCCAGGAATGCGACACCGTGGGCATCACGCGCCCCATCGTCAAGCACAACTTCCTGGTGAAGGATGCACGCGATCTGGCCATGACCATGAAGAAGGCCTTCCACATCGCGCGCACCGGCCGGCCAGGCCCAGTGGTGGTGGACATTCCCAAGGATGTTTCCTTCAAGAAGGTGCCCTACGAAGGCTATCCGCAGAGCGTGGAAATGCGCTCCTACAACCCGGCGCGCAAGGGCCATGGCGGCCAGATCCGCAAGGCCCTGAACCTGCTGCTGTCGGCCAAGCGCCCTTACATCTACACGGGGGGGGGTGTGCTGCTGGGCAACGCAACGCAAGAGCTGCGCACCCTGGTGGACATGCTGGGCTATCCGGTCACGAACACGCTGATGGGCCTGGGCGCCTATCCGGCGTCCGACCGCAAGTTCCTCGGCATGCCAGGCATGCACGGCACGGTCGAGGCCAACAACGCCATGCAGAACTGCGACGTGCTGCTGGCCGTGGGTGCGCGCTTCGATGACCGCGTGATCGGCAATCCCAAGCATTTCGCGCAGAACGACCGCAAGATCATTCACGTCGATATCGATCCATCCTCGATCTCCAAGCGCGTGAAGGTGGATATCCCGATCGTCGGTGACGTCAAGGAGGTGCTCACCGAACTGATCGCGATGATCCGCGAAACCACTACCCGCCCCGATGCGGGTGCGCTGGCCGCCTGGTGGGACACCATCGAGGGCTGGCGCGAGCGCGATTGCCTGAAGTACGACATGGGCAGCCCCGATGTCATCAAGCCGCAGTACGTGGTCGAGACGCTTTGGAACATGACCAAGGATGCCGACACCTACGTCACGTCCGACGTGGGCCAGCACCAGATGTGGGCCGCGCAGTACTACCGCTTCGACGAGCCGCGCCGCTGGATCAACTCCGGGGGGCTGGGCACCATGGGCGTGGGCATTCCCTACGCCATGGGCATCAAGCTGGCCAAGCCCCAAAGCGAGGTGTTCTGCATCACGGGCGAAGGCTCGGTGCAGATGAACATCCAGGAGCTCTCCACCTGCCTGCAGTACAACACGCCGATCAAGATCTGCGCGTTGAACAACCGTTACCTGGGCATGGTGCGCCAGTGGCAGGAGATCGAATACTCCGGCCGCTACAGCCACAGCTACATGGATGCGCTGCCCAACTTCGTCAAGCTGGCCGAGGCCTATGGCCATGTCGGCCTGCTGATCGAGCACGCCAAGGACGTGGAGCCCGCGCTGCGCGAGGCGCGCAAGCTCAAGGACCGCACCGTGTTCCTGGACTTCCGCACCGACCCCACCGAGAACGTGTTCCCGATGGTGCAGGCCGGCAAGGGCCTGACGGAAATGCTGCTGGGGTCGGAAGACCTTTAAGCGAAATTGGCCTCCAGCGCTTGTGTAGCAAGCGCTGGTAGCTATCAATACGATAGCTTTTTATTGACGAATCTATTGCCTGCCAAGCCCGCGCATTACCGTGCGCGGGGGAGGGCAGCGAGAAGAGGAATCTGATCCCATGAAACACATCATTGCCGTTTTGCTGGAAAACGAGGCCGGTGCCCTTTCCCGCGTGGTGGGCCTGTTCTCGGCCCGTGGCTACAACATCGAGTCGCTCACCGTGGCGCCTACCGAGGATGCATCGCTTTCGCGCATGACCATCCAGACCACTGGCTCGGACGACGTGATCGAGCAGATCACCAAGCACCTGAACCGCCTCATCGAAGTCGTCAAGGTCGTGGACCTGACCGAAGGTGCCTACACCGAGCGGGAGCTCATGATGGTGAAGGTGCGCGCGGTGGGCAAGGAGCGCGAGGAGATGAAGCGCATGGCCGACATCTTCCGCGGCCGCATCATCGACGTGACCGAGAAGAGCTACACCATCGAGCTGACCGGCGACCAGTCCAAGAACGAAGCCTTCCTGCAGGCCATCGACCGCACGGCCATCCTGGAGACCGTGCGCACGGGCGCCAGCGGCATCGGCCGAGGCGAGCGCATCCTGCGCGTGTAACGGATGGGCCTTCGGTCGGCTAGCGTCGTTGGGGAGCCTTGCCGTGCCACAGCACAGTCTGCGGCTCCCCGCCTGGCCATCCGGCCGAATCCCCATCCTATGTAAGACAATCCCTGTTTTCCAGTTTCCAACCCCATACGAATTTCAACCGGAGCGACCATGAAAGTTTTCTACGACAAAGACTGTGACCTGAGCCTGATCAAGGGCAAGACCGTGGCCATCATCGGCTACGGCTCGCAAGGCCACGCCCATGCCCAAAACCTGAACGACAGCGGCG
>JANJVX010000245.1 GCA_024709845.1 Burkholderiaceae bacterium | reverse complement strand
AACTGGCCGCGCAGGTCGAAGAATCCGTTCGCCAGTACGGCAAATACCTCGACCTGAACTCCACCGTGGTGTTTGGCGGCGTGGGCATGAACCCGCAGATCGACCGCATCAAGCGCGGCGTGGACATTCTGGTGGCCACTCCCGGCCGCCTGCTCGACCTGCAGCAGCAGGGCTTCCTGGATCTGTCCACCGTGGAAGTGCTGGTGCTCGACGAAGCCGACCGCATGCTCGACATGGGCTTCATCCACGACGTGAAGAAGATCCTGGCTCTGGTGCCCAAGGACAAGCAGAGCCTGCTGTTCTCGGCCACCTTCAGCGACGAGATCCGCGAGCTGGCGGCCACGCTGCTGAAAAACCCGCAAAGCATCCAGGTGACGCCGCGCAACACCACGGTGCAGCGCATCTCGCAGGTCATCCACCCCGTGGGCCGTGCCAAGAAGAAGCAGGTGCTGGTGCACATCATCCAGCAGCACAACTGGAGCCAGGTGCTGGTGTTCACGCGTACCAAGTTCGGCGCCAACAACGTGGCCGAATACCTCACCAAGAACGGCATCAACGCCATGGCGCTGCACGGCAACAAGAGCCAGAGCGCCCGCACCCAGGCGCTGGCAGGCTTCAAGAGCGGCGACATCCGCGCCCTGGTGGCCACCGACATCGCCGCGCGCGGCATCGACATCGACGACCTGCCGCATGTCGTGAACTACGAAATCCCCAACGTGCCCGAAGACTACGTGCACCGCATCGGCCGCACCGGCCGCGCGGGCGCCAGCGGCGAAGCCGTCAGCCTGGTCTGCATGGACGAGGAAGGCTTCATGATGGAGATCGAACGCTTCACCAAGCAGCAGATTCCCGTGCAGGTCATCGACGGCTTTGGCCCCGATGAAGGCGAAGTGGCCGAGCCCATCGCCATGGGCCGCCAGACCATCTGGGGCGGCGCGGGCAAGCCCCCCAGCCGCGACGTGATGCAGGCCGCCGCCAAAGCCGCCCGCAGCGAAATGATGGAACGCATCCGCGCCAGCAAGGCCGGTGGCCAGGGCGACCGTGGCGGCCGCCAAGGTGGCGGTGGCAATGGCCCGCGCAGCGCAGGCGGCGGCAACGGCCCGCGCGGCAGCAATGGCGGCGGCGGTGGCCGCAACGCCCCGCGCAACGCCCAGGGCCCTGGCGGCGCACCGCGCGGCCCGGCACCCGCACGCAGCCGCCCCGCCGGTGGTGGCGGCCATCGCCTGGACGACCAGCCGCCGCGTGACAACGCCCACCTGGGCACCCATGGCGGGCACAGCATGCCGTCGCACCGCAATTCCGGCGGTGGTCAGCCCGACCCCATGCGCACCAGCGTGGACAGCATGGCCGAACGCGGCCGCCGGGGCGGTGGTGGCCGCAGCGGCGGCGGTTACGGTGGTGGTGGCGGCGGAGGCCGCAGTGGCGGTTACGGTGGTGGCGGCGGCGGCCGCAGCGGTGGTGGTGGCTCGCGCGGCGGCTCTTACAACCGCTGACACCTTGGGTACAGGCCCCGCGCCTGTGCCTGCAGCGCCACGCTCCGGCACCGCCTGATTGATAGTCAAATCAGGCTCAAACGCCCCAATTTAAAGCGCCAAAAGCTATAGTTTTAGTAGCATTTGCAGGCCATTTCACCACGGTCTGCATCGCCCGCCGGGGTGCGGCACCCCGGCCATCCCCCTGACACGGCCTGATGCACCGGCATCGCCCGGCATTCACAGCCGGTAATATCGCGCCCTGCCTTGGCCCGCCACACTGCAAGCGCACCGGGCACTTCTGGCTGAAAACACCATGACCATGCCCCACCCTTCCGGCAGCACGCCACACCGACCGGGCCACCATTGGGCCTGCCCCGCCGCCCTGGCCGCACTGCTGCTGGCCGCCTGCAGCACCACGCCCCTGCCCCCATGGCCCGCACGCCCTGCCCCGGCCCCCGCCCCCCAGCCACAGCGCGGCGTGGTGGTGCCGCCCCCGGCTGCACCCGCGCCCCGGCCCGGCGTGGTGCTGGCGCCACTGCCGCCACCGGCCCCCGCCCCCGCGCCTGCGCCTGCGCCTGCCGCGCAGCCCATCCCCATGCCCCCGCCGCCCCAGGCAGGCACGCTGCTGGACCTGCCCTACAGCGACGCCGTGGCCGCGCGCTTTCCAGAGCCCCACACCCGCTACAACACCCCCGGCCTGGCGGACAACCGCCGCGCCTTCACCACCAACGCTGAGATCGACCAATGGCTCGACCGGCTGGCCCAGGCCCCGCTGAACAGCGGCACCACGGCCCGCGTGCTGCGCCTGGGCCCATCGCAGCGCGGCACCCCCATTTCTGCCCTGGTGCTGACCCGCGCCCGCGACACCGACCCCGAAACCCTGCTGAGCAGCCGGCGCCCCACGGTGTTGCTGATCGGCCAGCAGCACGGCGATGAACCCGCTGGCAGCGAAGCCCTGCTGGTGGTGGCCGAAGAACTGGCGCACGGCCTGCTGGAGCCCCTGCTGGACAAGATCAACGTCATCATCGTGCCCCGCGCCAACCCCGACGGCGCCGACGCAGGCACCCGCACCACCGCCAACGGCGTGGACATGCACCGCGACCACCTCCTGCTGGCCACCCCCGAGACCCGCGCCATTGCAGCGCTGACCCGCGACTACCGCCCCACCCTGGTGCTGGACGCGCACGAATACCCCGCAGCGGGCCCCTTCGTGCAGCAGTACCAGGCCCTCGCCCGGCACGACGCCCTGCTGCAGTACGCCACCACCGGCAACCTGCACGAGTTTGTGACCAAATCATCGCGCGAGTGGTACCACGACCCCATGGTGCGCGCGCTGAAGGAGCAAAACCTCAGCGCTGACTGGTACCACACCCCGTCCACCCGCGCCGACGCACCCGGCATGGCCATGGGCAGCGTGCAGCCCGACGCCAGCCGCAACACGCACGGCCTGAAAAACGCCGTCAGCCTTGAAGTGAAAACCCGGGGCGCGGGAATGGGCCGCACCCACCTGCAGCGCCGCGTGCACACACACATCACCGCCATCGGCAGCGCCCTGCGCAGCACCGCCGAGCGCGCCAGCAGCCTGGAACAGGTGCGCTCGTTCGCCGCCCGCGAAACCATCGCCCAGGCCTGCCGCGACAAAGCCGTGGTGCTGGCCGCCCAGACCCCGGAACAGCGCGAAGTGACCCTGCTTGACCCCGTGACCGGCGCCGACAAAACCCTGCGCGTGGACTGGAACTCATCGCTCACCCTGCGCCCGCTCGTGCAGCGTGCCCGCCCCTGCGGCTACTGGCTGGCCCCCGAAGCAGGCGCCGCAGTCGAACGCCTGCGCCTGCTGGGCCTGCAGGTGCTGCGCGTGGCCGAAACCGGCTCGCTGCTGGCCGACACCTACCAGGACACCCCGCAGCAAGCCACCGGCGCCCGCGCCCCCCTGGCCCTGCAACGCAGCGCCATCGACGTGCCCGCGGGCAGCTACTACGTGCCCCTGAACCAGACCCTGGCCAACCTGGCCGTGGCCGCGCTGGAGCCCGACACGCCCCACAGCTACTACAGCCACCAGCTCATCGACCGCCTGCAGGACACGGCCCGCGTCATGGCCACGCCCAGCCTGGTGTTCGAGGACATCCAGTAGCCACAAG
>JANJVX010000229.1 GCA_024709845.1 Burkholderiaceae bacterium | reverse complement strand
GCAGCAGGCGAACAACTTCAACGCGCCCACGGCGGTGTGCATGGCGGCGGTGCTCTACGTGTTCCGCTGCCTGGTGGACGACGACATCCCGCTCAACGCCGGCTGCTTGAAGCCCCTCAAGGTGATCATCCCGCCGGGCTCCATGCTCAACCCCAACCCGCCGGCCTCTGTGGTGGCGGGCAACGTGGAAACCTCCACCTGCATCACCAACGCGCTGCTCGGCGCGCTCGGCGTGATGGCCGGCGGCCAGCCGACCATGAACAACTTCACCTTCGGCAATGAACGCCACCAGTACTACGAAACCATCTCCGGCGGCAGCGGCGCGGGCGGCGTGTTCGACGATGCCGGGGCGCTGGTGGGTGGCTTCACGGGCACGAGCGTGGTGCAGACCCACATGACCAATTCGCGCCTCACCGACCCCGAGGTGCTGGAGTTCCGCTTCCCGGTGCGGCTGGAAAGCTACGCCATTCGCCAGGGATCGGGCGGCGCGGGGCGCTGGCGCGGCGGCGACGGCGGCGTGCGGCGCGTGCGCTTTCTGGAGCCCATGACGGCCAGCATCCTGTCGAACGGCCGCCACCAGGGCGCTTTTGGCATGGCGGGTGGCCAGCCGGGTCAGCCGGGCCTGAACCGGGTCGTGCGCGCCGATGGCCGGACGGAAAAGCTCGACCACATCGGTCAGGTGCAGATGCAGCCGGGGGACGTGTTCGAGATTCACACACCCGGGGGCGGCGGGTTCGGAGCGCCCTGATGCACAGGGCCCGATTGAAAAATTGATAAAAATTGGCCGCCAGCGCTTATTCCATAAGCGCTAGCAGCTATATTTTCAGGAGCTATTTTTGGGGGGGTGGACCGTGCGGCCGGGCCCGGTCCGGCTCACATGGGGGGGCACGCTCTGGCCCGTCCTGCGGGCCCGGAACAGGGCGGCGCGCATCAGGAAGATGTTGGTGACGGGCACCGTGATGGCCACGAACAGCGCAATCAGCAGCGGGTGTGCCGCGATGCCATGGCCTTGCAGCGAGAAGTACAGCAGCGTGCCGTGCATGATGCACCAGCACCCCATGGTGGCGATGATGGAGGGCGCATGCACGCGCTCGAAATAGGTGCCCAGGCGCAACAGGCCCAGCGAGCCCGCCAGCGCAATGGCTGCGCCCAGCAGCACCAGTGCAGCCACGGTGATTTCTGCCCACAGGGTCAGGGGTTGCGCGCTCATTCGATCACCTCCCCGCGCAACAGGAACTTGGCCATGGCGGTGGACCCCACGAAGCCGAACAGGGCCACCAGCAAGGCCGCCTCGAAATAGTTGCTGCTTCCGTACTGGATGCCCAGCACCAGCATCAGGAGCATGCCGTTGAGGTACATGCAGTCCAGCGCCAGCACACGGTCCTGTGCCGTGGGGCCCCGGAGCAGGCGCACCAGGGTGAGCAGCATGGCCAGTGCCAGCATGAACAGCGCTACGGGCAGCGCCCAGGCGAGGATGGGAGTCATTCGAATATCTCCATCAGCGGGCGCTCATAGCGCTCCTTGACGCGGGCTGCAATGGCCTGCGGGTCGTCCATCTCCAGCACATGCAGCAGCAGGATCGATCGGTCCAGGGAAATCTCCGCCCAGGCCGTTCCGGGCGTGATGCAGACAATCATGGCCAGCACCGCCAGGGCATTGGGGTCCCGCAGTTCCAAGGGGATATGGACAAAACCCGAAGGGTGGCGGCGCCGCGAAGGAAAGACCAGAAAACGCACCACGGCGAGGTTGGATTCGATGGTGTCCGCCATGACGCGCAGCCCCAGGCGCAACACGGTGCCGGGCCTGCGGATGCGCACCGCCAGCGGGCGCAGCCCCCCGGTCAGCAGCGGAACGAGCACGGCCAGGACGGCAGCGAGAATCAGGTGACCGGCGCTGACGGAGCGGCTGAGCAGAAGCCACAGCACGAACAGGCAGACCGACAGCAGGGGGGAGGGCAGCAGGCGTTTCATGGCGCCTCTTTCCGGAGTGTGGCGGGTGGGTTCGGCGTGGGGGTTGCCGACATCACGGCGTGCACGTAGCGGCTGGGGGCGAGCAGTGCCTGGGCGGTGGACTGGGTGAAGTCCATCACGGGGCCCGCCTTGAAGGTCAACCCCACGCAACCGGCCAGCAGCAGGGCGATGGGCACGCCCTCCAGCACGCGCAGGGTGGGGGCGGCGCGGCCATGGCTGGCCCAAAAATGGCGGATGCCGCTGCGCGTCAGCGCGATCAGCGCCAACAGGCCGGTGCCGATCATCAGCGCCAGCAGCGTCCAGGCCAGGGGGCCGGGCGGCGGGCCTTCGGACAGGCCCAGTCCCATCGGGTTGAGCAGGGCGGTCAGCATGGCCACCTTGCCCACAAAGCCCGACAGCGGTGGCAGGCCGGCGATCACGAGGGTGCACAGCATGAAGGCAAGCCCCAGAAAGGCTGCCGCGGCAGGGATCACCCGGCCGATCAGCACCTCTTCGTCGTCGTCCAGGTTCAGTCCCTGGGTGGGAATCAGCTCGGAGTCCAGGAACGGTGCCTCGTCATCCTGCTCGTAGGCAGCAAGGTTGGTGCCATCGTTGCGCCAGCGGTCCACCAGGTCGGCCAGCAGGAACAGGGCACTGACCGCCAGCGTGGAGCTGGGCAGGTAGTACAGCAGGCCCGCCGTCAGCAGGCCTTGCCCGAAGCCCGCAGCCGCGAGCAGCGTGCCCGACGACAGGATGGCCGCAAAGCCCGCCAGGTGGGTGAGCCGCTGCGAGCCAAGCATGCCGATGGCGCCGAACACCATGGTGGCCATGCCGCAGCCGATCAGCCACAGGCTGCCGAACTGTGCGGAGGCGCCGGCATCCATGCCAAACAGCAGGGTCCAGAGCCGCAGCAGGGTGTAGACGCCCACCTTGGTCATGAGCGCGAACAGCGCGCCCACCGGGGCCGTGGCCGCGCCGTAGGCTGGTACCAGCCAGAAGTTCAGGGGCCAGGCGGCGGCCTTGATGAGGAAGGCCGTGGCCAGGATGGCAGCCGCCGAGTGCAGCAGCCCCCGGTCTGCCGTCGCCACCTGGGAAATGCTTTGCG
This sequence comes from Burkholderiaceae bacterium, assembly GCA_024709845.1. Taxonomy (GTDB): domain Bacteria; phylum Pseudomonadota; class Gammaproteobacteria; order Burkholderiales; family Burkholderiaceae_C; genus Simplicispira. The sequence continues at coordinate 5,534 of JANJVX010000229.1, read as the reverse complement.
CGAGGTCGGCCATGTTCAGCGTGCCGGTGATGCCGTAGAGCATGGAAACACCGATGAGAAACAGCGAGGAGGCCGCGAGGTTGATCGCGATGTAGTGCAACCCGGCCTGCACGCGCGCGCGCCCGGAGCCGTGCAGCAGCAGACCGTAGGAGGCGGCCAGCATGATCTCGAAGAACACGAACAGGTTGAACAGGTCCGCCGTCAGGAAGGCGCCTGCCAGGCCCATGAGCTGCAACTGGAACAGCGGGTGGTAGTGCACTCCGGCACGGTGCCAGCGTGCTGTGGCGAAAACGATGGAAGCCAGTGCCACGCAACTGGTCAGCACCAGCATCATGGCGGAGAGGCGGTCCAGGGCCAGAACGATGCCAAAAGGGGCAGGCCAGTTGCCAGGCAGATAGACCCCCAGCGTCGCGGGTCCGGTGTCCTGGTGTGTCCAGGCCAGCAGCAGGACGGTAATCGCCAGCCCCAGCAGGGTGGAAAGCAGGTTGAACGCGGCTTTGAGGCGCTGCTGCTCCTCGCGCAGCAGCAGCATCAGTGCGGCGGTGATCAGGGGCAGCGCGATCGGCGCCAGCATCAGGTGCGGCATGAGCTGCGTGGTGAGTGCGCCAGCGAGGCTCATGGCATCTCCTGCTCGTCGCGGGAGTGGCTGCCGTCGACATGGTCGGTGCCCGAGATGCCGCGCGAGGCCAGCAGCACCACCAGGAACAGCGCCGTCATGGCGAAACCGATGACGATGGCCGTCAGCACCAGGGCCTGGGGCATGGGGTCGGCATAGTGCAGCAGGTCCTGGGGCACGCCGGGCTGGAGCACGGGTTCCTTGTCGATGGCCAGGCCCAGGCGGCCCATGCTGAAGATGAACAGGTTCACCGCGTACGACAGCAGGGACAGCCCCATGATGACCTGGAAGGTGCGCGGGCGCAGCAGCAGCCATACACCCGAACCCGTGAGCACTCCGATGGCCAGAGTCAGAACGATTTCCATCAACGCTCTCCTGGCATGGGGGCCGCTTGCGCCGCGGCGGCTTCATCGGCCATCCGGGCGTGGAAGCGATGGCCACGCACCGACTGGTGGGCGATGGCGGTGAGGATGAGCAGCGTCGAGCCGACCACGAGGGTGAAGACGCCGATGTCGAAGAACATGGCGCTTGCGATATGCATCTCTCCCACCATGGGCCAGTGCATGTGGGCGGTGTGACTGGTCAGGAAGGGGTAGCCCCAGGCCAAGGCGCCCAGGCCGGTGGCCAGCGCAAAGAGCCATCCCATGGCGATCCAGCGGCGCGGGTTGAGTGGCAGGTGAGCCTCGACCCACTGCGTGCCGGAGATGATGTACTGCAGCAGCAGGGCCACCGACATCACCAGCCCGGCCACGAAGCCACCGCCAGGTTCGTTGTGGCCGCGCATGAACATGTGGGCCGACACAATGGCCGCGAACGGCAGCAGCAGGCGCACCAGCACGGCGGGCACCATCAGGTAGCCGACCGCCGTGTCCGTGGCATAGCGGGGGTTGACCAGGTCGGTGTGCAGATCGGCGGGAAGGTTGCGTTGCTGTTCGGGCAGGTCCATGGCCTCGCGCGCCGGGCGGAAGCGCCGCAGCAGCGCATACACCGTGAGCGCCACGATGCCCAGCACCACGATCTCGCCGAAGGTGTCGAATCCCCGGAAGTCGACCAGCATCACGTTGACCACATTGGTGCCTCCCCCTTCGCTCAATGCGCGTTCGAGGAAGAAGGTGGAGGTGCTCTCCGGAAAGGGGCGGCTCATCATGGCCAGCGCCAGCCCCGCCATGCCGGCGCCCGCCGTGATGGACAGCGCCATGTCGCGCATGCGGCGCAGGCGGGTGCCGCGCTGCTCGGCCATGGTGGGAATGCGCAGGCTTTCATCGCGCTTGGGCAGCCAGCGCAGGCCCAGCAGGATGAGCACGGTGGTGACGAGTTCCACCACGATCTGGGTGAGGGCCAGGTCGGGGGCGGAAAACCACAGGAAGGTGATGCAGGTGGCCAGGCCAGATCCACCGAGCAGCGTCAGCGCGGCCAGGCGGTGGTATTTGGCTTGCCAGGCGGCTGCGATGGCGCACAGCCCGCCCAGAAACCACAGCAGGGCAAACGCAGGGGACAGCGGCAGGCTGGCGCGGTCTCCACGTTGCAGGCCATGTATCCACAGCGGCAGCGCGCCCGCTGCCAGGGCCGCCGCAATGAGCCAGAGCATCTGCCATTGCAGCCGCCGGGTGCCCAGCAGGCGCCGGCCGTTGCGTCCGCCCAGGGACAACCGGGCCAGGGTGTTCTCGAACAGGCGGCGTCCGCTGAGGTGCTGTATCAGCGGCGGGGCGCCGATCCGTCCGGTGTGGCGCAGCCTGCGCAGCAGCGCATACAGTGCCACGCCGCCTGCCAGGGCCACCAGGCTCATCAGGAAAGGGGTGTTCAGGCCATGCCAGATGGCCAGGCTGTAGGGTGGCAGGGCGCCACCCACCACGGGCCATGCCGCCGCGTCAAGAAACCGGCCTACCGACCACGCCGGCAGCATGCCCACGACCAGGCAGGCCAGCACCAGTAGCTCCACGGGAACGCGCATCCAGTGCGGGGGCTCGTGGGGGGTGCGGGGCAACTGGGTGGCGATGGGGCCAAAGAAAACGTCCACGGTGAAGCGCAGCGAATAGGCTACGCTGAACATGCCCGCCACGGTGGCGGCGATGGGCAGGCCGATGCGCACGATAGGGGCGGCATCCAGAAACACCGTCTCGGCAAAAAACATTTCCTTGGACAGAAAGCCGTTGAGCAGTGGCACCCCGGCCATGGCCGCGCTGGCCACCATCGCCAGGGTGGCGGTGATCGGCATCAGGGTGCGCAGGCCCGACAGACGGCGGATGTCCCGGCTGCCACTCTCGTGGTCCACAATGCCCGCGGCCATGAACAGCGATGCCTTGAACGTGGCATGGTTCATGATGTGGAAAACCGCTGCCACTGCTGCCAGCGGGCTGTTGAGCCCGAGCAGCAGGGTGATCAGCCCCAGGTGCGAAATCGTGGAGTAAGCCAGCAGCCCCTTGAGGTCGTTCTGGAACATGGCTGCGTAGCCACCGATCAGTAAGGTGCACAGACCCGCGCCACCCACCAGCCAGAACCAGGGCTCGGTGCCGCCCAGCACCGGCCACATGCGGGCCAGCAGGAACACCCCGGCCTTGACCATGGTGGCCGAGTGCAGGTAGGCCGACACGGGCGTGGGCGCCGCCATCGCATGGGGCAGCCAGAAGTGAAAGGGAAACTGCGCGCTCTTGGTCAGAGCGCCCAGCAGAATCAGCACCAGCGCGGGCAGGTACCAGGCGTGCCGGCGGACCTGGTCGCCGGCCGATAGCACCTGGTCCAGGTCATAGCTGCCCACGATGTGCCCCAGCACCAGCATTCCGGCCAGCATGCACAGCCCGCCGGTGCCGGTTACTGTCAATGCCATGCGTGCGCCACGGCGGGCATCCTTGCGGTGGTGCCAGTAGCCGATCAGCAGGAACGAGAACAGGCTGGTCAGCTCCCAGAAGAAGGCCAGTTGGAGGATGTTGCCGGAAAGTACGACACCCATCATCGCGCCCATGAAGGCCAGGAAGAACGAGAAGAACCGGGGCACGGGATCGGACGGCGACATGTAGTAGCGCGCATAGAGCACCACCAGCGAGCCGATACCCAGTACCAGCATGCAGAACATCCAGGCGAATCCATCCATGCGGACGACGATGTTCATGCCCAGGGCAGGCAGCCATTCAATCTCCTGGCGCAGGACGCCGCCGCCGGAGACGTCGGGGAAGCACAGCGCAGCCTGTACGGCGCAGAACAGTGCAATCAGCCCGGCCACGGTGGATTCGGTGTTGCGGGCGTTTGCGGGGAGGAAGGCCGCAAGAAGACTGCCGATAAAAGGGAGAAGAATGAGGTAAATCAAGGGCATGCGCGCTTGATTCTACGGGCGTGGAGAGAATCCTTTTGCGGCGGCAGGACGCAAAAAAAATCCCTGCACGCTGGGCGTGCAGGGATTTTCATGGCTCCTCGACCTGGGCTCGAACCAGGGACCTACGGATTAACAGTCCGGCGCTCTACCGACTGAGCTATCGAGGAATGATCGGTATGTAAAAGGCCCCGCGTCCACATGCAGGGCCTGCTTTGAAATTGTGGCTCCTCGACCTGGGCTCGAACCAGGGACCTACGGATTAACAGTCCGGCGCTCTACCGACTGAGCTATCGAGGAACAAGCCTTGCATTATATACACAAAAAAGGGCTTGAAACCAAAAATCCAGAATCAGGATCGATCCGGCTCCGGGCGCAGCCAGAGCCACGTCAGCACGCACGACATGAAGGTGCATGCCATGGCGGCCATCCAGAGCTTGGGTGCGGTGAAATACAGAATCACGGCGCACAGGGCCATCATGACGGTGGCGTTCCACTTGGAGCGGCGGCTGACACGGCCGCCATTGGCCCAGTCCCGCAGCATGATGCCGAACAGGGGGTGGTACCACAGCCATTCATGCAGGCGGGGCGAGCAGCGTGCGGCTGCCCAGGCTGCCAGAAGGATGAACACCGTGGTTGGCAGGCCGGGCACGAAGACCCCGATGACTCCCAGCGCCAGGCACAGCACGGAAAAAGCCAGCAAGGCCCAGCGCACGGGCAGGGGCAGTGCGCGGTGAACGGGTGGCGCAGGCCGGGCGGGCGTTGCCTCGGGAAGCGGCTTGCCTGCGGTGGGGTCCATGGAGCGGGTCTTGTGCAGTGCTTGAGGTGTGCCTGCATTGTGCATGCACGGGGGTATTGCGTGGCGCGGAATAGGCCTGTTCACAGTGCCGTTATGCTGGCGGACCTCATTGCGTATGCCGCTGGACCGTGCCGGCGCTTTTTTCTGCCTTTCCGAACTGATCGCTGAAACCATGGCCATCCACAACATCCTGAAAATGGGGGATCCCCGCCTCTTGCGGGCGGTGCGTCCCGTGACCGAGTTCGACACCGACGCCTTGCGTCAGCTGGTCGATGACATGTACGACACGATGCGTGCAGCACGTGGCGCCGGGCTGGCAGCGCCGCAGATCGGCGTGGACCTGCAGGTGGTGGTGTTTGGTTCGGATGAGCACAATCCGCGCTATCCCGACCGTCCGCTGGTGCCTGCCACGGTGCTCATCAACCCTGTCATCACCCCCATTGGCAGCGAAGAAGTCCTGGATTGGGAAGGGTGTCTGTCTGTCCCTGGCCTCAGGGGGCGGGTGCCGCGCTGGTCCCGCATCCGCTACACCGGGTTTGACCTGCAGGGGCGTGCCATCGACAGGACTGCGGACGGGTTCCATGCGCGCGTGGTGCAGCACGAGTGCGACCACCTTGCAGGCATTCTCTATCCGATGCGCATGCGCGATTTCACGCAGTTCGGTTTCACCGAGGTGTTGTTCCCCGGCATGGATCCGGATCAGGATGACTGACGGCTGGTGTAGTGTTTCACTCTAATTGGTACTTTCAGCCAGCGGCCAAGGGGTCAGCTGCTAGGCGCAGGGGCGCAGGCATAACGGGTTACGTCAAGCCACT